>JBKCUI010000234.1:0-2540 GCA_046318495.1 Pirellula sp. | reverse complement strand
AGACGGCCTGGACTTGGGAAAGCTCGTATCGATGTATGGACCGAATGCCATCGGCCAATCCAGTGAAGCTGACAGGTTTGATAGCGACGTAACGCTAGGCAAGGCGTTAGGAGGTACGATTGTGTAGTCAGGTTATAGCTGGAAGCCGTATGGGTTAATTGCGCTCGTACGGTTCTGAGACGGTGCGGAAGCTCAATCTCGCATGGCCGAGATACCGCGGCACCGTTGGGAAACTGGGCGAGAAACCAATAAGTAGGAACATCGGTCTAACTTCGCAAGACTCCAAACGACTCGCCCGGAGCCAACGAAGACCCGGGGTTTGAAATCAATGCGTGCTCGAGGCGGCTTGCTTACTCTTTCCCTTCGCTGTAGCGGCGCCGCAGGTCATGGGTTCGGAACGCGGCCGTGGGGAATGTCAAGAATTTGCCTGCACAGAAACGTCGTTGCTTCGCATTGAATGGGGCGATTGTTTCGCTGCTTCGCCGAAATGTTTGTGATGTCGGGCCGGTCTCGGTAGACTCAGAGCGTGCTGGGCGTTTTGACCATTCTCTTTACTTGCCGTCCCCTCGCGAGAATTGTGCGACAGAAACGCTCCATCCTGACTCGCATGCTTTGTCAATTTGTTGAGGAGGTTCGAATCGTGACATCACCGCACATTGAATTTCGGATGCCATTCCATCCTGAACGCACTGAGCAAGAGGTGTTCGCTGCGGAGGAGCAGTGGCTTGCGGCAGAGCAAGCGGCGGCAGAACACCGAGAATCACAGAAGAAAGCTATTCGTGCCAGTTTGATCCATCAGCGTGAAAAAATCCGACAGCAGTTGGGAGCGGAAAACTATGCACTGTTTCAGCGACTCCAGCAAGATCTTCGCGTCGAGGCTGTCACCAAGCAATCTGCAGTCCGTCGCAATGGCATGTACCGGGCGGAACTCGTCCGTCTGCAGACGGAGCAAATACAACGGCTTCTAGAAGAGCGAGGCGTTTCAGCGGAAAAACTGCGTGAATTGCGGAAGCACTTGCGGCTGGATGTGGCGCTTCTCAATTTTACGCATGTCTCGGGCCAGGCTGAGTTCGCTGACTATCGCCCCGTATCCGCCAACAGTCGGGTTGCAACCGTCGGTCCGCCTTTTAGCGGTTGGCAGATTGGCTTGGACCATGGCCTGGTTGCAGGATTTCAAACCAACCGGACCGCGCTCCTCGATGCGAATACGGGGCATGTTGGCAACATCATCACGCTGGACGACTGGGACGCCAGCGACTTTGATGCTGGTAGCGTCATTGCCGACACGCAAGTTGCTTTCTGGTATCAAGCACCAGCGACCGGATTGGTAAGAGCCACGATCGTGGCGGATTGCGGTGAGGCCCGTCACCAACTGCAGGTCTTGGATGAATGGGGCGTATCCGATTCCAGAACCTCACAACAGGGGATGTTGATGATGCATGTATTGCATCCCAATGTACGGGGCCCATCGTTCGGTTTGGCATCCAACTTCAGTTGGAATACAGATGATTCAGCCAACCTGAACGAGCAGTTCATTCTTCCGGGGACTCGTCTTTGGATGACGCTTTTTAGCGACGGCCCCGTCAACGCTGGCGACTGGATGGTGATCCGCGTTGGCTGTAGGAACCAAGACGGGTCGATTACCAATGACATGGAAATCCACAGTCGCTCGTCGTTTTCCTGGTTCATCAAGGAGGTCCAATTGCAGATCCAATAGGCATCGGCTCAGAACTTCCCCAACGTTGGTAGACAGTGAGTCACCTTATGTCCTCATGGACTTCAGAGGAAATTCACTCATGAACAAGCGTCGGTCGTTCTGCCGCGAATTCAAGCTCGCGGCCATCAACAAGGTCATCCAGGGCGGGTTGTCGGTATCCGAGGCGGCTTGCGATTTGGGCGTTCCGTATACCTTGATCCAAAACTGGAGACGTGCGTTTCTGGCCGATGGCACTCTCGCCACGCCAAACCACCTTTGCCCGGCCCATTGAACGCAGTCCCACTGCCAACTTGCTTTGCGAAATTCCACGTGCAATCCGATACGTATAAGAGGCGGTTGGTTCGTTGCCCCAACGGGGCTGAATAAGGTAGCCCAGGGCAACGCCCTGGGTCTTTCGCCACCAAAATCGGCAGGACTGTAGGCCCGAAATAACGACGGCGTTTCAATCTTCTTCGGATCGACAAAGCGATGCGGTTAGGTCGCCCTTTCAGGGCTCACACCATCTCGACGGACTTGTCCCCCAGGGCGTTGCCCTGGGCTTCCTTAGAATGCCCCTTTGGGGCGGTCTAAAACGACGCATAACGTTTCGTTGAATGCAGACCCATCGCATCTTCATCGCACGGTTCCACAAGGCGTCAGACCACGGTCGGAATGCGAACTTGGCAATTGGTCCAAGGTAACTGGACTGGTGCCAAAGCTTCTTGAGCTCTCGGTACGAGGGCGATCCTGATCGAACCGCAGCGACAGCAAAGAAATGTCAGATGAAAGTAGACCGAGTCGCCGAGAGAAGGCGGGGATCCTCACCAATCATTGCCCCCTCAAT
>JBKCUI010000233.1:0-18318 GCA_046318495.1 Pirellula sp. | reverse complement strand
CCGCCGGATGCCGATCCCTCGGACGGTGCGATGCCGAGCGCGGGCAAGTAACTGGGCAAGGCGGGTCGGATGATCTCGCCCGTGTCATCCATCCAGTTGCCGCGAGGCAAGAGCCTTACGGTGCGCTTCTTGTCGGTGCTCTTGGTCACCAATGTCTTGGGCAACGTGCGATAGTAATCGTTGCGAGCCTTCTCGGCGGTCGCCAATTGGGAGCGTTCCTCCGTAAAGGGAGCCGTCGGCAGGCCGCGAAAGTACCTCTGGATGTCTTGTTGCTGCTGCGGGGTGCGTTTCTCGGCCCGTAGACCGGCGGCCACCGATTTGGCGAGCTTGAGCTGCGCATCGTCGGCCGATGCATTCGGTGCGAGCTCGGGCAAGGTCTGTTCGGATTCGACCAAACTCGTTTCCCATGCTTTCTGCGCCGCATCGAGTTCGTTCGCGATGGCTGCGACTCGCTTTTTGGCAGCGTTCAAGGCTTCGTCTAGTTCGCTCAACCTCGCGCGCTGCGCGTCGGTCATCACCGCCATTCCTTCTTCGCGCGGTGCGATGATCCCTTCTTGGATATCCGCAAAGAAAGCGCCGAGCGCATAGAAGTCCCGCATCGCGATCGGATCGAACTTGTGATCGTGGCATTGGGCGCAGCCGGTGGTTTGTCCGAGCCAAACGGTGCCGATGGCTCGCACGCGATCGGCCAACATGCGAGCTTCGTAGTCCTTGGGTTGTGCGCCCCCTTCTTCGGTGGTCAGGAGCAATCGATTGAAACCGGAGGCGACACGGGTTTCTTGCGTCGCATCGGGGAGCAGATCCCCTGCAATCTGTTCGATGGTGAAGCGGTCAAACGGTTTGTTCTGATTGAAGGCGCGGATGACGTAATCGCGATAGGGCCAGATGTTGCGAGGGTTGTCGCTGTGATAGCCGATCGTGTCCGCAAATCGCACTACGTCCAACCATTGCATCGCCATCCGTTCGCCGTAGTGCTCGTTGGCGAGCAACCGTTCGACGAGCTGTTCGTACGCATCGGGTGCCGCATCGGCCACAAAGGCTTCCACCTCCTCGGGGCGAGGTGGTATTCCGACTAGATCGCTATACAAACGACGAATCAGCGTTCGGCGATCGGCGGGTGGCGAAGGTTGCAACCCGTGCTTTTCCAAACGGGCCCGAACCAGCGTATCGATGGCCGTACCATCGAGAGGCACTTCGGGTTTCAAAACAGGTTCGTAGGCCCAATGGTTCTGGTACTCGGCACCTTGCTCGATCCACCGGCGAAGCAATTCCTTTTGCTCGGCTGTAAGTTTCTTGTTGGACTCGGGCGGTGGCATCAAGCGTGTCGAATCGTCGGAGAAAACGCGCTCGATCAACCCGCTCTTGGCAGGATCGCCCGCCACCACGGCACCGTGTTCGTAGGCCGCATCGCGATCATCCAGCCGCAGATCGGCTTGCCTGTGGTTCGCATCCGGACCGTGGCAGTAAAAGCACTGGTCGGAAAGGATGGGTCGGATGTCCCGATTGAACTCGATCCGTTCTGGCGCCGAAGTCTGGTCTGCGGAACCGAGGCTAGGTACGGTCAGGAAGCCAACGCACGCTGCCAGTATCGCAACTGGGGCAAGGCGTAACGGAGCGGTGCCAAGCAGAGCGGTGCGCGAAAGAGGAAGCAGGTCGCGAAGCATGTGTTCAGTCGCTAGGAACGGGAGGAGGCAAACACCATGACAGTCAACTGCCATTGTGATTGATTCCTTCGTGCTGCGAAAGATCGGCGTATGCCTTTAGCGACCGCTAGGATGGAGCATCCTCATTCCCGCTACCGGCAAACGGACGGCGAAGTAGCGCGTCCCGTCGCGAACTCCAGCCTTGACCGAGGCCAACTGCTCCCGCCAAGCCGATTCCAAGCGAAGCGCGGCTACTTGGGCGTTGCTGTTCGCGTGCGAAGGCGCGTTCGAGAGGGCCTGCGATGAAATCTCGGAGTCCGGCTGCAAAGCGCGATCCAGCCAGCGTTTCGCGGCGATGAGGGGCGATGGTTTGCGCGCCGTTGGCGCCGCCGCCTCCGACGTTGCAGGCACCTTTTCACTCGATCCTGCGGCCGCGTTCGTTCCGTTTGGAGCCTTGGGGGCCTTTGCGACGATGCTGGGCGTCGAGCGATCGGAGGCGGTCATCCGCCAAACACCGGCACCGGCGAGGATCGCCAAGCTCGCTGCCATCGCGTACGCGCACGCCCGGTGACCGCCGCGGAGTGAAAACCGACCGATGAAAGGTACCGGTTGCGATGGGGTAGCGTCCCGCAATCGCACCGAAGTGGTGACTGCGCTGCGATCGTCGCGGGATCGCTCAAGCTCCGAACGCGCGGCGAAGCGCAGATCGCGTTCGAGGTGATGCAGATGCTCCAAGAATTGCCGTAGCGCCGGGTCGGCGTCGATCCGACGCTGCAACCACGCAGGCACGTCTCGATCGGAATCCAGATACCAACACGCAAGGAACTGAAAGCAAGCTCGGATCATCATGGATGTCTCCCGAAAGGTTCATGAGCCTCCTTGCTCGAACACGGATGGTACGCGGCTCGTTCGGAGCGATCTCCGAGTTTGTCGAGCAATCGGGCGCGGGCTCGATGCAACAGCACGCGCACGCCGATTTGGGTTTTGCCAAGAATCGTTGCGATCTCTTCGATGGACAAGTCTTCCGCGTAACGCAACCACAAAGCCGTGCATTGCGACGGGTTCAAGTGCCGTTGCGCCTGTTGCCAGAGATCGCTGTCGGAGAATTCGCTGCCACTGCCACTCGGAGTCGGTTCAAGTGCGCTTGCCGGATTGGCACTTCGGGCAAGACACTGATCGAGAAGGGCATCGTCGGCTCGCATCCACGGCCAGCGTCGATGGCGACGTTGCACGTCGATGGCGAGCCGAATACCGATCGTGTAGAGCCACGTTGAAAATCGGTACTGCGACTCGTAGCGATGGAGCGATTGGTATGCCTTGGTAAAGGTCTCTTGCAAGACATCATCGATCTCACCGGAGCAAGAACCCAGCCGCCGGAGCAGAAGCGTCTTGAGGCGCGGAGAATAGATGTGAACGAGGTGAGCAAAGGCTTCATGATCGCCCGAAACGGCGCGACGCACCCAATCGACCGAGAGGTCGATGGATGCGTCGGCAGGAGTGGTCGCTTCCAAAGCGACGCCGGTCAGCAGTCCGATCGGGCTGGACGAGCTCACAGTTCGGTCCGAATTCGAAGCATGGCGCGGCGTTCTTGGACTTGGTTCTTGACTTCTTCTTGGATGGCGTCTTCGATCCAATCGGAGGGGACGCGGAATCGCAGTCGCACGTTCGAACCCTCTACGCTGGCCTTGGCATCCTTGAGCATCGCGATGGCTTGCTTGAGGTCTTCGTCCTCGGAATCCATCGATTGCGCGAATTCGAGCATCGCCATGAAGCCTTGGACCATCTGGCGGATTTGTTCGGCTTGTTTGGGTGTCTCCGTCTCCAGTTGCAATCGCAGGTCGATATCGTCGTCTTGTTCCGAGATGGCGAACGACAGGGACTTGAGTCGCTTGGCGATGTTCTTTTGAGGACCATCACCCAATTCCTCGAGTGGGAACTTGAGCACTTGCGCGGCGATCATCGGCTTGGACACGCTGTCGGATTGAAACAGTTGCAGCCCGCCGTTCGGTTTCTCGAATACGTCCAAGGATTCCAATTGTGCATCGAGCCGTTCGCGGTCCGGTGCGACCAGCATGACGTGGTTGCCATCCCGTTTTTCATGGATGGTTGCATAGATGCGAGCGTCGTCCGGCTGTGCCGAGTGGATGACGTGCTGCCCGCGCGTCTCGGATTCGTAGTTGGGCAAACTGAGAAACAATCCTTCGAGATTGCCGATAGTCTTGCCCAAGTTGAGGCAAGCGGTCATGGATTGCTCAGGGTGTTCGAAATCGGCGGAGGTGATGACCAAGCTTTGCACTTCGGTCAGCGGGTCAAACCCCAGGGCTTCACGAAGTTGCAAATACGGATTTTGGTCGCCGTCGCTGACGCCATGGTTCTTGAGTTCTTCTTCGGCCGCTTGCTTGGCAAGCCCGATCAGTTTTTGGCCGACTTTCGATTGCTGGATCGCTTGAACATCGAGCAGGAATACGAACTGCGCATCCTTGGGCACCACGACTTGGGCGACCGCTCGCGACGAGAGGGCAGGGGCCGTGCTTATTCCAAAGCCAGCCAAAAACAACAGCGCAAAGCGCGTCCAACGCAGCATGAGGGCACCTCATAGAAAAGATTCGTGATCGCCGAACAGCAGGAATTCGCTGGTCGGAACGAAATCTTGTACGAGGCCGATGGACCGATTGTTACAGGGGGCAAAAAGTTTTTTTGGTGATGCGAGCCTTAGCCTTGGATGCGCGTTTGGGACGACGCCCATCGCGGCGCCCCTGGAGAGGTTGGCTCCAGGGGCGAGCAGAGGGAGCGGACGCGATCCGGTGGCGGTCGCATTACTCCGCAGCGCGGATTTCGATTTGCCGCGACGTTGCCTTGGGAACTTTGGGCAATCGCACGTGCAGCACGCCATGCTTCAGGGACGCTTCGATCCCGTCTGCGTTGACTTGCTTGGGCAACCGAACCATGCGAGCAAAGGCTCCCGAGGAACGTTCGCGTCGATGGAGGCTGGAACCCTCGCGCAGGGTTGGAGCGGACTTGGTGCCCGAGACTTGCAGTCGCTCTTGGGTCAGTTCGAGCTTGACATTCTCGAGGCTGACGCCAGGCAGATCGAGGTACAAGTCGTAACCGGCTTCGTCTTCGTAGACATCGAGCGTGGGCGTGAGTACGACTTCGCTCTTTTCGCAGCGCGAGCTTGCGGTGGAGCCGTTGTTGTTCAGGACATGATCAACGATGTTTTCCATCTCGCTAGCAAAGTCTTGAAGCGCGCCAGGAAGTTGTCGGATTTGGAAAGGAAACTGCGCCATGGTGGTGAATCCCCGTCAAAAGGTGGTGATCGATAAGGGGTGCTCGACAGTCGTCTGTCAATGTGACAGCACCTTTTTTTGATCGACGGCAATAGAATGCAACAACTGTGCCAAATGCGTTCGACGAGGGGCTCGGGACGATGGGTCGATGATGACGAAGAAGGGGGGGAACCAGCATCCACGGATGGTAGTCACACAGAATCCTGCGCACCCTGATTGACACGAACGCAAATGATTCAAACAATGCCCGGCTGAAGGATCATTCGTCGCGGCAGGATGCCGCCTTTTCTTATCCCGCAGCCGATGCATCCCTCTCGCATGCGGTCCTCAGCGGTTCGGCGATCGGGTATCATGGGAATCGAAGCGTTGCGGCGTGCATTGCCGAACGGCATCGAATCGACCGGGCGTATTGGACTGGCTCTCGATGTGCCACTTGCAATCCAAGGCGTGAACGACGCGCGAGCGTCGACGACGGGACCGAATCGGAGGACTGGGGCTTGATCAAGAACGCAATGGATGGGTGGTGCCGGGCCGTGAAGCTGGGAGCTGGCGTGGCGGGTTTGCTTGTATGCGGAGCATGCCAACCCCAGCAGCCTGTCGCGACCGAGACGGCTTCGTTGGCGATGAATGCTCCTGCGACCGCAGCCGCCGGCAAAAACTGGAAGCCCCCCGCACCGCTCGACTCCGCGCGGGCTTATGGATATCTCAAGGCTCTGTGCAAAATTGGGTCTCGCACGACTGGGACTCCAGGGATGGCCACCCAGCAAAAGTTGCTGCAAGAACACTTTGAAAAGCTCGGAGGCAAGGTTGTTTGGCAATCGTTCCCACACCGAAATCCGATGACGGGAGCAGCGGTCGAAGTCCGGAACTTGATCGTCCAATGGCAACCGGAACTCAAAGAACGGGTGCTTCTAGCATCGCACTACGACACGCGGCCATTTCCCGATCGCGATCCGAAGAATCCTCGCGGCGAATTCATAGGGGCCAACGACGGCGGGAGCAGCACCGCCTTGCTGATGGAACTGGGGCATGCCATGAAGGACACGCCGCTGAACATCGGCGTCGATTTCGTCTTCTTCGATGCGGAAGAGTTGGTCTACTCGGGCGCGAACAACACGACCATCGGCGATTACTTCGTCGGTTCGGCGTACTTTTCTGAACAGTATGCCAACGACGAATCGCGATCGTACCGCTACCGCTGCGGTATCCTGGCCGACATGATCGGCGATAAAGATCTGCTGGTGTACTGGGACGAAGTCAGTTTCAAGTACGCGCCGCAACTCGCCAAAGAAGTCTGGGGCGTGGCCAAAGAATTGGGGCTCAAGGAGTTCAGCCCGAAGGTCATGCACTCGGTGCTCGATGACCATGTGAAGCTCAACGAAATCGGCGGTATCCCATCGATCGATATCATCGACTTTGACTATCCCACCGCCGCATCGCGAACGCGAAGCTACTGGCACACGATGGCGGATTCCCCCGACAAGTGTTCGGGGGATTCGATCACGAAGGTCGCTGCGGTGTTGCTGACATGGTTAAAGAAACAGCCCAAAGAATTGCCTCGTTAACGGGTCTTGGATGCAAGCTTCCATCGCGATCCAGTTACAAGGCATCCAACATCGTTACGGCCGGCGTTCCGTTTTGCATGAACTGAATCTGTCCGTTGAGCGGGGCGAGATGCTCGCGCTGCTAGGTGCGAGCGGTAGCGGCAAATCGACCTTGGTTCGATTGCTTGCCGGACTGGAGCAACCCGACCGAGGCAACATCGCGATCTTTGGACGCGATGCTCGTAAACTCCCCCCGCAGCAGCGTGGCGTGGCGCTGGTCAGCCAGACCGCAGGCTGTTACGACCACCTCACCGTCCGCGAGAATCTCGCGTTGGCGCGGCGACTGCTGCAGCCTCCTCGCCGCGATGGGAGCGATGTCGCCAAGGACGAGCAGCAACGCTTTGAAGCCATCTCGACGCACGGCGAGGAGTGGTTGGAAGCGTTGCAATTGCAGGAGCACGCAGAGCACCGTCCCAACGAGCTTTCCGGTGGTCTGGCCCAGCGATTGGCCATTGCGCGTGCCATGCTTTCCGGACGGCCGATCGTCTTGATGGATGAGCCCTTGGCGCATTTGCATGAGTCGCTGCGACAACCGATCCGGCAACTGGTGCAGCAATGGCAGCGTCGGACCGGGACGACCTGCATCTACATCACGCACGATTCCTCCGAAGCCGCGCAGATCGCTCACCGGATCGCGGTGCTAAACGCAGGACGGATTGAACAAATAGATGCACCCGAGTGCATCTATCGCCGACCGGTCAGTCGGGCTGTGGCGGAATTGGTCGGTTCGCCACCGGTTCAATGGTTTTCGGTCGAGGCTTTGGGAGTGTCGTTGCCGTGTCGGACCATTGGGATTCGGCCTCGTGATTGGAGGTGCTCGGCCTTGGAGTCGGCAGTTGATCCAGCATTGGGCGCAGTGGCGAACGCTTCGCGGATGGTCGTGCATGGCACGGTGACCGATGCGCGGCAGATCGAATCCGAGTGGTGGCTGACAGTCGCGTTTGGGGCTGCCAATACGCTGTTGGCAGTCGTAGCGGAGCGGAGTGGGGAATGGGATGCGTCCTCCGCATCGCAGTCGCCGGCCCGGGCGGCTGCATGGAAAGTCGGCCAAGCGGTCCGATTGGAATGCGATTGCTGGATCGCATGCGATGGATCGCAGGGCACCGACCGTTAGGCGCGAGGCTCGGGGGGAGCTTCGGGGAGCGTGACCCGGATGGTGGTCCCTTTGCCCAGCTCGCTGCTGACTTGGAACTCCCCTTTCAGCAATTCGATGATGTTCAGGACGATGCTCAGCCCCAGGCCAGAGCCTCTGGGGGTGAGGGCCGGATCGCGTCCCGAATTGATGCGACAGAATCGCCGTCCGAGTCTCTCCTGATCTTCCGGTGAGATCCCCATGCCGGTGTCTGCGACCGTGAGTGTGCAGCGGTTGTTGTTGGGATTGCGCACGACCGAGATCTCGATCCGGCCCCCTTCAGGAGTGTATTTGATCGCGTTGTCGATCAAGTTATGGATGACGAATCGCAAGTGCTCTGGATTGGCCAGGACCGTGCATGGATCGATGCGGGGCGTCTCGATTCGAATATCCTTCTCGCTGGCAACGGCGTCGAAGAAGTCGGCCGATCGCTGCACCAACGAATCCCAACGCACACTTTGGGCGATGGGTTGACGGCGGACATCGTTGGTTTCGGCCAGCAGCAGCAGTTGGTTGACCAGCTTGCGAAGGTATTGGCATTCCTCCAAAACCTTTTGAAGCATCTGGCCCGATTTACCGTCGGGGATGCGGTTGGCCACCACTTCCACGTTGCTGATGATGGCGGCGAGGGGGCTGCGCAGTTGGTGGGCGGAGTCGGCGATCCAGGCTTCATTCTGCTGCATGTCGGATCGAGCGCGTTCCAGAAACGCATTGACCGTTTCGGCCAGCCGATCGATTTCGTCTTGGTTGCCCGTGCGAGACACCAAGCGTTCGCTGATGACCGGAATGGCTTCGGTCTCGTTCGTGAGTACTTTGAGCGGTTGCAAGAGCCAGCGAGCCAACAGCAAAGCGAGAGGGGGTGTGCCGATCAAGAGCAATCCAAAGGCCGGAAGCAACCAAGAATCGACTTGATTCATGGCGGCTTCTGCTTCGAGGATCGAGCAGCCGACTTGAAGCGTCGCTGGAATGAGTTGCATCTGCAGATCCGAACTGGGGTCCTCCGGAGACCTCCAGAGTTTGATCGGGCGATGGATCAAGCGATACGATTCGATCCCTTGGATGTTCGGATTGCTGGGATCGACATGAGGTAAATCATGCGGGGCGGTCAATGATTCCCAGATGACATGGTTTTGAGGGTCCTGAACCCGGATGAACATTTGGTGCAATGGGTGGATGGCGAGGCGTCGGTTCCAACGATCGCTTTTGGGTTTCGACCAAGGAATCGCATCGCCATCCATCAGGGCCTGAAAGTCGTTGGTGTCCTCGAACAAGTAGTTGTCGGTTTGCCGCAAGATCCAAAGCCGAAACGAACTGCGGCAGATCAAGCCGATGGTAATGGCCGTGATCCAGATGAACAACGTGATGATGATCGCGGTGCGCGTCCGCAGTTTCAGCCGATTCCAGAAGTGCGTCACAGCGACACCTGCGGATTCCATCGGCAGCCCCTGGGACCTTCGGCAATGCGACGGGGAGCAGACTCGCTGGAGCAGCATTCGATCCCGTAGGCCCGGTTCCCATCTGGCGCTTGCTGATGGTGCGTCTTCCTCAGGCCGATTCGGCGCGAAGGATGGAGGCGCGGGGATTGGGGCCGGCGTGACATAGGCATAGGGCTAGGAATCCGACTCCTCCGAGGAATCGTTTGCCTCGGGGGCGGTGCTGGCGACAGGCGAGGACTCCGAAAGGACGTAGCCGCGACCTCGAACCGTGTGGATCAACGCTTGCGGGAATCCTTTATCGACTTTGCTGCGCAACCGGTTGATGTGGACCTCGATCACGTTGGTCTCGCTTTCCCAGTTCGTGTCCCACAGTTGATGGTAGAGCATTTTGCGCGATAAGACTTGGTTTTCATGCCGGATGAACAATTCCAGCAACGAGATCTCCGTGGGGGACAGTTTGAGTTCCTTGCCATCGCGAAACGCACGGCGGGTGGTGAGTTCCAAGCGGAGCGGTCCGAAGGTCAATAGAGGGCCTTCGAGGCGTTGGCTTCGTCGAACCAATGCGACCAGCCGAGCATGGAGTTCCTTGATCTCGAAAGGCTTGACCAAGTAATCATCGGCGCCCGCATGCAAACCGCGAATGCGATTGTCGGTGGATCCCAAGGCGCTCAAAATGAGGATGGGGGTCTGGTCGCGATTGGAGCGAATGGATTTGAGAACCTCCATACCCGACTCCGAGCCTAGCATGAGGTCGAGGACCACCGCATCCGGCCGATGGGAGCGAATCGCTGTGACGGCGTCTTGGACGGAGCTGACGACATCGCATTCGATGCCTTCGTCGTGCAAGCCTTCTCGGATCGCATCCGAGAGATTGGGGTCATCTTCGACGAGCAGTACTTTTCGAGGCATAGTAAGGTGTCACGCACGGATCGTGCGTTGCATACGGGTTATTTGATAGAGACCGGTGTTGGTTTGGAATGGGATGATGCCGCGCGATCAAACGCAGATTGAAAGAGCGCCGCAGCAAATCCGACCAGATCGCCGCGCGATTGGGCGTGTTCTAGCATGGGCTGATACTCCCCTGCCGCGTGGGCAAGTTCGATCAGGGAAGGAGCGATTCCGAAGGGTCGCATGCCATTGGGCATGGAACGCATCAAGTAGGTCGAGGCTTCCGCTGGTCGCCCGACTCGAGCGAGCAAATCGGCATACGTTTCGATCCCGATCGTGCCATGCTCTTGCACGTCCAAGCTGTCGGCCTTTTGGCGAAAGATCCGCAATGCTGCATCGACGTGTTCGCCTAGCAACGCGCGGAACCAGGCGAGGCTCATGGGGTACAGATCGGCGAACGGCTCTTCGCTGTTGTATTGGTATTGGGCATGCAGTTGACGGCCGTACTCGGCCAAGTCGGCAGCGAGCCGCAGCGTGTCGCGATCATCGAGGATGCGAGCGAATCGCACCGTGGAAGCCAAGTGCGTGGTGTCCAAATGGTAAGTGCCGTCGCGCAATAGGCCGGGCCGTTTCTCAAGCCAATCGACGATGCGACCGCGCTCCGGGGCAACGATTTGCGGATCGCGGCGTTGCAGGTCGGCGATCAAGTTCTGCAGGAGCTCGCTGTGAACGTGCTGGACCAAGGCCCCTACGGCGGCTTGTTGGTCCGACCGGCCTCGCATGGCGACGACCGAATCCAACATGGTGATCGTGTTGCACGTGCCTCGCATCTTCAGACTCAATTGCGTTCCAACTCCGACGTCGACCCCTTCGTGCACGAACAAGTTCAACAACATGTCGACGTTGTCCTGCGTCGGTTCGATGCTGGCGAGGGCTTGCGAAGTCAGTTCGTTGTCACCCACAGCCCGCATGTACATCCATCCCTCTTGCAAGCGTCCTTCGCGGAGCAGTCCGACACCGACTTCGCTGCATGCATCGAGCAATCTGCGATCCAATTCTTCTTGCAACTCCGCCGATAGCTTGATCGGTTGCTTGGCTACACCATCGGCTGTAAGCCCTTCGAGCGGAATCGGCGAAAGCCCAAGCTCGATGCGATGCAGCATCTTGCGGGCTTCAAACAACTCCGGATACCGCTTTGCTTCGCGCATCGCTTTGGCCAGTGCGCGCGCGGCCTCGAGGGGACCTTGCGATTGCGCAAGCTCCTCCAAGTGGTGAAACAACTCAGCTTCTTTCGTTCTCGTTAAGTTCATCGTGGGTGCAGCCGACCTTCTATTAACTACAAAATGGCCAATGGGTTTCGGGGATGTTCCAAAGTTCCTCGAGTTACTCCCACACGATTCTCAGCTCGCAGCGCTTTCCACACTGCAGGGCCATCTAACGTTCCGGCAATCAATCGCCGGTACAGATCGATCAAACGGTGGATTTCCTCGGTGGGGGCATCGCGAAGGATCTCGATGCGGAATCGATTCACGTCGAGGCGGATCAATTCCGGCACGGCTTCTGCGCCACTTTGCGCATTGCCGTTAAAGAGTGTATTGCGGCATCCGATGTCTGCATGCAGCACGTGTTCGACGCCGATGCGATCTCGCAGCTTCACGTCGTGACGATCGCAGGGGCGGCCGCAATCGGATTTGTTTTTTCCGGGCGAGAGCACGCTGCAAAAAACGCAATGCTCCATATGGAACATCGGCATGTGTTGATGGATGACGACTTCCAACCCATCGGCGTTCATGCCTTGGACCAGTTCGAACAATTGATCCCGGTTGAGGTCGTAGGATGCGGTCACGTGCGATGCGCCTTGCTCCTGCAACCAATGTGCAGTGAGTGGATTGGTGACATTCAGCGAGAAATCGGCGACGCAAGGGATGTGGTGTTCGCGGGCATACCGCAGGGCGGCGGCGTTTCGCACCAGCCAGCCATCCGCGCCGTGCTTTTCCAGCGCGCGAAACAATCCCGCTTCTCCCGCCTTCTGGATGCGAAGCGTGGCCAGATAGATTTCTGTGCCGTTCGCGCGGGCGGCCGCAACCGCTTCGCGATACTCGCGGATATCGTGAAACTCCACGTAGACGCTCGGCACTTGAGCCGAGAGGACTTGTTCCAATTGCTTGAGCGTGCGGCATAGAACCCGCAACTCCGGCCGTCGCTCCCCGCTGTTGGGCTGAGAGGCCGTGGACTTCGGTGCAACTATTTGTTCAAGCATCTTGCGAGCCACACCGGCCGGACGAACGGTTCGATTGGGGAGCGCCGTTCTCGCGTCCTCGACGCGTTGAACGAGTTGTCGACGCAAGTCTCCCAGCACGCTCAGAGGCACCATCGGTTGGCCGACGATTTCGATATTGCACTCGCCGATGTCGTAGGGGGTGTTTCCCAGACGATCCAGTTGAGTACGAATCTTTTCGGCGTCGATGGCATGCTTGAGCGCTTCTTCGGGACGGTGCTCATGTGTAATCTCGATCGAGCCTTGGGCGGATTCCAATCCTTCTCGCGACTCGCTCCAGCGCACCGTCCATCGGATGGGCTCACCGACGGCGACGCGCCCGGAGATCGCCAACGGCAATCGCCTCAGGAAATGTTCTTTGGAAAACGTTGCCCGCCAGCGCTTGCTCAACTTCGGCGCATCGGTTTGCCAAATCGTTTGGCCTTCATAGACCTCAGCATCGCGCAACAGACCTTTTTGGAATTCGAGTTCGACGCGTCCCGAGCCCGCGTCGTCGACCGGGCGATGATTGGCGTAGATCTGGAATATACGGCCACCGATTTCGGATCCCGAGATGCGGTCCCCTTGCAACACGATTCCATCCCCTTTCGAGAGAGGAATGTCGAGATCCGCAACCAGACGCTCTCCTTTCTTGCGAACCACGCGTCCAGCCAGCACTCCGCGCTTCGCACTCGATTTCCCCGGCACCAATCGCTTGTGGTCACAGCCTTCGAGCCAGCCGGGGGAAAAGCCGCGAGAAAAGCTCAGGTCCATTTCCCGTTGCGCCTCCGGGGTGAACGCCACGGCGCGTCCCGCCATGGCGTCATCGATCGCGCGGCGGTAATGGCTGACGATGTTGGCGACATACTCGGCGGTCTTGAGCCGGCCTTCGATCTTCAGCGAGCACACACCGGCATCGATCAAGTCCGGGATCAATTCGTAGGCGGCAAGGTCTTGCGGGGAGAGCAAGTACTTCATGTCGCCGAGATCGACATCGCGGCCATCCTGCACCAATTGGTAATCCAACCGGCAGGCTTGGGCGCATTGGCCGCGATTGGCGCTGCGGCCGCCCAGGGATTCGCTGGTCAAGCATTGTCCGCTGTAGGCCACGCACAAGGCACCGTGCACAAAGGTCTCCACCGGCATGCGCGTGGCCGATGTGATCTTGCGAATCTCATCCAGCGAGCATTCCCGTCCCAGCACGACGCGGTCGATGCCCAACGATTCGATCGCTGCAATCGATTCGGCCGAGACCATGGTCATTTGCGTGCTCGCATGCACGCTCAACTCGGGACAGATCTCGTGGATCAACCGGACCGCGCCGAGGTCTTGCACGAGCACGGCATCGACGCCCGCCTCTGCCAGCCGCGCAACATGGGCTTCAAAGGTGCTGAGTTCATCGGTGAAAACGAGGGTGTTGAGCGTCACGAAACCAGAGACTCCGCGGCGATGCAATTGCTGCATCAATCGGGGCAGATCCTCGAGCGAGAAGTTCGTGGCGCGGGCTCGGGCATTGAACCCGGATTCCAATCCGAAATAGATCGCATCCGCACCATTCTCGATGGCGGCGTGCACGCAATCCCAGTTGCCCGCGGGGGCCAGCAGCTCGGGCGCCGGCCTCTCGGGCGAGGACTCAATCTTCGTCATGGTTCTCTCTCAGCATGGATTCGATAGACACCCGCCTATCGTCATACTGTTGACAGTAGCTGAGGGGGGAAAATCGGCAAGAGAACTTGCCCCGATTGCAGCGAAGCGAACGGGGAAAGTTCATCGTTAGCACGCGAATGGCTAAAACTTAGCCGTTCATTGGCCACGGGTTGGCACGGTTTGTGATCGCGGCTGGCACAGCTGGCGGGGCCGGCGGGGTTGCGACAAGCCCGACCTCTGGATCAAGTCAACGGAATGATGCCGCTCGCATCTCCAAAGTTCCCGTTGTCGGCTCCGACCGCATCGAGCATCCCTCGGAACAGGTTGTTGAGCGGCGTGTATTGGGGAAACTCTAGGATACGGCCGGTGGCGAGGTTGCGCCCTCCGCGTCCCGCGAGCAAGATCGGAAGATCGTGGTGGTCGTGACGGTTGCCATCGGCGATCGCACCGCCGTAAAGAACAAACGAGTGGTCGAGCAAACTGCCTTCGCCGTCTGGCGTCTCCCGCAGCCGCTTCAAGAAGTACGCGAACTGTTCGGAGTAGTACCGGTCGATCTTGGCGATCTTCTCAATGTTGGATTGGTTGTTCTCGTGGTGCGAGAGCTGGTGGTGACCGTCTTTAACTTCGATCATCGGGAACGCGCGATTGCTTCCTTCGTTGGCCAGCATGAAGGTTGCGATCCGCGTGGTATCCGTGCGAAACGCGAGGACCATCAAGTCATACATCAGGCGAATGTGCTCGGTGGCATCCGAGGGCTTGTCGGTGGGCTCGGTGGTCCCTTCGGGCAATGCCACGGGGGTCGTAAATCGAGCAACCCGCTGTTCGATCTCGCGCACGCTGCTGAAGTACTCGTCGAGTTTGCGTGCATCTTCTGCACCAACGCGCGATGCGAGGTGCTTGCGTTGATCTTGAACGAAGTCCAAGATGCTGGTCTGCATCTGAAGCTGACGAGGGTCGGTGTTGCCGCTCACTCCAAAGAGCCGCGCAAAGGCCGCTTTGGGCTGAATCTCCTTACCGGTTGGCAGGGACTCGGACCGCCACGAAATGTTGTTCGAGTAGGCGCACGAATACCCCGAATCGCACGAGCCAGCATCGCGTCCCTCTTCGGTTCCCAGTTCCAAGGATGCCAAACGCGTAGCGCGGCCATACGAGTCGGCGGCGATTTGGTCCGCGCTGCGACCGACGCGAATCTTGGATCCCGCTGTCTTCACCGGATGGGCTCCGGTGAGAAATGCTGAAGCGCTGCGGGCATGGTCGCCCGGACCATCCCCAAGCGATTGCGCGTTGACTTGGGCCAAGCCCTTCATGACGTTGAAGTCGTTGCGGCATTCCGCAAGCGGTTCCAAGCTAGGGGAAAACTGCCAATCGGTACCGCTTCCCTTCGGGATCCACTGCTCCGCATTCGTCCCGTTGGGAAAGAACACCCACGCCAGGCGAACCGGTTGGCTAGCGGCCGACGCAGCCGCTGCAGGTCGCATGATGTCGAGCATCGGCAACGCCAGCGACGCTCCGAGGCTCTTGAGCACAGTGCGACGATCCAGACGCGAGCCGGAGGACAAACGACCCAAGGCAATTTCTCGTCGATGGTTCATGGAAGATCACGCAGGGTGGGAAGGTAGGATCCGAGGTAGGAAAAACGATTACTGAGCCCCATCGGCCCTCGAAGCTGCCCCGTTGGCCGCCCCGATGGCTGCAGGTGCTGGATTGTGCTGCCGGAATGCATCGCTCATCACGATGCACTCCACGATCGAGCGAATAGCAAAACCGTGCGCCCGAGATCGCTCTAGAATTGTATCGACATCGCAACGGTCTGGCCGCTGCAATCCTCGCCCGAGGGCGTAAGTAAGCATCCTCTCGACGAAGTTTCTGGCCATCGAATCCTCTTTTTCGGCAAGGATCGACACCAATTCGCTGGGACTGCTAAAGCTGCGACCGTCGGCGAGTTCACCCCGGGTGTCGATCGGCGACTCTCCCTCGCTATCGCGCCATCGCCCGATCGCATCGAAGTTCTCCAATCCCAAGCCGATCGGATCCATCAACTTGTGGCAACCAGCACAGCTCGGATTGGAGCGGTGAATCTCCAAGCGTTCCCGCAACGATGCCCCATCGGCAGCTTGGGATTGCTCGAGCGACGGGACGTTGGGCGGGGCCGAAGGGGGTGGGTCCCCCAAGACCGTTTCGAGGATCCACTTGCCTCGCTTGACCGGGGAGCTGCGCGTTGGATTCGACGTCAGCGCAAGCACGGCGGCTTGGGTCATCATGCCGCGCCGTTGCTCGGGCAACGCAACCCGGATCCATTTGTCTTCGTCGTCGTACAATCCTTGCCGGCGCATGTCGTTATTGCGGCGGCTAGGTCGGCGACGGTACAGCTCCGAAGGATCGCGGCCGTCGAAGGATACTCCGTAATACTCCGCCAACCTCGGATTGACGAAAGTGTAGTCGGCCAACAGGAAGTCTCGAATCTTGCCTTCGCGCAGCACGCTGTTGCAGAACATTTCGGTTTCGCGGATCATCGCATCGCGCAAGCGATCCGACCAAGCGGGAAACTTCTCTCGATCGATGTCGATCTTCTTGAGATTCCGCAATCCCAGCCACTGAGAAAAGAAACCGGACAGCAACGCATCGGATCGCTTGTCGGACAGCATGCGTTGGATTTGATGCTGGAGGCTCTCGGGGTTTCGCAATTGTCCGCGACCAGCGACCTCCATCAACTCCTGATCGGGCATCGTCGACCATAGGAAATACGACAACCGGTTCGCCAGTGAGAAGTCGTCGATGCCTCGCGATCCATCGGCATGTTCGACTGGCACTTCATCGAGATACAAAAACTGCGGGCTGACCAACGCCGCTTGCACGCCGAAACGCAACGACTCCTCATAGCTGTAACCTGCATCGTTGGCCTTTTGGCAGAGCAGGACCAAGGCATCGATTTGAGCATCGTCCACCGGGCGACGGTAGGCTCTCGGTAGGAATTGCTTGAAGACGCGGCGGGTGGCTTCGACTAGGCCGATAGGGAGTCCCTCGGGTGTATCCCGATCGTTAGGAGTCGCGATCACAAGTTGAGCATGGGGCTTTGGAAACGCCGGCTGTCCTTCCTCAGGTCCAACCAATCGGAGCGAATGAACGATCAAGCGGCGATTGGGAGCGTCGCGGGCTTCGGCGTTTTCATCGTCGACATACTCGATGGACAAGGTGTGATCGCCGGGGCTCAGCTCGATCGATGTCTTCTCGGTCTCATCTTTTGGCAATACATCCCATGTGTGCGCGGGCTGACCATCCACCAAGAGCCGGGCTTTGCAGTTGTCCTTTTGGTCATCTCCGAAGCGCGCTCGAATACTTAGTTGGTACTTGCCCTGTGCCAGATAGACCGGGACATGCAAGGATTCGAGATACCGCAAACTATCTCCTTCAAAGGATTGCTTGCGGAACGCTTCGCGATCTTTTGCAATCACTTTTTCGGCGATCCAGGCGGCGGACTGCAAGTACTTTTCCATCGCGATCGGCGGCATGGTCAAGACTTCGCCTTGATTGTCAAAGCCGTTCCCGACATCGTCCGAGACGAATCCGATTTCTTTCGATGGAGCCGCATCCAACCCGAACAGATCCCGGACTGTGTTGTCGTACTCTTTTTGATTCAACCGGCGAATGGTGACCTCGGGAACCGACGGTCGACAACCGCAATCGACGTCATGCAGGGCTCGCTCGATCCAATCGGTCAGCGCACGCCGCTCTTCGACGGTCATGCTGGAGGATTCCGGTGGTGGCATGGCCTCCGCCCGAATCACACCGCGAATCTGCTCCCACGTGCTTTCATGCGATCGAATCTTGTCGAGTGAATCGTAGTCGTCCAGGCCGACGCCAGCTTCGGTGTTCCCTTGCATGTGGCAGTCGCCGCAATGCTTTTGCAAACTGGGCAAGATCGACGATTGCCATTGACCGGTTAGCTCTGCATCCAACGCGTCAACGGCGGCTGGCTTTTCCGTGTTCGGAGAAGTTGCCGAATCATCTTGTAGAGTTGCCGCAGCGAAGTCGCCCCAGAGCCCCAAAGCTAGGATGCCAAACAAAGCCCATCGGCCGCGAATCCGATCGCGCACCGACGCGGTCGCCCCTGCGTGGCTTAGAATCAACGGCTCGACTGCTTTCTGCTGCACGGTAGTGGAGGATTTGCGAGGGATTGGGGAGAGTTCGATCGGACGACAGTTGGAACCCGAAACGCTTACGCCCCAAGAAACCAACGCGTCGCATTCGTTCGACGCCGCGCATGTCTTTGGAAGACGGGCTTCGTTATCCGGAGGACTGCGCTCTGCAACCGCGAGTGGCAGGGCCTAGCAACGCGTCTTTAAAACAAATGGCAACCGCTGGACGGCTTGGCACGAACTAATTAGGTTTCGGGGAGGGTTGGACCGACGGGGGGGGGAGCGTCC
>JBKCUI010000232.1:0-7351 GCA_046318495.1 Pirellula sp. | reverse complement strand
AAGTACGCCGTGGTGCGCGAGGACACTCGCAGCGACGATTACTTGCGGGAGTTGCTCGAGTGCGTGCCGAAGGATCTGATGGTCAGCGGCATGGGCGAGCAGCCGGCGATCGTGCACATGCGCGAGTTTGGGATGGCGTCGGTTACAAGCGGTTGTGTATGCGTGCGACCGCAGTTCGCGACCGATCTGTTGCATGCGGTGCATCGTCAAGATTGGGATCGCGCGGAGCGGTTGCGAGCCGCCTTTGAACCGTTGGAGGATCTACGGAACGAGATCTCGCCGATTCGCGTGTTGCATCGGGCAGTGGGTTGGACCGGTCGTTGCGAGGCGGGCCCCATGATGCCATTGCTCGGCGAATTGCCTGCGTCGGCATTGGGGCGGATCGAGACTGCGGTCCGCAACTTGATAAGCAGTGAATCGCCGCGATGAGCGGTGACGCTTCTCGATGAGGGGCGTTAGATCGAGCTGACGCGAGCGCCGGTGTCCTTGAGGACTTCGGCCAAATCGATGCGTGCACCATCGGCCCAGAGGCCTTCGAGGTCGTAGTACTTGCGGTACTCGTCGTCAAACAAGTGGACGATGACCCCGCCGTAGTCGATGGCGATCCAGTGGCTCTCGTCGTAACCGGACATGGTGATGCGGATCTCGCCGCGTTTCTTGAGTTCGCGGTCGATCTCTTCGGCGATGGCGTGGAGTTGGCGACGGCTGGTACCGGTCGCGATGACAAAGCAATCGAAGAGGGTCGTCTGGCGAGACAGATCCAGCACGATAATGTCTTGGCCTTTGTTTTCGGCCGCTACCCGCGCCGCGATTTTGGCCGATTCGATGCTGTCTGCAACGGTTTGCGCTGGGGTCAAACGGACAACCGTATCGGACTCGGCGGTGCTCATGCGGAACGTGCTCTTACTGCGAAACAGAGTGGGGAATGGGCCGACACGTGCTACAGCAAGCGTCACAGACTCCGTGCGATTTTATCCGAGCATCGGATAAATGTCACGCGATGACTTTTTCACATTTTCGGTTGATTCAATTCATAAGGCATGCATTGCGTTGGGGTTGCATGGTGCGAGCAAGGGTGTTTTGAAGTGCTGGAATCGCTGTTTGCAGCCGTTTGCATGGGGGCGGGCGGCGATGTCCTGTCGAGTTTGGGCAACGAAATCTAGGCATTCCGGGTATCTCTTGAGGATTTGTTCTGCATAAACTGATTGTAGGGCGGCACCACTGTCGATGCTCCCAAAACAGCTTTGACTTTCTGGTCTGTCCCAAAGCCATTGGTCTCTGGTCGCTTCGAGGAGAACGTCTCATGAGTTGTGTGCATCTCAAAGAGCTAGATCGTTTGTGCCACGATCATCAATTGGAGATTTCCCGCAGCGACATGGTTCGCTTGGTCTGCACCGAATGCGGGGAGCATGAAGTTTGTCCCTGCAACCGGATGCCTGAGGACGGGCTGGAAGGCGCGTTGGATGGACGCTCGGAGGTCGCCTCGGCAGGACAGCCAGGCGTGATTTCGATTTCTAGCGATGGACCTACGGATCGTTCGTAATGTCTAGCACACTCACAACGCCCCCCCGCGCGACCCAGACCGACCATGCGTATCAGCGGTGTTTGAACGCGGACTGCTTGGCGACGTATTCGGTGGATGAAGTGCTGACCAAATGCACGCGCTGTGGCGATTTGCTCGATGTGGCGTATGTGTGGGATCGAATCGCCGTTCCTCGGAAACTTCAGGATTTGGAGGCGCACTGGTCCAAGCGATACGAGCCGATGCGTTTCAGCGGCGTGTGGCGTTTTCATGAACTGTTGCCCTTTGCGCCACAGCATCGCATCATTACGGTCGGTGAAGGGCAAACGCTGTTGCAGCAAGCCGACCACGTCGCGCGGTATGTCGGCGTCCGTCCTGGACAGTTGTATCTGCAGTACGAGGGGATGAATCCCTCGGGTTCGTTCAAGGACAACGGCATGTGCGCGGCCTTCACGCATGCCCACATGGTGGGTGCCAAGCGTGCTGCGTGCGCTTCGACAGGCAACACCAGCGCGTCGTTGGCCATGTACTGCGCGGTCACGCAGCTCATGAAGGCGGTGATCTTCATCGGTTCAGGCAAAATCTCGTATGGCAAGCTCTCGCAGGCGCTGGAGTACGGGGCGCTGACGGTCCAGATCGCGGGGGACTTTGACGATGCCATGGCGCGGGTGCAAGAAGTCTCGCGCGAGTTGGGAATCTATCTAGTCAACAGCGTCAATCCGTTCCGACTCGAGGGGCAAAAGACCGTGATGTTTCGCGTGTTGGAAGCATTGCGATGGGAAGTGCCCGACTGGATCGTGGTGCCGGGTGGGAACCTGGGGAACAGCAGTGCGTTTGGTAAAGCCTTTTTGGAACTGCGCGAGCTGGGGCTAATCGATCGCTTGCCACGCTTGGCCGTGATCAACGCCGCCGGGGCCGATACGCTCGATGTGCTCTACAACCAGCGTAACCTGCGCTGGAATCGCGGGCGTCCGCGGATGGAATTGGCGTGCTGGTATTACGACGAGTTGGACCGGGGTGGGATCAAGGCGGACACAATTGCCAGCGCGATTGAGATCAACCGACCGGTGAACTTGAAGAAGTGTTTGCGAGCGCTCGATGCTTGCGATGGCGTCGTGCGCAACGTGAACGATCAAGAGATCTTGGATGCCAAAGCGCAAGTCGGGGCGGGTGGCATCGGTTGCGAGCCTGCCAGCGCCGCGAGCGTGGCGGGGGCGAAATTGTTGCGGCAGCAAGGGGTGATCGGGCTGGACGATCGCGTGGTCTGCATCCTGACGGGGCATCAGCTCAAGGACCCCACAGCAACGGTGGCGTACCACACTACCGATCAGAGCAAGTTCAACGAGGTGCTGGGGAGTCGCGGCGTGTCGCGGGCTTCGTTTGCCAACCGCGCGATCGCGGTTCCCAATGAGATCGAAGCGATCGTGAAAGCGATTCAGTTGTATTCGTAAGCGTAAGCGATTGCATGGATGCAGGTCGCCGCAGCAATCTTTCGTGGCGACAGTACCAGCCCGACACGCAGGTTTTGAAGTTGCGCATTTCGCTTCGCGATTCCCAATGGTTTTTCGTACTCGTACTCCGCGTTAGCAGTACTCGTACTCGTGATGGTGATCGTATTCGTTAGACGTGCCGTCGGGTGTCTGGTACTTGTTTGCTGCTATGCGCTAACGCCCCGTTGGGGCGGATGGGTGCGTGCATTAATTGCTTGCATGTTTCGCCGTATCGAGGAACCGGGAGGGCGAGGCTCCTGCCGAGCTTCACCTCGAAAATGAGACCCAAGCCATTGCCCGAAAACCACGCATGCAGCGGCTCGGGCGGAGCCTCGCCCTCCCGTTTGCATTCCCGTCATAGCCGTTGAATCGCAGGGGGCGAAGCTCACAGTGACTGGCACCAAAGGGCGACGCGTACAGTGCCTGGCACCGAAGGCATGGCCCCTGGGAGCATCACGCGGAGGCGCGAAGCCGCCGAGAGATTCAGGGTTTGCTAGGTCGGTGCCTGGCACGTGTCTATTGAGAGGGCGGTATTGCCGAATCGGGAGGGCGAGGCTCCTGCCGAGCTTCACCTCGAAAATGAGACCCAAGCCATTGCCCGAAAGCCACGCATGCACCGGCTCGGGCGGAGCCTCGCCCTCCCGTTTGTGTTTCCGGCATAGCCGTAGAAGCGCAGGGGGCGAAGCTCAAAGTGACTGGCACCGAAGGCAAAGGACGGATAGGGGAGTGGCAAGCATTGCGATTCGTCTCAGTAATCCTCGACCACTTGTGCGGCTTGCCACAGCTCACGAAATTTCACTGCAACATACGGGTTCAGTTGCTCGGCAAACTCGAGCGGCAGTCGATTCACGCGGATCAACTGAATGACGTCATCAAAATCTCTCGGGCGATGGGATGCCGTCATACCGCTGGCTAGCTTGAGTTCCAGAAGCGTTTCCAACTTCACGAACGGGATGCCTTCGTCGTTTCGAAAAGCGACGGTCTCCGGTGCCGGGAATGCAACGGGCTTGGGCAATCCATCGCCTGGATAGTTTCCCACAATCAGCGCGTCGACATTCACCGACGTCACCGCATCTTTGAAGTTTTTGGATCCCTCGAATTTGTTGACCCAGCCTCGGCCCAAATACTCGGCCTTGAATCGCGCAAGATCTTCCGCTCGTATGAGGATGTCAACATCCGCCGTGGTCCGTTTGTGACCGTGCGCATTGGCTGCCATGGCCCCTGCGATGGCGAACGGGATCTGCATCTCTTCGAAGATGCGAGACAGACGCCGCATCGTTTCGTGAATCGGTGACGCTTCCATAAAGAACCTATCCGCCCTGCGGGCAACATCGAGAATGGATTCGGGCATCAAAAGATCCACCGGCTATTGCGTTGAGGATGTGTTCACTTTGGACAAAGTTCCTAGAAACAGTATAGCTGATCCCCGCAAGGCGGCATCGGTTCGCATCTGCCAGAGCGTCTGGTCGGGGGGGCTGGCAGGTGCTGGGAGGATCACGCGGAGGCGCGGAGCCGCAGAGAGACTCAGGACTTGCTAGGTCGGTGCCAGGCACTTGTCGATTGTATTGAGAGGGCGGTATTGCTGCACCGGGAGGGCGAGGCTCCTGCCGAGCTTCACCTCGAAAACGAGACCCAAGCCAATGCCCGAAAACCACGCATGCATAGGCTCGGGCGGAGCCTCGCCCTCCCGTTTGTATTCCTGCATAGCGGTTGAAACGAAGAGGGCGATGCGTACAGTGCCTGGCACCGAAGGCAAAGGGCAGATCGGTGGGGGGCACTATCGCCGAAAGGGCGCTTGGGATCTTTAGCAAAATCCACTACCGGATCGAGCTGCGCACGAAAAAACCGCGAACGGGATAGGGGGTTCCACGTTCGCGGCTTTTCAAGTTGAACTCGGGCTCGCGATGGCTGCTAGAGTGCAGCGATCACGCGCTTTCTTTGCGTTGCGGCATGGTCTTGAAGGGGCGGATTTGGCCATCGGCGTCGACGTCGATGAGGTAGGCCGTCCCTTCTTCTTGTTCGGGCAGTTCGAACATCACGTCCATCATGATCTCTTCCACGATGCTGCGGAGACCGCGAGCGCCCACGCTCTTGGTGTGGGCCTTGCGGGCGATCGACTGGAGGGCTTGTTCGGAGAACTGCAACTCGCATTGCTCCATCCCGAAGAGGGCTTGGTACTGCTTGACCAACGCGTTCTTGGGCTCGGTCAAGACTTTCATGAGTCCTGGAACATCCAGAGGTGCCAACGCGGTAACCACCGGGAGACGTCCGATCAACTCGGGGATCATGCCGAATTCGAGGATGTCATCGGAGTGGATGTGACCTAGAAGTGTGGCCACATCCTTCTCTTCGCGGACTGCAGCACCGGGCCCGAAGCCGAGGGACTTCTTGCCAAGGCGTTTGCTGATGATTTCTTCGACGCCGACAAACGTACCGCCGCAGATGAACAAGATGTTGGTCGTGTCCATTTGGATGTACTGTTGTTCGGGGTGCTTGCGTCCTCCTTGGGGAGGTACGTTGGCGACGGTGCCTTCAAGCATCTTGAGGAGGGCTTGCTGTACTCCTTCGCCGGAGACGTCGCGGGTGATCGAGACGTTTTGGCTTGTTTTGCCAATCTTGTCAATCTCGTCGATGTACAAGATTCCACGTTGTGCGGCTTCGATGTCGAAGTCGGCAGCGTGGAGCAATTTCAGCAGCAGGTTTTCGACGTCTTCACCCACGTAACCGGCTTCGGTCAGCGTGGTGGCATCGCCGATGGCGAATGGAACGTTGAGCATTTTGGCCAGGGTGCGGGCCATCAACGTTTTGCCGCTGCCGGTGGGACCGACGAGCAAGATGTTCGACTTTTCGATTTCGATGTCGGAGCCTTCCCAGTCGGCGCTCAGACGTTTGTAGTGATTGTGAACGGCGACAGCCAAGGCGCGTTTGGTTTGCAGTTGGCCGATGACGTATTGATCCAAATGTTCGACGATTTCGCGCGGAGCGGGGATATCGTTGAAGAGCTTCTTGGTGGGACCGCGTCGTCGTTGCTCTTGATCGAGGATCGACTGGCACAGTTCGATGCAGTCGCCGCAGATATAGACGTCGCCGGGGCCTTCGACGAGCGGTCCGACATCGCGGTAACTCTTGCGGCAGAACGAGCAGAACGCATTCTTCTTGGTGGTACCGCCGCTGGTGTTGCGACGTCCTGCCATGCCATCTTTTCCGGTGGGCATTCTCGACTCCTTGACTATCTCTACCGGCGAAGTCTGCATTGAGACATCGCCGAATCCTTGGGTTCACGGGGTTGTTGCTCGATCGTCAGCACGCCAAAGCAACGTAGGTGCTTTGGGGGGCAAACCGGGCATCCGTGACCACAGGTTCGAGCCGATGGGTTGTCATGCATGATCGCCGGGAGGAAGGATTCGGAGGAACCCATCCCTCGGCAACAGCGGCCTCCCAGGCCGGTAGAAACTTTCTTCAGTCCACCTTGTTCAGTCTACCACAGAATCGGAATTCCTTTGAGCTGAAAGCTTTCGGGAATCCGTTTCCTTCACGAGGTAGTCGATCGCGATGATGAAGGAGCCTCGCTCGTCGATGGGGCGCGTTTTCCATCTCCGAGCAACGCCTTAATCTTTCGGAATTCTTGTTCGTCGATGTCACCTTCACTGCGCATTTCTTCGAAGTTCTTTGCAAGCAACTCGTCGGGGCGCTGGTTGTCGGTGTTGGAATCGCGCAATCTTGACAACGCGAACAAGGCCACGGCGCTGATCACCAAGAGAATGACCACTCCAAGAACCGATTGCACGACCGGGTCGGAGAGAACGTCCATCCATGAAGACCAACGATTGGCTGCGGGAATCATTTCTGTTGGCAACGCGGTAGAGGGCGAGAGGCGGATCCAGACTCGGTGCATTCTACAACAATTGCGTCGAGAGTCATTCTCGAGTCCGCACGCCGCAATGGTATGCATGTCCAGCGGCCGAAGTCCATCGTTCGGCAGACCAAAACCTGGAAATTCCCGCGTGGAACGAAGTTAGGAAGGTTCCACGCCCGCCTCGCAACCG
This sequence comes from Pirellula sp., assembly GCA_046318495.1. GTDB lineage: Bacteria > Planctomycetota > Planctomycetia > Pirellulales > Pirellulaceae > JBKCUI01. The sequence continues at coordinate 293 of JBKCUI010000232.1, read as the reverse complement.
TCGTCTAGAGCTGCGCAGCATCGTCTGTCATCGCGCTCGTACTCAATGAAATGGTACTCGTACTCGTACTCGTACTCGTGCTCGTGCTCGTGCTCGTGCTCGTGCTCGTGCTCGTGCTCGTGCTCGTGCTCGTGCTCGTGCTCGTACTCGTGCTCGTACTCGTACTCGTCGCGCGGCGATTTCGATTATGAGCAGGGTAGGAGAACCACAGCGCGGCGATTACGAGCACGAGCACCGTCCTGACGGACTGAGCACGAGCAGGGTAGGAGAACCACAGCGAGGGGATCAAGCCA
>JBKCUI010000231.1:0-4238 GCA_046318495.1 Pirellula sp. | reverse complement strand
CTGGGCGTTGTTGGGATGCGAGAGAACGGGCGTTCTCTCCACGAACAATGCGATCGACCGAAGGGCTCGATCGCAGGGCCTTGGCCACATTCCTACTCCCTTCCTCGCCCTCGGTCCTCGCGGGCGTTCGTCGCTCAAAGCCAATTCGATGATATCAATCGCCTACTCATTGGTACTTGCCTTGGCGATCATCGTCGTCTGGTCTGTTATTTCGCAATTGCTGTTCCCTGCTCCTCACCGAGAATTCGCTGATCATTGGATCACTCAAGGAGTCAAATGCCCACGTTGTGACTCCCCATATACAGCTATGGATGTCAACTCGAGACTTGTCGGTTTCTCCGGTGACTCTGCGGGTGCAGCTATCACTTGTTCCTCCTGTGGAGTTGCTGCTTGCTTCAAGATGGAATACGGTACAATTCACTTTGATTACTTTGCCCCAACGCATAGGTACTGCTTGGATTGCGATGACCACTTCGAAGGGCGTAAGGATCAAGAGTGTCCGTTTTGCGGAGGACTTCGTGCGGTCGATGCGGAACGAGACGACGAGGATTTTCACTATCGCCCAAAACAAGCGACGAACAATCCGATGGACCAAACCGGTGGATCGGCCGTTTCCTGATGGACACTTTACTTGCCACCGCTCGGTCATCGGTGGCGTTCGTCTTAACTACCCATGCTCCGCCTCTGCTTAGTTGTTTATGTGCTCCTCACTTCGTGGGGATGCGTTCAGTCGAAGAAAGAGGCATTGAATTCCATGTCGAATCCCGGAACATACTTTGAGATTCCCGTTACCGACTTTGAGCGTGCAGTCAACTTCTATGAGGCTGTCTTTCTGTGTGATTTGCAGATACAAAACATAGATGGTAACCAAATGGCTGTTTTTCCCGGTTCTCCCAAGTCTCCGGGCATAATCGGAGCACTCGCGATGGGCTCAAGCTACAAACCCTCTATGGACGGATCTCGGATCTACCTTCACACGGAGAATATCGACGAAACTCTGCATTTGGTCGTTGCGAACGGAGGGCGGGTTGAATATCCAAAGACTTCGATAGGTGAGCTTGGCTGGGTTGCGGAGTTCATCGATACGGAAGGCAATCGAATCGCTCTACACTCGCTGTAAGGGACGAGCAAGATGTTGGACCGAAGCCCCCGACGGTCCGTTTCAGAATGGCAGCCGAGTTGGCGGGTTCTCTGTCAACATGGTCGTTCGTCGCACGAGCGGCTTGTCTGATCGAATCGGAATGTTGCGGACGAGAGTATCGAGAATCAGCTTGGCCTGAACCGTCGCGGTTTCGCGTGGGGTGGGACGCTGATTCGTTGCTTCGCCGAATTGGTTGTGGCTGCAGTTCCAAATCGGTAAACTCAATGCTGGCTGGGCGTTGTTGGGATTTGAGAGAACGGGCGTTCTCTCCAAGAACAATGCGATCGACCGAAGGGCTCGTTCGTCGGGCCGTGGCCACCGTTACCTTCAATTCCTCGCCCTCGGTCATCGCGGGCGTTACTTGATTAGGGACATCGTATGCGACAACGAATGATTCGCTCCCTCTTCTGCATTCTCTTACTGACCATAATTGCCGGATGTGGCCAGACGGCAGTCGATTCTCCGAAGAAGAATGTGGATCTTGCCAGTCGATTAAGGATCACTACATGGGATGTCAGAAATCTGATTGGGAAAACGGTTCGTATCAAAGCTACGAGCGAAAGCGATGGAGCTATTGAGTTCGAAGTAAAGCCCAACACTGTCTTGGCAACGCAAGTAGCGTCTGTTCACCATGCGATTACAGTATTCGTTCTGGATGACACAGGGGTAGGCTCTACTTACCTATCCATCGGCAATCGAATAGATGGTCTGCGGCCAGGTACCTTGTCAAAAGGAGTGCTTTACGAAGACAATCACGAACCAATCGTCACACTGACAGAAATCAAAAACTCAAGTAACAGTGGGATAGACGCGAAGGGCTCGATCAGCCGTTTTGGCTTGCGTTGAGCTAGCTACCCGCCCTCGGTCATCCCAATCGTTCGTCGATAGTGCCAATGATCAACGTTCATCGAAGGCCGAAAACGAGAATACTGCTTGCCGCCACGGGTGGCTTTATAATCGTTTCGATTCTTTTCGCGGCCGTACGAGCCGCGCGCCTAGCATCAAAAAACTTAGAGCGCCACAATGCGGAGTATGTCCATGAATTGGAACTCAAATGGATCGATGCAGAGATCACGAGACTATCATCGGGTCAGACCTCCCAAGTTCATTTTTATGCGACTTCCAACACTGACTTGCTTGTGAATCGACTTGCGGGAATGGCAGAAGTAAGGAGCCTTACGTTTTGGGGTACAGACCTTTCTGACAATGGCTTGAGCATCATCGCGAGCCTCCCTCGGCTTGAAAAGCTTACGATCAATGGTGGTAGGGCTACTGATTCTGGGCTCGAATTCCTAAGTCAGAACCAAATCCTAAAGAAGCTTCACTTGGTCAACTTGAATTTGAGCAATGAGGGCCTGGTCGTGCTGCAGTCGATTCCAAATTTAGATTATGTGACGATTTACGGTGGACACGATTCGCGGTGTAAACTGACCGATGCCGCTGGACCGCTCCTGAGCAATCTCGTGCGAGTGAAGAAAATGAATGTCGGAGGCGGATGGATTTCTAAATCCGTTATTACTGCATTGAAAATCTCGCTGCCCAATTGTGAGATTGTGGAGGACTTCGCCGATGATGAATGGTGAACGGCGACGAACAAAAAAATGCACCCGAGTTGCCGATCGGGCGTTTCCTCACGTCAAAGTCTCTTTGAGGCAACCGGGTGATTTCGGTCGTTCTGGCTTCGAGGATCGACGGAATTCGGCTGGGAGCCGGGAAGGCCACGTTCAAACTAATCGATTGGAGACTTTAGTCATGACCGACGAACGTCGAGAATTCCTGCGTGCGAACTTGTATATCGTTGCTGGGTTTCTCCCGGGACTTGGTGTGGGTACCGGAATTTGCGCTACTTCTTTCGGACGAGCGTATCTCGACCCTACGCAATTCCCTCAAGATATCCGTGGTGCGATCACGATTATGTCAGCCATGATTGGATCGACCATCATCTACTATCTGCGGAGGGGCTGGTTCGCATCAGAGCAATCCAAACAGCTAAAACGACAGAACGAACTCTCGCAATCGAATACTTGAAAACGCCAGAACCAACCGTTGCACCCAAGTCCGCGATCGGGTGCTTTTGAATTGGAGACCTTCACCGCGCGGGCTGGGTGAACGGAGTCGTTTTGGCAAAGAGGTCATGATTACACGATTGCTTCTATTGCTTTCCCTCGCGGCCATATTCGGTTGTCGTAAGGCGACGATAGATGGTGACAGCGAAAACGTCATCCGGATTGGCGATGACACGCAAGAAGCGCGGCGAAAGCCAAAAGCATGGGGCGCGGTGGAAGGTGGTGGAGGCGCTTTAGCAATTGGGATACAGGAAGCAGGGGAGTCTAAAGAAGACTTCAAACGACGCATGGATAAACGACGGCAACAGAACGATTTCCTTGAACACCCGTACTATCGACTACCGTCTAAAGTGACCGTTCATTTTGACGCCATGAACGGAAGGATTATCGCAATTAGTCAATATGTGGTATTGGGCCCTTATGCGGGCGATAGTGAGTTCAAGACAGGGTTCATCGGAATTGACGCCGAAGGGCGATTCATAAGGTGATGCCAGAGCAATCCGATGGACACCAAGCGGCGGATCGGCCGCCTGGACTTTTGGAAACTTTACTTGCCGCCGCTACCTTCTCGGTGGCGTTCGGTCCGATCCTAAGTCTCACGCAAAGGCGCGAATACGCAAAGAGGACCGCCATGTTGGTACTTCTTGTTGCACTGCGGATCCCAAAGGAGAAGGGCGAGCGATCCTTGGCACGTGGATTCTCCGCCCAGTCACTCGATGGTTCTGGATTGCACCGCATTGGCCTCCCGAAAGGTCTTGCTTGCGTTCACAAGCGATCACTGCATTTGGATCACTCCTTCGGTTTTCCCCCTCGGCGTCTTCGAGTCTTTGCGTGACCACTCGTCCCTTCCATCTGGAGCGATCCGAATCGAATTTCTGGACGGCCCCGCTTGGAGTCTGGTATCATCCTGAATGGGAAAATCCAGACCGAACAACAGGATGCACCAACGCCTTCCGTCGACCGCGTTGAATTGCGTTGAGTCATCCCCTCGGGCTTGGTGATCGTACACGTTCGTCCGCTGAAAACCTTGA
>JBKCUI010000230.1:0-2977 GCA_046318495.1 Pirellula sp. | reverse complement strand
GCTCTTGCGCATGGCAGTGCGACGCGTAGAGCGATGCACCCATGCATACGAAACCGATTGCAAAGCGCCATACGTATCGTCGAGAGATGGGTGCGGTCATGTTGCGGTCTGGATCGAGTGAGCGGAAGGGCTGGAGGTCTGTCTCGGGCCATTGAGGCGGCATTGAGCATATCGGGCGATCGGAGAAAACCGAAGTTTAGATTCGATGAATATCTGTTGTGAAAACCGCGTCCTAATTCCTTGTTCCCTACGCGTGTGCGAGATTGCTTTCTGACGGTGCAGCGTCGTACCAATCATCGATCTCACATTAGGGTTTCGCGATGGAGAGCAAGGGGACGAAATACACGGTTGGTCCGATCGGATACAGGCGTTGCTCGATTCGATGGCTGCAGGCGAGCTTCGCGTTGGTTTGCATGCTACTTCCGTTGAGTAGTGTCGATGCGCAGGCCCATCGCGGGCTGCGATCCCCGCGAAACGGTGGCATCCATGTCGTTGCGCATCGGGGTGCGCATCGAGGGATTCCCGAAAACACCTTGGCCGCGTATCGCCGCGCGATCGAACTCGGGTGCGATTGGATCGAGGTCGATGTTCGCACGACGCGCGATGGGCAACTGGTTTCGATCCATGATGCGACCATCGATCGTTACGTCACCGACGGATCGACCGGACGGGTCGAGTCGATGACATTGGAGGAGTTGCGGCGACTGGATATCGGTTCTCGCATCGATCCAAAATGGCGCGAGGAACGGATTCCGACCTTGCGCGAGATCTTCGAAATGTGCGCAGGAAAAATCGGAGTCTACCTGGATGTGAAACAAGCCTCGATCGAGGCGATCGACGAGTTGGTTCGTGAGTTTAGGTTGCAGCGCGATGCGTTGTGGTACGTGGCAGACTCGCGTGTGGAGCGATTGAGCGAGATCGATCCGGAAACTTGGCCGATGCCTGATCCTGGCCCGGAAAAGAACCTCGCAGGATTGCTCGAACGACGAGAGGTGGCGGTTGTCGCTTCATCGTGGAAGCACTTCTCACCGCGATTTGCGGAGAGTTGCCATTTCAACCATGCGCAGGTGATCGTGGATGACGAAGGTCCTGCGACGTGGGAGACGCTCGTCGTCTGGGGTGCGGACGGTATTCAAACCGACTACCCAGAGGAACTGATCGCATGGTTGCAACAACGATCTGTGGCGGTCCGACAGCTAAGCGACTGACACGGAAAGTCGGCGAGTCCAGTGGTAGTCGATTAGCGACAGTGTTGATTCCGCTGTTCACGCTGAGCTAAAACACGGAGCGTCCCGAGCCAAAAACCATGAACCACGAAAAACTCGAAATACACGAAAATCGAAAGCGACAAACAGCCTTTCGTGTCCTTCGCGTTTTTCGTGGTTAGACGCAAACCAATAGGAACGAAAAGTTCAAGTAGCTGAGCAACGATTTCCATCCACTTAACTGCTCCGTCAACCTAACGGCTGTTTACTGCGATGGCTATCACAACAACGGACCGGTGGATTTTGCTGCGTTGCAGGCGATGATTCACATGGGTGGGCGGCACTTTGCTGCGCTTTCTTGAACGGGAAAGGCTGCGTTGAACTCGTCCGTTGCTTGGATCGTTTTCGCAATCTCTTCGTCCGACATGACGTCGTCGGCAGCCGAATGTCCTAGGACCAACACCGAGACCGTTTCACCGTCCCGAATATCAGAGGGGACCTTGATTTCGATTTTGCCGTTGCTTACTACTGCTTGGATCGTATTCATTTCGGCCCTCCAGTTTGGATCAACTCTAGATACGAGTGTACCAGCCGGTGCGTTACCGGCCAATCAGATTCGCTGTGGCTCAGAGCGCGGAGCGTCAAGGCTACTGTTAGCGAGCGCGGCTCAATTGGGCAGTTTCAAGCGCGATCGTCGCACGTTCTGCGCGCTCCCAGCGTCCCGCTTTCGCATCGGCCAGTATACGAACGAAATGATTCCATTCGGGATCGCTGATCTGCTGCTGCGAGCGCTGATGCTGCAGCGATTTCTCCACCCCTTCCACGTACTCGGGGCGGCGGCTGGAGCAAGCGGTTCGCAAAAGCTGGATGTAGCGCAAGTTGTCGCGAGCCACCACCGGCGGGCGCGACCACAACCAAACCGCATACAGCGATCCCACCAAGAGGAGTCCTGCACATGCACCGGCAGCGACCCATCGACGAGGATTGGAGTTCGGCCTAGAGACGCGCCGGTTCATTCGTAGTCCCCCAAGACTTCGCCCTTGGCTCGGCTCGATAACGCAGCCCAAGTCGGTTGGTGGATGCTGGCGGAAATGAAGCGGACACTGCCATCGCCAAAGGTCACGTTGGCGCCCGAGCCGTGTTCGGAGTACATCTGGCAGACGTGAGCCAACGGGCTGTTGGGGGGATGGATCGGCGCAAAGCCCGCGATCGGATCGATCTCATCGGACGCGGGCCCGCTATGCACGTTGACGAGCGTGGCTGCATGGTCGCACTCCGAAAGAGGAAAGCGTTTGGGTGAGTTGTTGCAGACGGTGGCACCTGGAACGACACCCACCCAGGTCTTGTGGCTGAGGATCGGCACATGCTCCCCCAAGAACACGGTGTTGGAGGTCCCATCCAGAAAGTCTCGGACACGCAAACGGGCATTGCGAAACATCGCACCATCCGCGATCGAGGCATAGTCGTCGATGGACATGCCCCACGGTTCTTCTTGACCGGCGCTAGCGACATACGTCGAGCGACCAAACGTGGCCAACACCCGTCCGCCTGCATCGCGGACTTCGACCGGCGAATCGCTTTGGCTGGCCGAAGGGCATAAAAACGATGCGATCCGAGTCTTGGTCGCGGAACCTTGGACGGGGCTCCAGCAGGGCTCGTCCATCCGCAGTTGGTAATACACGGGGAGCTGCTCGAGATGAGGGAGGATGAGTGCCCCCCAAGCGAATCCCGAAGGTCCATCGAACGTGACTGGATCGCGCTGTGGATGGCGC
>JBKCUI010000229.1:0-41785 GCA_046318495.1 Pirellula sp. | reverse complement strand
GGCGACATCACAGCAGAGAGTCTAGATTCGACAACCCAACCGGCTCCTTCGACGCAAACGGTTCGCCATATCGTACACCAATAGCGCGTCCCCAGGTCCCGCATTCCTCGCGCAGTTGCTCGATCAAATTGGGTTGCACCGTTTCGCGACCTGCGATGAATTGGCTGTGATAGGCACGCAACGATGCTTCCTTTTGCTCCCATCGATCGCTGATGTCCATGATCCAAGCGGGCTGCGGGATGTGCTTGAGATGGATGCAGTAATAGTAAAAGATCCGCTTGGGATGAAACGGCTCGCCAGCTAGGTCCGATTTGGTGAGCTTGCTCCAGAACCGCGCTGCTTCGACCAATTCAGTCGCAGCGACGTGATCCGGGTGCGCGTCGACCCAATACGGGGCAAAGATCCAACGCGGACGCGCCAGCCGAAACACGCCTGCCAAGCGATGCCGATTCTCAAGCGTTGCTTCGAGGAATCGATTCCGCATGCCGAGGTTGAATCGCCACGTGATCCCCAAACACTCCGACGCGCGAGCGGTCTCTGCGGCGCGAATCTCAGGCGATCCCAACGGTGTCGGCTCGCCATTGGTCAGATCCAGTACCCCCACGCGCCATCCCCGGTCGATCAGCGTGGCGATCGTCCCCCCCATGCCGAGCTCCGCATCGTCTGGATGCGGGGCCACGACCAGCACGTCCAAAGGTTCGGTGACGTCGGGCAATCCCGGATACTCGGTCTTCAAGGCAGCTCTCGCTTGGGTTGGATCAGATGCTTGTCGATCAATTGCAAGATCTCTCGGGCGACCAGGGACTTAGGTCCATCGATTTGTTTCAGCAACTCGCCGCCCTTGAGAAGGACCTCCACGGAATTGGTATCGGCATTCATCGCGGAAGCTTGATTGGAAACGATCATGTCGCAGGATTTGCGGCTCATCGTGACGATCGCTCGAAACCGGACATCCTCGGTCTCCAGAGCGAAACCGACGACCCACTGCCCGGGACGCTTGCTCGCACCCAGCGTCGCCACGATGTCGGGGGTTTCGATCAGATGCAGATGCAGCCCCTGTCCGGTCTTGTTGAGCTTGTGGGTTTCCACCCGTTCCGGCATGTAATCGCACGGAGCCGCAGCTCCGATCAGCCCATCGGCTTGTTCAAACTCGCGCGAAGTGACCTCCAACATTTCCGTCGTTGTCAACACGGGCAAGACGTTTGCTCCGGCAGGGTAGGGGACCGAGACGGGTCCGGAAACGACGATGACGTCATGCCCCAAATCCAATGCAGCTTGAACCAATGCACTTCCCATCCGACCGCTGGAGGCATTCGTCAAATAGCGAACAGGATCGAGGTACTGACGGGTCGGACCCGAGGTAATGACAATGCGCGCCATCGAAGCTTACTCGAGCAAGGACTGGCAAGCGGCCATGATCGCTTCGGGCTCGCTCATCCGGCCGATACCGCGCCGCCGGCAGGATTGCCATCCGCTGTCGGGGCCGATCATCTGGACACCATCGGATTCCAGCAACGAAACATTGCGTTGCACCGAAGGCTTGTCCCACATCGGACTGCTCATGGCAGGCGCAAAAACGACCGGGCATTCGATGTTCAGATACAACGTCGACAAGAGATCGTTGGCCAGCCCTAAAGCACAACTGGCCAGCGCCCGCGCGGTGGCCGGGGCGACCAGGAACAGATCGCAATCGCGGGCCAGCTCAATGTGCGGACCCAACGGATATCGTGGATCGAATGGATCGATCGCCGGGGGCGCGCCGCATAACGCGGTAAAGGTCGCTTCTCCGATGAAGCGCGTCGCGCCGGGTGTCATCACCACCGAGACATGGTGGCCGGCTTGGACCCACTTGCTGACGATCGTAGCGGTCTTATACGCGGCGATGCCGCCCGACACTCCAACTACGATTCGCCGCGTTGCCATGCTGCACCTTTTGAGGATCCCTCCCGCAAGGGGAGTTCGCGCAGTGGTTTAGAGGTCGCCAGCGTCCAGATCGAGCAAATCACCGAGGTCGGCCGTCTCGCCCAACATCTTGAGTTCGCCACCGGTGGTCAAGTAAATCTTGTCTTGCAAGATCTCTTGGATGACGATCTCCATCTTGTCCTCGGAATTCATGTCGACCAACGGACGACCACCGCGATTGAGCTGAACCAATCGCTTCTGGATCAACGTCGACAGTTTGAATCGGCCACCTACTTTGTTGACGATGGCTTCTTCTTTGAGCTCTTCGAGCATTCCAACCTCGCTAGGTTTCGTATTGATGCAGCAAGCTGCACAGGGTTTCGATCGTGTTTTCGATGTCGTGATTGATGACTTCGTGGCGATAACGATGACGCATCGCCATTTCGTCGGTGGCGACTTCCAGTCGCCGGGCGATGGCATCCTCGCTCTCGGTGCCGCGGTTTCGCAACCGCTCTTCCAAGGCCTGCATGGACCCCGGATGGACAAAAATGGTGATGGCCTCGGGATGGCTTTCCACCACCGCCATGGCTCCTTGGACATCGATCTCCAAGATTACCCATTTTCCTGCATTTAGACCAGTCGAAACGGTCTCGCGCAGCGTGCCATACCAGTATCCACGGCCGAAAACCTCCTTGCACTCCAAAAAATCGCCATTTCGTCGGCGATTCTCGAATTCTTCGGCGGCCAGGAACCAGTAGTTGCGGCCGTGCACTTCCCCAGCCCTCGGCGGGCGTGTGGTGGCCGAAACGCTCAACACCAACGGTAGCGGACAGGCCTTTACCAACCCCTCGATCACCGTCGACTTCCCCGCGCCCGATGGCCCTGAAATGATGATGAGTTTGCCGAGGCTCGCGTTCATGGGGAGGTGGGTAGAAAAGGATTCTCGAGAGCGAAAACCGATGCATGCAGGTCGGCTTCGCCAGGTTTGAGGCGTCGATTCAACGGCTCACAGGACTCATTCAACGTTCTGGACCAACTCGCGCATCTGCTCGATCTTGGTCTTGATGGTCACCACGTGATGGGCGATGACCGCGTCGTTTGCTTTTGAACCGATGGTGTTCGCTTCCCGCAGCAGCTCTTGGATCAAGAAATCGAGTCGCTTGCCGTGCGACTCCGCGGCTTGCATCGACTGCTGGAACTGCGCGATGTGGCTTTGCAATCGAACGATCTCTTCGCGGATGTCGCAGCGGTCGGAAAACTGCACGACTTCGCGCGTCAGGTCGACTCGATCGATTTCCACCCCGAGTTCCTTCACCCCGTTCCGCACGCGGGTTTCAAGGCGTCGGGCGTACTCCTCGAGCACCCCCGGAGCGCGGGATTCGATGGCTTGGCACACGTCCGAGATTTCCTGAAGCGACTGTTCAAGCTGCGATTGCATCGATCGCCCTTCGGCAGCCCGCATCGTGTTGAGAGCCGATAGCGCTTGCCTCAACAGCCCGGTCGCTGCTTCCTGCAACGCTTCGTCCGAAGCCGCCTCGCTCGTCTCGAGCACTCCAGGCAACTGCAACGCCGCCCCCATCTCAACGATCCACTGAGAATCGTGAACCAATCCTTGCGTGGCTTGACGGAATTGCTCGACGTAGGCTCGAAGGGTGGCCTGAGAAATGCTGCTCGCTTGCGACGCTCGATCCGAAAAAGTCCGAATGGAGACCGTGACCGTGCCCCGCCGCAGATGCTCGCGGACGATCGACTCCAACTGCGTTTCCAAACTGCTTACCGGCTCGGATAAGCGCGACGAGACCTTGAGAAAGCGATTGTTGACACTGCGAACGTCGACCTCGATCGACATGGCTTCGTGCCGACCGCTCGCACTGCCTTGTCCCGTCATGCTTACCAACATGCCACGCTCTCTTTGTCTTCAATCGCTCGCAAACTAGCTCCGACATCAACTGTTCGGCACCGAGCACCGAGGGCGATGCACCGAGGCTGGCTTCTTGTAACGAGCGAACGCCAGCCCCGCGAGAATGTTGCGCAGCGTTACGGCTTGTCGGCGGCCGCAGGGACAGCCCCGTCGCCAGCCGGAACGGCTGGCTCAACCGGCTTGAGCCCCTCCGGCAAATTCGTCACCGGCGCTTCTCCTGCTGCCGCAGGCTGAGCCGACTCGGGGAGCGGCGAGCCGTTTGCTGGCTCGGTTCCAGCCGGATCCTTGGCGGGAGTGGCTTCTCCCGAACCCAACCCGGGAACCGCGCCGGCACCGCTTGGAACGTCTTGGTTCATCGGCCCGCCGAGACCTTCGGAGCCCAAACCAGGGCCGCCGGCTCCGATGGTGTTGGTCGGCGTGCTCGACGACATATCGGCATCGATATCCAGCTCTTCCGGCTTGTACCAACGGGCTGCCAAAGCGCAGGTAAAGATCCAAATCAAGACCGCGATCGCGGTCACCCGCGTGAAGATATCCCCGGCTTTGACCCCGAATGCGCTTTGGCCACCCATGCCACCCAACGCTCCGGTCAATCCACCTCCGCGGCCTCGCTGCAACAGGATGATGGCGATGATGAAGAAGGAGAGCAGGAACAGGATCGGTCCAAAAATGTACTGCGACAAGTAACCCAGCGGCATCAACACGGGTGGACTCCCTCCAACAGGATCAGATCTAAAGTCTTGTTCTGAAGTGATTTGCGCGATTTCGACGACCCGCCATGCGAACGCCGATCAAGACGTCTGCAAACCGGTCGAGCGGAGCATGCACGGGGCATGCAAGGACCGGGAAATGTACCAGATAGGCTCGAAAGTGTTGAGTCCGTAAAGGCCAGCCAGCCGCAAAAACGTTGGATAAATCTGACAATTCGGGGCTCCAAGCGGCTGTTTACCCGCTTCGGCCAAACGCATCCCCCGCGATGTCGCCCTCGCCCCAGCCGCCCCCGTCGTTGACACGTCGGGAGACTCTGCTACCCTTCCATCTTACCTAAACGGCGCAAAGCCCCCAGTTGGCACGCTTTTCCAGGGCTCGCGGTGAGCCTGTGCAGCGTGTCGCCCCAAGGACGGACGGGCCACTCCCGCTTTGTCCTCGATCCATGACTTCCAGCCATTTTCAGGATGTGCACCCCTGTGTTTAGCATGGATTTGTGTTTTGCGTGGATCTGTGTTCCTAGTTCTCTCTGGAGGATGTTACGAATGATTAGTTTGCGAATGGTTGCATTGGCCGGAGTGGCCTTTGTTGTTTCCAGCTTCGGGTCGTTGGCGACCGCTGGTTGCCACGGTGGCTCGAGCTGCGGTGGCCGCACTGGCCTGCTTGCTCGCCTGCACGCCAAGAAGGAATGCAGCGGCGGTGGACTGTTGGCCAAGCTGCATGCTCGCAAGGCCTCTAGCTGCTCGGCTGCACCTGCACCAAGCTGCGCTCCCGCTCCTGCACCTAGCTGCGGATGCGAAGCAACTCCGGTCGCCTCCGGTTGCGGTTGCTCCGGTTCGGTCGTCAGCGAAGGCGGAGTTACCGGCACCGTGATCATGGGCAGCGCTCCATGCACCAACTGCGGCACCACCCTCGATTCGGGCGTTGTCACCTCGGGCTCGGCCGTTCCTCCCGCTCCAGGCGGAGTGGCTCCTGCGACTCCAGCCGGCGCTGCTCCTGCAGCCGGTGCGGCTCCCGCAACGCCAGCCGTTCCAGCCACCCCAGTAGCTCCCGCTGTACCGGGTTCGGCTAGCGACGTTCCCAAGGCCTAGTGCCTGAACCATCGCTCCTTGAGCTTTGTCGAAAGACCCAAAAAAGGTCGGGCCAACGCCCGACCTTTTTTCGTAGAATGAGCGCGCTGCGTCGCATCGTCCCCTGTCTCTAGCGGCCTGCGTTCCCATTCCGTGGGCGGCCAGCCACCCCTTTTCCCATTCGTCTCGCATGACAGACCCAACCGCCCCACCCGACGGCGCTCTCCGACGCGATCGTGTCGTGATCTATACCGACGGTGCCGCCGAACCCAACCCTGGGCCAGGCGGGTACGGAGTCGTCTTGATGGCCGGCAAGCATCGCAAGGAAATCTCGGGCGGCTTTCGCAAAACCACGAACAATCGCATGGAACTGATGGGGGTGATCGTGGCCTTGGAAAGCCTGAGCCGGCCCTGCGACGTCGTGCTCTACAGCGATTCCAAATACGTGGTGGACTCGATCACCCGCGGATCGGTGCTGAACTGGAAACGGAAGAATTGGTATCGCACCAGCTCGGAACGCGCCAAAAACGCCGACCTCTGGCAACGCTATTTGGATGCTGCCGCCAAACATCGCGTCGAGTTCCGTTGGGTCAAAGGCCACGCCGGCATCGCCGAAAACGAACGCTGCGATGTCTTGGCCGTGGCCGCCATCCAATCCCCAGACTTGGCCGAAGATCCCGGGTTCTACGACCCGCTCCCCAACGGTCCCGGAGCAGCCCCAGCCCCCCTGTTGCCCAGCCACCAAATCGATACGAGCATCAAGCACGAGCAAGCGGGCGAGCCGTGTCGCAAATGCGGTACACCCTTGGTCCAAAAACCGACCAAGAAGCAAGCGCCACGTCCGGGGCAAACCTACTGCTACGACTGGTACCTCAGCTGCCCTGGATGCAACACCATCTACATGGTCGACGCGGCCAAACGCAAGCTATAGCGTTGCAGAGACGACATGGCTCCGCCGCTCCCTGGCATCCCATGGCTATTGCGGCCGAGACCAAATCGGATGCAACTCCAACGGTTGACTGCGAGCATGCTGCATCACCCACCGCCACCAATGCTCCTCGTTCCAAACCTCCGCAGCCTGTGGACCTGAAGCCTGCGAACTTGAAGATTGCGGTGCGTCTTCATCCCACGCCAGCCACGTCAACAGCGAAGGCGCTCCAACGGCCAGCGTTCCCAAGCGGATTCCCATGAACCTCGCCGGATCCACGCACGCGGCTTTGACGACATCGCGAACCAACGTTGGCTGCAACCGTTCGACCGCCGTCTGGCACTCTTTCCACATCGACAAATCCGGATTCGATGCCCGCGAATCGGTCCCCAAAAACGCAGGAATCCCGCGCTGCACCAATTGCGGCCACGGATGCGGCCCATGCCCAAAGAACGCATGCGTCCTGGGGCAATAGACCACCGCAAGACGCCCCTTCGATTCGGCGATCCGATCGATTTCGTTTCCATGCAAGTCGTTGCCATGCACCACCAACCCCTTTGCCCCCGAAGCCGATGCGCACTGTAAGTGTTCTTCGACCGTCCCGACATGGGCGAGATGCTCCGCATCCAAAATCGGAGAAATCCAATCGGCAAACGGCCCGCTGCGAGACTCCAACCACTGGCGCTCTTGCACACTCTCCGCCAAATGCATGCTCCACAACACGCCGCGCGCACGGCACGCGTCTAGCGCGTACTGGGTGGCTTGCAACGAAGCCGTATACGGCGCATGAGGTGCGATGCCATACACGGAAGCTAACTTCGGTGCATCGCTTTGTTCATAAGTGGCTCCATTCGCCTCGATCCCAGCATCGATCTGTGCCAAGCAATGCTTCCACGTGGTTTGCCAACGATCGCGATTGACGTCCACGACTTCGAAGCAGGTCTGCACTTCGATGCAATCGCGCGGCACCAAAGCGTCCCGCGCCCGCTGAGGCAGGTTTCGCGCGCAAGCGTCCTTGGCCTGGGCGATCCACTCCGGTTGCCAAGGCATGGTCGCATTGTCGACGATCCAACGGGTTCCTGTTCGCCAAGCTTCCTTCACTCCTGCGGCCAGCGCATGCCGTCGCCGCTCGTCGAGACTCTCGGTATCCGAAACGCTCTGGGCTCGTCGATACGCCATCACCGCTTTCAACCAATCGACGATCGTCCCCCCGCTGGGCATCGGGATCGGTTCGGAAAGATCGCTGAATTCGAGATGGCAATGGGAGTTCACCCATCCGGGTAGCAATGCCCCACGCCCCAACTCCACGCGCGGCAGTCCGGTAAACATCGCAGGAAGTTCTGCTCCGACGTAGGCAATCCGGCCTCGATCTGCGACCACCCATCCGTCATGCACTACGGGACCGTCTAAGGGTGCGATCCACTCGGCATGCATGGCAACGGCACTCATGTTGTCTCCCTGGATTCGCCGTGGAAAGAGAGAGACTCCGTCCTCTCTAACTCCGTCCGTTGGGTGCGACTTCGCGGTGGCCGATCACGCAGGAGGCGTGGACATGTCGGCATATTTCTTGGAGACGATGTTGCGAGGCCACGCGAATCCCAGTCCTTTGCCGTGCAACAGCTCCGTCGGCACCACCCCACCGAGAATCTTGAACATCGGACGGTACAACGACTCCCAATCCTTGTTCCCCGCCGGGCAGTATTGCCGACCGTTTCCTTCGACCGCGGTGACTCCTTGGATCCGCGATGCGAGCGCCGCGGAAGCCATGAACGAACCGCCGACACAAGTCAGATCCTGAACGTAGATCTTCATGCCGTAGTGCTTGGCTGCCGCCGAAAGCAACAACGAATCGGAGATCCCTTTGCACGCCTTGACGGCGATCCCGGAGTAGCCTTGCTGCTTGGCAAATTGCAACATCTCCAAATCGGTCAGCGATTCGTCGATCACGACCGGCTTTAAGCGGCTCACTCGGTGCATCGTCACTTCTTTGCGCAATCGCAGATCGCGTTGCATGGGCTGTTCGATGTAATGCAGTTTGGTCGTTGCGTCTTTGCTCAATCGCTCCAGCCGCTCGAGGAAATCGATGACGTAATCCTCGTTGTCGCACGCTTCATTGAAGTCCAGCGAATAAGAAAACTGCTTGCCCGGTGCCGCTCGAGTGGAAATGCGATCGATCTCCACCACGCGTCCCACGTCGGCGTCCAACTCTTTGCCGGTGAGCTTGATCTTCAAATGCGAAAGCTGCTGCGTTCGAATCCATTCCTCGAGGGTTTCGGGCAACCCGTCGCCGATCTTCTTGTTCAAGTCATCGGTGCTCAATGGATCCAAGGCGCCGACCAAGTGATACAGGGCCAACGTCGGCGTGGCCTTGTTCGCGACGATGTCCGTGAAGTGCTTGCCAACAAACTCTTCCCCCAACCATTTCGACAAATCGCTGCCGACCCAATCGGGCGAGAAGCAATCGAACGAGTTGCAGTCGTGCCAACGGCCGTAAGCGTCGTGCAAGGCAATATCGGTCGGAGACATCGCCAAAGCGATCGCCAGATCCGGGATGGGTTGCGTCAACTTCATCGCCGTGGCCAACTCGGCAGCCAAGTTCTTGGCAATCGATTTGAGCTGGCTGGACCAATGGATGGGGTGGGATTCCGGCTCGAGCGTCTTGGCAGCTTCCGCGATCCGCTCCGCCAAAACCACCACCGTGCGCAGGGCCATCTCGGGGCTCAGAGCCGTGGTGGGCCAGGCCCATGCGGTTCCCATGGTCATTTCGCCGACGCCATGGCTGGTCCTCTTCTTCGCTTTGTCTTCCAACGTGAGGGAAACGCGAAAGACCGTCACGTCCTTGACGATGCGTCCGCCAAACTTCAGTGGAAAACGGTACTCGAAGGGATACTTCTCGGTTTCGGTTTCAATCACCGATAGTTTGGTGCTCTTCGACATTTCAGTGGGATGCGTTCACTCGAAGCAAGTAGAGACTGGCCAAAGGGAGATTGGCCATGAAAGGTTTGGCGACCGGGGCCAGCCAAGCAACATAGCATAGGCTTTTTCGCCATCGATTCGAAAGGCCTGAGGGGCCGGGCGGGTCTACAAAATCGCGAGAAACTGCCCATTGCGGTCCATGCACGCTAGAACCTGAGCCCGCTTCGCGCGGCGCGGGCAACTAGTTCGCGCGGTGCGGTGGCTGCGCGAGCGACTCCAGTTGCCGAGCTACGTACTTGGCCAGCACATCGGTTTCTACATGCACGCTATGCCCGATCTCCAATTGCCCGAGCGTCGTCGCATCGAGCGTGTGCGGAATCAAGGCCACGCTGAAGGCTTCATCGTCCGCCCTCACGAGGGTCAAACTCACGCCATCGATGGTCACCGAGCCTTTGGGGGCCATTTGGCGCATGCAGGAGAGGGGTGCGCGGAACTCGAGAAACCTCCATGGTCCTTCGTCGCGGCGGGCCACCACGGTTCCCAAGGCATCCACATGCCCGGTCACGTAATGTCCACCCAATCGATCCCCGACTTGCAACGACCGCTCGCAGTTGACGCTCTGACCGATCTGGAGCCCTCCCAGTCGCGTTCGGGACAGCGTCTCCGAACCTAACTCAAACGCCGCGCGACTTCCATCGAGTGCCACAACGGTCAAGCAGCACCCCGAAAGCGCGATGCTATCTCCGATCTTGACCCCTTCGCTCATCCGATGCAGGTCGAACGTCATTCGCTGCCCAGCCCCGGCTACAACGCGATCGTGCAGCGGCGCCATGCCTTCTACCAGTCCTGTAAACACCCAATACCTCGTCGCACCAGAGAAAACCAATCACCACACCGCCGCAAAGCCCTTGCCAGACCGCTTCATCCGTGTTTATCCGCATTCATCCGTAGAACGGGTCTCCAGGCCCGTTTCCCGCTTCATCCGTAGAACGGGTCTCCAGGCCCGTTTCCGTTGCACGTCACCCGCAAAGGCACGAGGTTAACCACACTTCACTGTTCGCGTCATTTCACCGCGAAATCTCAGGCCAATTCCTGCTTTTCGCACGCGCACGCGACTCGGGCGGCCGCAGTTTTTTGGGGACCTTCTAGCCAATTTCGTCTTTATCGTACAGAATTCGGCGGTCGATGGCTCTCCAGAGGTCAGCAAACGCGAGAAAAGTCACCTGGACGGCCGTTCAACCCGTTCTTTGATTTTTTGTCCTCACGTCAACCGAGTCCATCCCATGAGCTTGATCGAACACATCCACGGCCGACAAATCTTCGATTCCCGAGGCAATCCCACGGTGGAGGTTGAAGTTCGATTGGTGGACGGCTCGCACGGCCGAGCTGCGGTTCCCAGCGGAGCCAGCACCGGAGCGCACGAAGCGTGGGAACTGCGCGACGGCGACAAGACCCAATACATGGGCAAAGGGGTTCTCAAAGCAGTTGAGAACATCAATACCCAGATCGCCGAAGCCCTCATCGGGGCGGATGCCCTCGATCAACGCGGCATCGATCAAGCCATGCGCGACCTCCATGGCACCCCCAACAAGAAGAACCTCGGCGCCAACGCCATCCTCGGCGTCTCGCTAGCCACCGCCAAGGCCGCTGCTCAGTTCACCAACCAACCCCTCTACCGCTACTTGGGCGGCGCCGGAGCCCACTTGCTCCCAGCCCCCATGATGAACATCGTCAACGGCGGCCAACACGCAGACAACTCCGTCGACGTTCAAGAATTCATGGTCATGCCCCTGGGCTTTGAGTCCTTCACCGACGCCCTCCGCGCCGGCACCGAGATCTTCCACAACCTGAAGAAAGTTCTCAACGAAAAGAAACTCAACACGGCCGTCGGCGACGAAGGCGGATTCGCACCGGATCTGGCCAGCAACCAAGCGGCCCTCGATCTGATCATGGAAGCCATCGAGCGAGCCGGCTACGAAGCAGGCAAACAAATCTTCATCGCGCTGGACGTCGCCGCGACCGAGTTCTACGACGAGAAGACCCACAAGTACACGATTGACGGCAAGCAACTGAGCGGCGATCAAATGGTCGACTTCTTGGCCAACTGGGTCGACAAGTACCCGATCTGCTCCATCGAAGACGGCTGCTCCGAAGACGACTGGGAATCGTGGAAGCACTTGACCGACAAAGTCGGCGACCGCGTGCAACTGGTCGGCGATGACTTGTTCGTCACCAACACCGATCGCCTGCAACGCGGGATCGACAAGGGCATCGCAAACAGCATCTTGATCAAGGTCAATCAAATCGGCACGCTGACCGAAACGATCGAAGCCATCCAACTGGCTCATCGCAACGGCTACACCAGCATCTCCAGCCACCGCAGCGGAGAAACCGAAGACTCCACCATCGCCGATTTGGCCGTCGCACTGTCCACGGGTCAAATCAAGACCGGATCTGCATCGCGCTCCGATCGGATGGCCAAGTACAACCAATTGCTTCGCATCGAAGAAGAACTCGGTCAAGGCGCTCGCTACGCCGGCCCGCTCTTCCGCCGCAAGTAAACGGAGCCCACGAGCGAACGCAGCGCCGTGCAGCTCCGACTGCACAGCGCCTGCCGCTCGAACTCGCATCAGCCATTCGCACGCATAGCAGTGGGGGGTCTCTCCCACTGTTTGCGCAAACGGACCGAACGAGGCGGCGACGCACGATCCACACCCTACCCGTCGCTTTACCTCCACCCACTCCACCTCCAGCATCAAGGTCAGGTCCCTCGTGCCACGACGCACCGATATCAACAAGATCCTCCTCATCGGTTCGGGCCCCATCGTCATCGGTCAGGCGTGCGAGTTTGATTACTCGGGCACGCAAGCCTGCAAAGCCCTCCGCGAGGAAGGCTTTGAGGTGGTCCTCGTCAACAGCAACCCGGCCACGATCATGACCGATCCGGCCTTGGCCGCTCGCACGTACATCGAGCCCTTGACGTGGGAGATCGTGGCCAAGGTCATCGAGCGCGAACGCCCCGATGCGATCCTGCCAACCCTCGGCGGCCAAACCGCCCTCAACATCGCCATGGATCTGGCCAAGCATGGAGTGCTTGAAAAGTACCATTGCGAAATGATCGGCGCGAACCCAGAGGTCATCCACAAAGCCGAAGCCCGCGATGCATTCAAGATCGCCATGGAAAAGATCGGCATGGAAGTCTGCAAAGGGGCCGTCGTGCACACGATCGACGAGGCTCGCAAAGTCCTCGCCGATGTGGGGCTGCCCTGCGTCGTTCGCCCGAGCTTCACCATGGGCGGCTCCGGTTCGGCCATCGCCTACAACCGCGACGAATTCGACTCGCTGGTCCAAAACGGTTTGACCCTCTCTCCGATCACCGAAGTCTTGATCGAGGAATCGATCATCGGTTGGAAAGAGTACGAGATGGAAGTCATGCGCGATGTCGACGACAACGTCGTGATCATCTGCTCGATCGAAAACTTTGATCCCATGGGGGTCCACACCGGCGACTCGATCACCGTCGCGCCCGCCCAGACGCTGACCGACAAAGAGTACCAACGGATGCGCGATGCGAGCCTCGCCATCATCCGCGAAATCGGCGTCGAAACCGGCGGCTCCAACATCCAGTTCGCCATCCATCCCAAAACCGGACGGATGATCGTCATCGAAATGAACCCCCGCGTAAGCCGCTCCAGCGCGCTGGCCAGCAAAGCCACCGGCTTCCCCATCGCCAAGATCGCCGCCAAACTCGCCGTGGGATTCCGACTCTGGGAACTGCAAAACGACATCACGCAAAAAACCCAAGCCTGCTTTGAACCGACGATCGATTACGTCGTTACCAAGATCCCTCGCTTTGCGTTCGAGAAATTCCCCGAAGCCGATTCGACGCTGACCACCCAAATGAAAAGCGTCGGCGAAACCATGGCCATCGGCCGCACCTTCAAGGAATCCTTCCAGAAGGCGCTGCGAGGCCTCGAAGTCGGAGCCTTCGGTTTCGGTTCGGATACCAAGGATTTGTGGTACACCGATCGCCGTCCCGACGACGAAGAAATCCGCAGCAAACTCTCCCGCCCCAACGCCGACCGCGTCTGGTACATCCGCTATGCGATGCTGGCCGGTATGGGGATCGACGAGATCTATTCGATCACCAACATCGATCCATGGTTCTTGGATCAGCTCCACGAAATCGTCGAGTTCGAATCGCACTTGCGCAGCCTCGGTTCCATCGCGGCCGTCGATCGGCAAACACTGCGCGCCGCCAAGCAGATGGGATTCTCCGACCGCCAGTTGGCCACCATGCTCAATAGCGATGACGATGAGATCCGGCAGTGGCGGATCGCCCATGGCATCGTCACCACCTACAAATCGGTCGACACTTGCGCTGCCGAGTTCGAAGCGTACACGCCGTACTACTATTCGACCTACGAGAGCGAAGACGAAACGCCGGCCAAGCAACCCGGCAAGAAACGGGTCATGATCCTCGGGGGTGGCCCCAACCGCATCGGACAAGGGATCGAGTTCGATTACTGCTGCTGCCATGCCAGCTACGCGCTGCGCGAAATCGGCATCGAATCGATCATGGTCAACAGCAACCCCGAAACGGTCAGCACCGACTACGACACCAGCGACCTGCTGTTCTTCGAACCGCTGACCACCGAAGATGTGCTCAACATCTACGACCGCATGCAACCCGACGGCGTCATCGTCCAGTTCGGTGGCCAAACGCCCCTGAACTTGGCGCGGGCACTGGCCGATGCCGGAGTCCCGATCGTCGGCACCAGCGTGGCCACCATCGAAGACGCCGAAGACCGCGAGAAGTTTCAAGCTCTCATCGAAGAACTGAAACTCGCTCAACCCGCCAACGGCATCGCCCGCACCATGGCGCAAGCCCGCGCCGAAGTCCAGAAAATCGGCTACCCATGCTTGGTCCGCCCCAGCTTTGTCCTCGGTGGCCGGGCCATGGAAATCTGCTACGACCAAACGCAATTCGATCGCTACGTCGCTGAAGCCTTTGTCGTCGCCCAAGGCCAACCGGTCCTCATCGACCGATTCCTCGAAGATGCCATCGAAGTCGATGTCGATGCGGTCGCTGATGGAGACGATGTGGTCATCATGGGCATCATGGAACACATCGAAGAAGCCGGCGTCCACTCCGGCGACTCCGCCTGCGTGATCCCCAGCTTCTCCCTCAGCGATACGGTCCTCGCCGACATCCGTCGCGCCACCCACGCCATGGCCAAACGCCTGCGTGTGGTCGGCTTGATGAACGTGCAGTTCGCGATCAAGACCGAAGAGGACGGCGTTCAAAAGGTCTATGTGCTCGAAGTCAATCCGCGAGCCAGCCGAACCGTCCCATTCGTCGCTAAGGCGACCGGCGTCCCCGTCGCCAACATCGCAGCCAAAGTGATGGTCGGACTTAAGCTCAAGGATCTAGGCATCACCTCCGAACCGGTGCCTCGCAGCATCTCGGTCAAAGAAGCCGTCTTCCCCTTTCGCAAGTTCGCCGGGGTCGACATCGTTCTCGGACCCGAGATGCGATCGACCGGCGAAGTCATGGGCATCAGCGACGATTTTTCGATCGCCTTCAACAAGAGCCAGATTGCAGCCGGGACCCTCTTGCCCACCTCGGGCAACGTCTTCCTGAGCATCGCCGCTCGCCAACGCCAAGGGGTCGATGGTCTGGCTCGCCAGCTCCACGACATGGGGTACAAGTTGCTGGCCACCACAGGAACTGCGGTGGAAATCGAACGCTCCGGCATCCCCGTGACCCGCATCAAGAAACTGGCCGAAGGCCATCCGAACTTGATCGACTACCTCAAGAACGACGATGTCTCGCTGATCATCAACACTCCCAACGGAAAGGGAGCCCGCACCGACGAAGGCCGGATTCGAGCCGCCTCCGTGCAGTTCGGCGTCCCCTGCATCACCACCCTTTCGGCAGGCCGGGTAGCCGTCGAAGCCATGCAAAACAGCCGTGAAAAAGAGATCACGGTCTTGTCCTTGCAAGAGCGATTCGCCAAGTAATCCGCTGGCGATACGCGAAGTAAGAAGCTTCCCTGCGCGGCCTGTGTGCGCCTGCGCCTCGAATTTCGTGACGCGCCCCTCGCAGGTCGCTACAATCAAGCGGGTGCCCACGGTTGGATAACCCATATGGCAGGGGAACCACGCACGTACTTTTATGCGTCGCCCGTTGGTTCGTCCCAGCCTCCTTCTCACGATTGCTGGATGCGAACATGAACGTCTCTCTAGGTTGGGTCGATGCGTCGCGTTGGATGAGGATGCGCTCGTGGTGCTTGGTAGCGGCGCTGTGGATGTTGGTCCCCTTCGCGCCGCTCGCGATCGCACAAGTCGATGCACCGGCCTTGCAACGCGAGTTTCCCGAACTGGCCGCCGCCCTCGCTCGCAACGATGCAGCAGCCATACGGCAGTCCCTCGATGCGATGCCCCCAGCCGGTCGTCAACGCGTGTTGACCGCATTGCACGCCATGCGTGTTCCCCCCGCTGCATTGCGTGCGGGCGCCGACCAGCGAAACGAAAACGGACTGGGCAACAACGCTATCGGCAATGCGCCCGGCGGCGCATCGCTGGCCAATTTTAGCGAGCTGATGAACCTCATCGAGACGACCATTTCCCCCGATGCATGGTTGAATGCAGGAGGCACCGCCACCATGCTGCCCTATCGCAACGGTGTCAAGGTGAATGCCGATGGTGTGCTCGAACGGTTGGATAGCTCTAAACAAAAAGATGCACCGAAGTTGCGCGAGGTCCCAGCGAATGCGCAGCCGCTCGCCTCTCCCAGCATCGCGCTGGACGACCTGGGGGAATGGCAAAAGTCAGACACGCTGCGATGGATCTCGCTGCATCAACTGGACCGCGAACTCGAAGCCGCCCGGCTCGAAGATCGCAGCGCGGGAATCGCGGCAGAACTCGTCGGCGGATTGTGGCGGATCGACTACGTCGCTTTTGACGCCAACACCCGGGAATGGCTTCTCGGTGGACCGGCGGGAGACATCGCGTCGTTCCCCAATGGCGACTTGGTCAATCGCACTTCGAAACTCCCACCCATCCTGCTCGAGGATTTGCTGACCGTGGCCGCGCATGTGCTCCATCAGCGCGGCGAATTCGGATGCTCCATCGATCCCAACCCCGAGCGGTTGGTCGACGCCTACGCCATGGCCAAGGATCCAGCCGCATTGAAATTGCTGCGCCGCGATCCGGAAGCATGGTCCACGAAATGGAAATCCGCGCTGGGCATGCAGCGTGCCACCATCGTCGGTATCCCGGACGATTCTCCCACGGGACTAGCCCTCCTGGTCGCCGACGCCCATATGAAGCGGTTGGCCTTCGGCCTGGAACCAAGCGTCGAGGGAGTGAGAAACTACTGGCTCGAAGCTGACTTCGCAGCCTCGAAACAACAGCAGTCGATGGTTCGATGGTGGTTCGCGATGTCCAAGAACCGAATCCCCTACGATCCGCAGCGCCACCTTTATCGCTTCGAAAACTCCAACGTAGAAGTCTTGAGCGAGACCCAAATGCTCAATCAAAGCGGGAACCGCCAAGCCGCTCCAGCCCCGGATCTGGCCGCCGATGCCTTCGCACGCAACTTCACCAACCACTTTGACAAACTGCAAACGTCGTATCCCGTATACGGCCGGCTCCGCCACATCGTCGACCTCGCCGTCGCGATGGAATTGGTCCGCGTTGAGATCGCTGCAGGACAAGGCGAACGATTCCAAGTGCTCGGTCGACCCGACGTGGCCCCGCGACTTCCCACCGCCCCCAAAGAGATCGATTCCACCGTCGCGACGCGACGACGCAGCGATGGTGGCGTCTCGGCCATCGTTAGCGGTGGAGTCTCGATCGATCCCAATGCCATCGCGCCGCGCATGCGCATCGATCGCGGCGTAGGAAGTGCGTTGACCGTCGAAGCTTCGCCCGGGGACGAAGCCCCGAGCGCTACGCTCGACAAAGTCTTTTGGCGATAGCACCCTCCGCGCCTCGGCGCTCAGGTATAGACCGCAGCATCAGGGCAGGATGAAGACCGCCCCGGTGACAAACTTGGCTTGCTCCACCGCACCACGCAAACTGATCGGAACAGGTCCGACAGTCCACGGAGCACAGGAACCGGGGCGATAGTACCCCAGCGGGTATTGGCATTCGTTGGGTGGATGGATGCCCATCTTGTAGGGCAAGATCGCGATGTCGCCAAAGAACCGCAGCGTCGAAGCCACCGGTTGTGCAATCGGCCCCATCTCATGCCCGTAGCGTTCCAATTGCACGTCTTGGAAGTAAAGCGGCTTGTGGCATGCGCCCGATGCTTTCCACGTCATCGTCGAGGATGCGAAGCTGCGCGTGTGCACCGATTCGGTTCCGATCGAACACGTGGTCGGCACGCCCCACGACTCGGCCACGAAGACTTGATCCGGGTCGCTCAACTTGCGTTGCAGGTACGAGACACGCGATCCATCTTCGCGTTCGATGATGACCGTTCCATACACGAGGTCCACCAATCGCCCTTCGGCGACGACTTCTCCGGTCGCAGTCCGCCAAGTTCGATTGCGGGTTTTCTCGATGAACGTGTCCTTGGTGTACGACTCGGTGCGATCTTTGCCTTGAAAGCCTTGAACAAAGCTCGGTGACGAGTCGACCTTGACGTTGCGAATGTCGGTGCTGGCCGCAAAGTTGCGAATGGCATCGCACGAACTGCCAACCCGATCGTTTCGAGACGGAGGGATCGGCGGCAGATCGTCTTGTTCGGACCCCGGCTCTTTCAGCGGTTCGCGATCCGAAGGCGAATCCCCCACAGGTGAATCCAATGTTGGATCTTGCCGAGCAGGGAATGGATTGGGAACGACTGCCCCTTCCGAGCGTCGCGGTGGCGCCAGAGGCTCGACCGCGCGCTGCGGTGGTTGGACAGGAGGCAAGGTCAGCCCAGGATTGCCCGGAGCGCGTCCATCGGTTGCAGGCGGCAACGATTCGCGCGGTGACGGCGTCGGGAGATCTTGCGAACTGCGCGGAGCCGACAATTCCGGACCGGCTGGGCCAGGACCGGGTTGGCCAGGACCGGCTGTGCCAGGATTGGGTTGGCCAGGAGTGGGCAGCGTGACCGGTGGCAGTTGCGGTACCGCCGCGTTGGCAGGCGGATTGGCAACGGGATCTTGAGCCGTCCCGAGGGTGATTTCGCGGACGATCAAGCTGCGCGGGGCGCTCGAGTTGGTAGCCCGCGGCCGCTGTCCGTTGGCGTCTGGCAATCCGCGCGGAGCTTCCGGTGTGTTGGATGGAGACACCCGAGTTGCATCTTCGTTTCGCGCTCGCCATGCCCCATTCGGTGCAGGGGGAACGGAGGCAACTCCGTTGGGAACCGACGGCTCTTGCGGCGTTTGGTAGCTGGCCAAAACCACGCCCGACTTGGAACGTTGCGATTCCGGAGCGGAAGGAATCAGATTCAAGCGGCTGGGCGGTTGGGCTGGCGACGCATTGGAGTGCTCGACAACCGTCGACTCAAGCGTGGGGTGCTGAACCACTGGCTGCACCGAAGCCGTCCGAGAGACGCTTGCTTCCTCGAGGGCAGCGACGGCCCGCGACGGGGCGGGTTGCGAAGACTTGGCTTTGCGCCAGCGCTGCACGACCGCTTCCCGGGTCGAGGCGGAACTCGCTTCGGGTGCATTGGGAGCGTTGTCCGGTTGGTGCGCCGAGAGATCCGAACGAGGCGAGGCGATATTCGTTGGGGCTGCGACCGGCGCTGGAGCTTGGTAAGGAGTCGGCGACCACGACGGCGGTGGTGCAATGGATTGCTGCGCATACGCTTGGGCACCAGCGCACGTTGCTGCCGCGATCCAACATCCAGCAGCAATCACTTTGGCGAGTCGGGAGCGTCGCGTCGCGACTCGGACCGTTGCGGGGGGCGCAATTGCAGCCTCTCCCCGAGCGTAGAGTTCAGGACTGCGGAGTGGCTCAACTATCGTTGGAGCCGTGCACCTCCGGACTGTAGTTTGGCGCTTCTTGCGTGATCGCGATGTCATGGGGATGGTTCTCCCGCACCGTTGCGGCCGAGACTTTAATGAAACGTGCATCCGAGCGTAGTTCCGCGATGGTGCGAGTACCGCAGTACCCCATCCCAGCGCGAAGACCGCCCACGAGTTGGTAAACGTAGTCCGCCAACGGACCTTTAAACGGCACGCGCCCTTCGACTCCTTCGGGAACCAACTTCGACAATTGGTCCTGTGTCCCTTGGCGATAGCGTTCGCTCGATCCCTTGACCATGGCTCCGAGCGATCCCATTCCGCGATAGGCCTTGAAGGTTCGGCCTTGGTACAAAATGGTCCGTCCGGGGCTTTCGGCGAGCCCTGCGAACAAGCTTCCAATCATCACGGTCTGAGCCCCTGCGACGATCGCTTTCACGATGTCGCCCGAATAGCGGATACCGCCATCGGCGATGGTTGGGATGCCTGCGGCAGCGCAAGCTTTAGTCGTTTCATATATGGCGGTGATTTGCGGGACACCGACGCCGGATATGACTCGCGTGGTACAAATGGAACCTGGGCCGATTCCGACTTTGACCGCGTCTGCGCCCGCATCGACCAACGCCTTGCCGCCGGCATACGTCGCAACGTTGCCTGCGATGACATCGATCTTCCACTGGCGCTTCAAATTCTTGACCGTCTCGATCACGTTCGACGAGTGCCCGTGCGCGCTGTCGACCACGAGGATGTCTACTCCTCGGGTGATCAGTTGCTCGGCTCGCTCGTAGTCGTGCACTCCGATCGCGGCACCGACCCGAAGCCGTCCCAACTCGTCTTTGCAAGCCGAGGGGTAACTCTTCATCTGGTCGATGTCTTTGATCGTGATCAGACCGGTTAGTTTGTATTCATCGTCAACCAGCAAAAGTTTCTCCACCTTTTTATCCGTCAAAATCCGCTCAGCTTCCGCAAGCGTTACATTCCCCTGCGCGGTGACCAGATTTTCGCGGGTCATGACCGATGAGATGGGACGGTCGCTGGACTCGAGGAATCGCATGTCGCGTCGGGTCAAGATACCGACCAACTTGCCATCCGCCTCGACAATCGGAATGCCCGAGACGTTCTGCGTACGCATCATGTCTTGCGCCGTGGCCACGCTATCGGTGGGCAACAACGTCACTGGATCGGGAATGATGCCATTGGCCGAACGCTTGACTTTGGTCACCTCGGCCGCTTGGGCCTGCACATCCATGTTCTTGTGGATGATCCCCAGTCCACCGACTTTCGCGAGGGCAATCGCCATCTCGCTTTCGGTGACCGTATCCATCGGCGAAGAAAGAAGAGGAATCTCCAGCCGGATCCGCTTGGTCAGCTGCGTGCTGACATCCACTTGAGAAGGGAGGATTTCACTGAAGCTGGGCTCGATGAGTACGTCATCGAACGTGATCCCCTCGTACGCGAGCTTGTCGTCCATTGAGTGTGTTTCCTGGAATGGAATAAACGATCCTGGAAACCGTCGTATTGTTGCAGAATTGCTAGCCTACGCAACCGGTCCTCTTTAACCCGCCTGCATCGCTGTCGGACGCTAGCAATCCAACGGAACGTGCTGTTGCGGCAATGGAAATGTGAAACTTTGCCGCCCAGGCAGTCTGTTTTGATTGAAGGGGCGGCTCCGGATGTTCCGATGATTCCGACTAACGGGACTCTGCGCTGTGAGTCCCAGAGGTTTTCCATGTGAGGCACAGTCCCGTGAAAAGTACATTGCACGTAGTTGGTCGAATCGCCGAAACCAAGGCTTCGCACGCCGCCGCAGCCAAGCGAGTCTCTCGCAAGCAGCAGTTCCTGCGACACCTCCGCGCCGCTGGCCTTTTGGTCGCCTGCGTTGCCGCCGGCCCGTTGGCCACCGACGCCCAGGCTCAAAACTCCGGCTACCAGCCCACCGGTCCAGCCTCGCGGGGAGTTCCTCCCGCATCCCAACCCAACCGCGCGGGCAACTTGGCCCAACCGATGACGTTGCCGGCCCCCAATGCCGCAACGCCTGTCGCTCCGCGCCAATCCATCCAAACCGCGCCGGCTCCGATTGCCGGAACCAGCGACGCCAGGTTGCAAGTCTACGACATCCCGCTCGAACACGTGGCGGACTCCGCGCTCCACTTGCAAGCCAAATTTGGGGCCGACCGACGCGTTCGCATCACTACCGAACCCAACAGCGGTCGCTTGATGGTCATGGCACCCGATGCCACTCAGCGCATGATCGCCGCGACCGTAGATCAGATCAAACAGCGTACCGGCAGCCTCAAGACCGACACGTCTGGGCGCATCGTCCCCGACGCTATCCAAACGCGTCAGTACAAACTGCAGATCGTCACTTGGCGAGAACTTGAGGATGCCATCTCGCGCATCGCCGGTCCGCGATTGACCATCTCGACTGTCAACAACGGTGAAGTCGCCCAACTGCAGATGATGACCGACGCCGGTCCGCGCGAAGTCATGACCGTCGATCGACGCAACGACGAAATCCGTATCCAAGGAAGTCCACAAGACGTCTTGGCATGGACTTCGGTCATCACCGCCATCGACTTGGCTCAAGTCGATCCAGCCCGTCCGACCCAAATCGTCCCCATCAATCCAGCTTCTCCGGAACGCATCCAACGCGCCATCTCGCTGGTCAAACAAGCCTCGTACCAACAACCACTTCAAGACGAAGCCACCGGCACCGTTCGCATCCCCCAGCCAGGTGAAGCGGATGAAATGGGCGCCGCCATCGGCAGCCCAGATAACTTGAGCAGCGGCACCGGCTTGATCGGCGAAGTCGACATCTCGTTCGTTCCCGAGCTGGGTTTGGTCATCGTCAAAGGGGGCAAGCGAGACGTCCAACGCGTCTTGGAAGTCATCGACCAAATCAAGAAGCAAAGCCAGGACACCCAACCGGACATCGAGATCTATCCGCTCAAGCACGTCAATGGGATCGTGCTCGAACCGATCCTCAAGGACCTCAATGAAAAAGTCTTTTCGCCGCGCCAAGGTCAGATCAGCATCTATGCCCTCGGCCAACCCAACTCGCTGCTGCTGATCGGCCGACCTGAAGCCCTCACCGGCATCAAGGACCTGATCCTTAAGCTCGACCAACCGATCGACATGAACAACCAGTTGAAGGTGTTCCGATTGGTCAACTCGTCCGCCGTCGATGCGGAAACGGTGATCCGAAACTTCTTCGGAGACACCACTGGAAACACCGCGAACCAAAACACCAATGCCAACGCCCCGGGGGCAACTCAACTCTCGTCCCGTGTCAAAGTCGTCGCCGACTACCGCACCAACTCGCTGATCGTCCAAGCGTCTCCTCGCGACATCGCCGAAGTCGCTCGACTGATCCTCGAAATCGATGTGGAATCGACGCCGGCTCAAAATGCCATTCGAGTGTTCCCCATCAAGAATGTAACGGCAGCCGACCTGCAACCGATCTTGCAAGCCGCGATCAATGGCACATCCACCGGCGGAACCACCGGCAACAACCAAGGGGGACAACCGCAACCTCAGTCCTCGAACGCGTCGGGCACCGGCCGCGGAACGCCTCCGAGCAGCGGCCTATCGGTCGTCAGTCCAGATGGCAGTGAAGTCAGCTCCGGGATCTTGGCTGGCGTCGTCATCACCAGCAATCCAAGCATCAACTCCTTGATCGTCCGCGCTCCTGCCAAGAGCATGCCGTTGATCGAAGCGTTGATCGAGCAACTAGACCAATTGCCCGGCGTGGAAGCCAAGCTCAAGGTCTATCCCGTCGTCAATGGCGATGCATCGACCCTGGTGACCATTCTGCAACAAGCATTCGGGCTGCCACAAACCGGAACGGGCACGAATACCGTCCAAGGCGGTCTATTCGGACTGCAAAACCTCGCCTCGCTCGTCGGTGGTGGCGATAGTTCGATCGTACCCCTTCGCCTCTCGGCAGACACACGCACCAACACGATCATTGCATCGGGCGGTGCAAACGACCTGGACGTAATTGAAGCCTTGCTCTACCGGTTGGACGAAGAAGGTGGCAACGCTCGGACCACGGAAGTGTTTTGGCTCCGAAACGCCAACGCCGCCGACGTCAACCAAGCGCTAACCAGCCTGTTCCAACGCCAACAACAGTTGGCTCAGACATTGTCAACCCAAGGCTTTAACCTGCAAAACCAACAGGTGAGTCTGTTCGAACGATCCGACCGCGAGGTGTTGACGATCTTCGTCGCTGCAGAGAATGCGACCAACAGCCTGGTCGTCAGTGCGACGCCGCGTTACATGAAGCAGATCCGCGAAGTGATCGAACGGCTCGATCGTCAACAACCGATGATCTACGTCGAAATGCTTATCGCCGAAGTCACGCTGACCGACCAATTTGAATTGGGCACCGAACTCGGTTTGCAAGACTCCTTGCTGTTCGACCGCAACAGCGCCACAGGAGGCACGCTGTCCAGCCCCGTATTCAACATTCTCTCGCCGTTTGGCACTGGGTCTCCGCAACGTCGCCCTCAAAACGTCGGCGGACAAGGATTGAGCGGCTTCGGCATGGGACGAGCATCCGAGTTGGGATACGGCGGGTTGGTCCTGGCAGCCAGCAGCGAATCGTTTGGTGCACTCTTCCGAATGCTCCAAGATGTGAACCGCGCTCAAATCCTAGCCAAGCCAACGTTGACCACGATCGACAACAACATCTCGGTGGTCAATGTGGGTAAGTCGGTCCCAACCCTGGGCTCCGCGAACAATACGCTCAACGGTGTCGCACAGAACATCGCGTACATCAACACGGGTCTCACCATGCAGATCCAGCCGCGAACCAACCAAGATGGCTTGATCAACATGATCGTGGCCATCAGCCGTTCCAGCGTTTCGGATGCCGACTCGTTGACGATCACGAATGGTACGACCACGAGCTCGACGCCAGCATTCAATCAAACCTTGGCTCAAACCCGTGTGACCGCGTACGACGGCCAGACGGTCATCATCGGCGGATTGATCACCAAAGAACGAGCGACCGTGTCGCGCCGTATTCCTTGGCTGGCGGACATTCCCATCGCTGGTGCCCTGTTCCGGTTCGACAAAGAAAGCGAAGCCAGAACAGAATTGCTGGTGATCATGACCCCGCGTGTCATCAACTACAACGACCCAAACAAACTGGAAATGATCAAGCAAGTCGAATCCTCACGGATGAGCTGGTGCTTGGCAGACGTGCTCAACCTTTATGGGGACAAAGGCCTCTCGGCCGGCAATGGACTGTGGGGACCAGCTAGCTCCCCGATCATTTACCCGGACGAAACGCCAACGGTCGATTTCGAAACCGACCCCAACAACTGCCCTCCAGGTGGAATGGCTCAACCCACTTACGTGGAACCGGGCTTCACGTCGCAGGAGTTCCAGTCCAATCAATCGATGGAGAACAACGGCATCATCATCGACAGCGCTGGTCAACGCCTGCCCAGTCCGGTGATGGAACCGACCCCGTTGAACTCTTCCAGCAGAATTCCTCCAAGGACGCTCTTGCCTACGGAGTCCAGCTCTGCTCCTGGTTCTGTTGTCCAACCGGCGAACCCGAACCCCAACACCTACTATGCTCCAGCACCCAATGCAGGACGCGTTGAACGACCAACGTATGCACCAGCAAACGCAGGAGCGCCAGTAAACGCTGGGGCGCCAGTAAATCCGCCGGCCAACAATTCCCAAGGACTCCGGCTGCCCTAGCCGCCGCTTCCGGTCGAGCGAACTTCCACTCCAGCATTCAACGAATTCTTCCAATCAAGCGCTGTGTACTATGATCGCGACTCAATCTTCAAGATGGTTGATGGTAACCCTGCTGTGCGTAGCGATGGGTACCGGGTGCTCCTCTCTGACGGGAGATACGGCCAAGGGAAAGAAGAAGGATAGCCCATGGCCTTGGATGAAGAAGAAGGAGTACCAGCTCCCTCAGAGCATCAATGTCACCTGGACATACGATATCTTCACGGCAGAAGGCAAGCCTCCAACACGCGGTTTCGGCGGGCGGCTCTACTTCTACAACGAGAAAAGCCAAGCCATCCCGGTCGAGGGAGAACTGACGGTCTATGGATTCGACGATACGCATCGCAGCCACGACGGACTGAGCGTCGAAGCCGCAGACAAGCGTTTCCGCTTCACCGCCGAGCAATTCACAACCCACTTTTCCGAAAGCCAATTGGGCGCTTCGTATAGCGTTTGGATTCCTTGGGATGTCTCGCCGGGGTACAAGAAGAAGATCATGCTCGTCCCGACCTTCAAGACCAAGGACGGGCGTGTCATTCGAGGCAACGCAGCGACCGTGCTCTTGCCAGGACCGCCTTCGGAAGAAGAGCAAGTAGTCATCCAAGCATCGGCAAAGAAAGGGAGCGGCGATGCCAGCAAGTCCGTGACACCAGCCACCTATCAACCCCAGCCCAAAACCACCACGATCCCGATGCCGTCTCGAAGCTTGAATACGCAGCCGCGATTCACGCCAGAACAAGCGGCCGCGTACATGGAGCAGATCCAACGCGGCGAGTTCCAAGGCGTTGCCTCCAACAGCATGGGGCAAGTCTCAAACGGCGTGCATCACTCCACGCTCAATGAAGGCGTTCTGCCCGCTGGAAACTTCGTGCCCACCGCAGAACAAGCGATCCCCATGGCGTCGCCTACGTCAAGTGACGCCAGCCAGCCAGTCAACAGGATGCAAACCATCACCGTCCCAGCATCCAGTGTCGCCACGCCATTGCCTGGATTCGCAATGGCGAATGCATCGATGCTGAACACCAAAGCTCCGATCTCAGGAACGCAGATGATTTCAGCGCCGCAGGCTGCTAATTCCTTACCGCAGGGACTGACTCCAGGGTTGATCCCTTCACCTGCAGTTCATTCTTCACCGAATCTACTCCAGGCTCCAGCATCATCAGCCGCTCCATCATCTTCTTATCCTTCTCGGTAGCGACGCTGCCGCGCAACACGACGGAACCATTCTCAAAGCTGGCGTTCACGTTCGGGAACTTTTTGGCTGCCGGTAGGCTCGTGAACCGAATGGCCGTGCGGGCGGAAAGATCTGCCATCCCACGCGTGCTCATCTCAATTTCTGGTCGCACTGCTGCACGAATCGGCTTGCGACCTTGCGCGTTCCCGGTGCCCATATTGTTGCCACCGCCGAAACCGCCAAATCCGCCTCGCCCGAGACCGCCGAGCCCCATGCCGCCGAGCCCCATGCCGCCCAAACCCATGCCGCCGAGCCCCATGCCCCCCATTCCCATACCGCCGGCACCAAGTCCTCCCTGAGTCCCTGTGCCCCCAAACGCGTTGCCACCAAAGGCATTTCCAGAAACACCCGTACCAAACGTACTTCCCCCCGAACCAGTCACCGCCGTAATCGGTTGCGTGTTCAAGTTTTGCAGAACCATCTGACCGGTGACGCCAGGACCACCAAACGTACCAGGGAAGTTCGAAGTGTTCATCCCTGTGCCACCCATCCCGGTTCCGCCGAACCCGCCCGTCATGCCGGTGCCTCCTGTCATGCCCGTACCGCCCATCATGCCGGTACCGCCCATTCCGCCAGTTCCACCCATCCCGGAGATGCTTCCAGACGCGGGTGTTGTGGGCAGTTGGGCCCATCCCATTTGCGGAACACTGGCCCAAGCAGAAGCCACCGAAAGTCCAACCAATACGAGTCTGCGATTCATTGCCGGGTGTTCCGTGGAATAGGCCTAAATGAGAAATGCTGCGATATTGCAGTCAACCCGCCGGGATGTCCAAGGTATCGTTCCAGGGGAATCAACACTGCGAAACGGATACAAATACTATTGTAGCACCGGCTCGCTCCTATCCAGAATTGCGTCTGAATTCTCTAGCGATTTTTCCGCCCGCTCAAAGTGTATCGAAACATCCCGGAAGGGCGCTGCACCCTTGTGCAACGAGGTCTAATTGTGCCGGTTGTGCCACCTGCCTCGGCTAGGAAACATACCAACCAATCCGGCGTGCCAAGGCAGTCCGCTCCAAGCCACCATCCCCCTCGGCCCGCTCGCGTTCCTGGACAGTTCGCGCCAGTTCGCTTTTCGCCCAGCAATTGGCCGTTATAATGCGACGATACCCAGGCAAGACGCCAGGACATTCGCACTTGTCGCAGGACTGAAATCATCACTTCATCGATGCCACCAGAGCCAAAACAGCGAGTCGGCTCGCCCGCCTCGCCTTCGGGCTCGGAGCCCCTCACCGGCACCCGCGGCGACACCTCTGCGTCGGGAAACGATAGCCTCGACGGCTTCCTCGCGCGTTGGAAAACCGTTGCCAACCAAGTCGATTCCGC
This sequence comes from Pirellula sp., assembly GCA_046318495.1. Taxonomy (GTDB): domain Bacteria; phylum Planctomycetota; class Planctomycetia; order Pirellulales; family Pirellulaceae; genus JBKCUI01. Next base: position 14,070 of record JBKCUI010000229.1, on the reverse strand, counting down.
CCTCCAGGCGACCATCGACGCCATGGGCGTGAACTGCCCAGCCCGCCTCCGGGAAGCCATCGCTTACTCGCTTCTGGCTCCCGGCAAACGCTTGCGTCCACTCCTGTGCATCCTGGCTTCCCAAGCCGTCGGCGGCTCGGCAGAGGCCGCCATGCCCAGCGCCGCTGCCTTGGAAATGATCCACGCCTACTCGCTCATCCACGACGATTTGCCCGCCATGGACGATGACGATTTGCGCCGCGGTCGTCCCACTTGCCACAAGCAATTTTGCGAAGCCACCGCCATCCTGGCCGGCGATGCCTTGCAGCCCATGGCCTTTCAAATGCTCGCTGCCAGCGGACTCCCACCCAACGCCATCGTCGAGAGCGTCCTAGTCCTGGCCCGAGCCGCAGGCCCCGAAGGCATGGTCGGCGGCCAAATGGCGGACCTTCAAGCCGAAACGCGGGACATCGCCGCACAAACCCCCGAAGACGAACAGCGCACCCTCGATGCCATCCACCGCCGAAAGACCGGTGCCTTGATCACCGCCGCCGTCGAACTGGGTGCGATCGCTGGAAACGCCACCGCCGAACACCGCGCCGCCCTACGCGAATATGGACAATCCATCGGAATTGCCTTCCAAATTGTGGATGACCTGCTGGACGTCGAAGGCACTCCAGAAAACACTGGTAAAGCCACCGGAAAAGACTCCGGTCGAGGTAAGCTGACCTTTCCAGCCGTCTATGGTGTGGCATCCAGCCGCGATCAAGCCCATCGATGGATCGAACGAGCCAGCCAGGCGATCGCTCCCTTGGGCGAATCCGCCCAGCCGCTGAATTGGTTAGCTAAGTACATCCTGGAAAGGAGCCACTAATGGCGATGCACGAACTGCTGTCGAAACTCGACTCCGCGGAACCCCTGCAGTCGATGAGCGTCGATGATCTGGATCGGTTGGCTTCGGAAATCCGAGATGTACTCTGCAATCTCCTGGCCACCCGGACGGCTCACTTCGCCTCCAACCTCGGCGTGGTCGAACTGTGCCTCGCGCTCCACAGCGTGTTCGACTTCCGCAAAGACCGTCTCATCTGGGATACCGGTCACCAAATCTATCCGCACAAACTGATCACCGGTCGCTACGCCGAATTCAAAACCATCCGCGAACGAGGCGGCTTGATGGGTTACCCCAACCCATCCGAAAGCGAATACGACTTGTTCATGACCGGGCACGCCGGATGCAGCGTCTCCACCGCCCTCGGTCTCAAATCGGGCGATGACTTGATGCGAGAACCGGGTCGCAAAAGCATCGCGGTCATCGGCGATGGTGCATTTCCCTCCGGCATCGTCTTCGAAGCCCTCAACAACGCAGGCGAACTCAACAAAGATCTGATCGTCGTTCTCAACGACAACAAGATGTCGATCTGCCCGCGCGTCGGCGCGCTGGCCAACTACCTCGATCGACTTCGCACCAACCCGTTCTACACGGGCCTCAAACACGAAGTCGCCAAAGCCCTCAACAAAGTCCCCGTCTTCGGCGACCCGACCGAACGCTTGCTCGCCCAAATCAAAGAAGGGGTCAAAGCCGGAATGGTCGGCGGCATGCTCTTCGAAGAATTCGGATTCCGCTACATCGGTCCCATCGATGGTCACGATATCCGCCTGATGAAGAAGTACCTCGAAATGGTACGCGATCTCAAAGGGCCAACGCTGCTCCACGTCGTCACTGAAAAAGGACGCGGTTACAAACCGGCCGAAGAAGACCCGGTCTACTTCCATACGCCCCCTGCTTTCGAAGACGAAGAAGGCAGTCCGCGCGTCCTCTCGATCGGCGAAAAGCCCGCTTTCACCAACTACGCTCGCGACGCCATCGCCAGCCAAATGCGTCGCGACCCGCGCGTGACGGTCATGACCGCCGCCATGTGCCAAGGCAACAAACTCGAACCGGTCCGCGATGAGTTCCCCGACCGCTTCTTCGATGTCGGCATCTGCGAGTCCCACGCGGTCGCCTTTGCCGCCGGACAAGCCAAAGTCGGCTTGCGCCCGATCGTCGCGATCTACAGCACCTTCATGCAACGCTCGTACGACCAGATCTTCCAAGAAGTCGCACTGCAAAACTTGCCCGTGACCATGATGCTCGATCGCGCCGGCCTAACCGGCCCCGACGGTCCCACCCACCACGGTCTCTTCGACATCGGCTACATGCGCGTCTTCCCGAACATCGTCATGATGGCCCCCGCCGACTCCACCGAAGTCGAACCGATGCTCGAGTTCGCTCTCAAGCACCCCGGCCCCACCTCGATCCGCTATCCCAAAACCAGCGCCTTGGCATTCGACCGACCCACCACCCGCATCGAGCTCGGCAAGTCCGAAGTCGTTCGGCGCGGCCGCGATGGAGCCATCGTCTCCATCGGCGCCATGATGCAACAATCCCTGGCGGCCGCCGAAATCCTGGCCAAGGAAGGGATCGATGTCACCGTCGTCAATGCCCGCTTCATCAAGCCGCTGGATACCGAGCGATTGGAAGAACTCTTCCAAAGCTGCCGCTTCATCGTCACCGTCGAAGAAGGTGCCCTCATGGGTGGCTTTGGCTCGGCGGTCCTCGAAGCCGCTTGCCAAAACGGTTGGGATACGCGCATGATGCGCATGCTCGGAATCCCCGATCGCTTCATCGAACATGGCGAGCGCAACGAACTGTTCGAAGAACTCGGCTTGCACTCCGAAGGCATCGCCAAGGCTTGCCGCGAACTCGCAGAGAACTTCGCCGGATCGGCCTTGTAAGCCCCTTGCCTCGCTGAGCAATCTGCGTCGACGACGGTGCAGGAGATGCCTCCTGCCCGTGGATCGCAACGCTTGCTTACATCACTTCGCTGCCTCGCAGCTCGCATTGGATCCAACGACGCTATGGAACACGGCTTCATCGCTTGGGCAAAGCAACGGGCCTCGCGTTTACCCCAAGTCAAACTCGGTATCGGCGACGACTGCGCTCTGATCGCACCCTCGGACACCGATTGCGTCGTCACCACCGATTCGCTGTGCGAAGGCACCCACTTCATCCTCGAACAGTGCGGTCCTCGTGCCGTCGGTCGCAAACTCGTCGCCGTCAACTTGAGCGATCTGGCTTCGATGGCCGCGGAACCGATCGCTGTCTTCCTTTCGCTGTGCTTGCCCCGCCATCGCTCCGGCGAAATCGGCGCCGAGATCTTTGAAGGCGTATGCGATGCATGCAGCCGCTACAACGTCTCGGTCGCGGGCGGAGACACCAACGTTTGGGATGGCCCTCTGGTTGTCCACATGACGGCCTTGGGACGCGCTCCTGCCGGAGGTGCTTGGCTCCGCAGCGGTGCTACCCCTGGCGATGCCATCGTCGTCAGCGGCGCGCTCGGCGGCAGCCTCCTCGGAAGACATCTCACCTTCGAACCGAGGCTCGAACTCGCCCGCCAACTCCACTCGCTGGGAATCGTCCGAGCCGCCACCGACATCAGCGATGGACTCGGCATCGATCTGCTCAATGTCACCGCCGCCAGCCGTTGCGGCGCGCAAGTCCACCTCGAGTCGATTCCCATCAGCCCCGATGCGGTCGCCCGCGCTGCAACCTCAGGCCGCCCCCCGCTGGAACACGCCATCGGCGACGGCGAAGACTTTGAACTGCTGATGGCCGTCTCGCCCGCCGATCTCCCACGACTGCCCAAAGAGATCGATGGCATCCCGCTCACCGTCATCGGCGAGTTCGTATCGCGTACCGGCTTGTGGTCGAAAACCAAATCCGGGATCGCTCAGATGCAACCCAAAGGATACGTTCATGGGTGACACGATTCCGTCACCCTCTCTCACGCGCTTCGACATCTCCCATCATGGCCAAATCCAAATCCCCAGCCGATGAAGCCCCGAAATCGTTTGAAGCCTCCATGCTCGAACTCGAGCAGATCGTGCGCAAACTAGAAAGCGGATCGCTGCCGCTGGAAGACATGCTCGCCGACTACGCCAAGGCGGTTGAAACCATCCAGTCGTGCCACCATCAACTCGAAAGCGCACGACGCCGCATCGCCCAATTGCAAAGCGTCAAAGAAGACGGCACGGCCGTCGTCAAGCCCTGGGATGATACCGCTCCAACCTTGCCCGATGCCTCAGAAGCCCCAACGCGACGCCGCTCGACGTAGCCGCACCTCGATAGAAGCGATTGCGAATCACGAGCGCCGACAATTCGACGCCAGCTATCGCTTGATCTGAAACTCGGCCGCTGCTTGGCCAAACTTGTGCCCCTTCATGTCTTCAATGTTCAGCACCAACTCGTGCCGACCTGGCTGGATCTGCTGCGGCATGAAAATGCGATACACGATGTAATAGTCGCGGCGCTGGTTCTGGCACAGTTCGGGCTCCATCGGCAGCAATTGCTCGGTCACCTTGCGCTTCTGCGCATCGTAAATCTCATAGCTGCCCTGAAGCTGGGTGATATACCCATCCTTGATGCGCTCGGCAGTGACATTATCGATCTCGCAGTAAAGCAACACATCTTGATCGGGTGCAAATAGATTCGTCTTGCAGCGACTGAAGATGCCGTAGCCGCTGACTTCGTCGCAAAAGGCCAATTGCTTGACTTCCAGATTTGCCATGTCTGCCAACGCATGATTGGCCTCGCGATGATGCAACATGACTTGGCTCCAATGCCGAGCACGCGCCGGATTGGCATCCGGATCGCTGGCTTCGTACAGCGCCTTGATCTCCTGCTGCACGAACTGTTGTTCTTCTTGTGTTAAGGACGCAATCGGTCGCATCGCATCCTCCAATCGTCGTTGCGTCACATACAGCATGCGTAGCGTCATCTCTTGACTGTGTCGCAATTCAGGATCCGAAGGGGGATCTTTGGCCAACTGAGATTCCAGTTCCTGAATGGCCAAACTGGTGTATTGATGCCAAGACAATCGAGCCGCAGGCATTGCAGCGCGGGACTCGACATGGCTGGTCGTGACCACCGACGTTGCATCCGATTCATCGCTCCCCAACCGAACGGTAAAAGGCTTGGTCGGCGCGGGCTGCGCGTCGGCTTGGAACTCCGCAGTGGTTACCGATTTCGGAGGCACACTGGGTGCTATCGCGACTTGCGCCGCCGCGGGTGGCGCTACAACGGTAGTGCTTGGAGCAGGAGCGGCTGCAACAGGCTGGCTTGGGCCGGGAGGTGTTGGCGTCGAGTTGGTTGGACTAGGCTTGGCTGCGGACTCCGCGATTTTCGAAGTGTCCGTGGTGGGTTTTGCCTCATCGGTTTCCGACATCCGCATGCGAATCACATCCCGGTATTGTGCGGGCAACGCATTGATCGCCCCTTCTACGTCGACCTCGGCCAGTCCGGTGTCGACCGCAGCCGGTGCCGCATTGCCTGGGACTTCCGGTTTGGCAGGGCTCTTCGCGCCTGCGGTTTCCGTCGACGCGACGCTAGGCTTGGTTCCTTCCACGCTCGGCGGTGTGCCTTTCGGAGCTTCGGGTTTCGCGACTGAGGCCTGTGCTGCTTCAGGCTTGGCCGCGTCCGGCTTGGGTGCATCGGCCTTGGGCGGTTCGGTTTTCGCGGACGTAGTCGAAGCCGAAGCGCTGCTGTCGGCCGCAACCTTGTTGGATTGATCCTTCAAACTCTTTGCCAGAGCTTGCGCTGCGCTTTCTTCGGCGGCTTTCTTTTGGGCTTCGCGCTCTTTCGGCAGGATGACTCGAGGAGGTGGCTCGCTGTTAGCGTTTCGATTGCCTGCCCACCAACCGGCTCCGATGCGCTTGCTCTTGGGTGCCGCGTCGCCAGAAGAGCGTTTCTCGACTTCGTACGCAGTCCGTTCATCGAGGTTGTACGTGACGTCGGTGGGAGGTGCCCAATCGTCGTCTTCGGCGGTGCCGCCAAACCATTTGGCCGTGCTCTCGCGAAGCGACCACTGCTGGCATCCAACACTCATGGGCATCAGGGAAACCAGCCCAACCACCATCCATGGCATGGGACGCGCCCAGGTTCGATCGTGTTTCATAGTGGGTGCCTTGTGACAACGCCGTTCAACACAAAAGGACTAATTCGATGAAAAGGACGCCACTTCGGATTCCGACGCCGAAACGTCAGAAGCCAACACTTCGCGCGCGAGCGATAGATAATCCTCGGCCCCGTGCGAGTTGGGTGCATAGTCGAAGATCGATTGGCCAAAGCTCGGGGCTTCCGCCAAGCGAATGTTGCGACGGATCTTGGTCTGAAAAAACTTCGCGCTGGCCCAAACCGGACTTTGCGCAGCGCTGGCCTCTAGAAACTCCTCGACATCGCGGCTGACTTCTGCGGCCAAACGCGTGCTGGATTCGTACATGCAAAGCACGATCCCTTCCAATCGCAAGCTCGGATTCAATCGCTTGGCCACCACTTCAATGGTCCGCAACAGCTTGCTCAGACCATGCAGAGCCAAGAAGTGTGGTTGCAATGGCAGAAAGACTTCGTCGACCGCAGTCAACGCATTAAGCGTCAACACCCCAAGGGAAGGCGGGCAATCGATGATCAAGAAATCATGGCTCGCTGGCTCGCCTTCGATGCGATCGCGCAAGATCACTTCGCGCCCTACTTCGCCCGCCAACTCCATCTCGGCGGCTGCGAGATCCAAACTAGCAGGAACCACCGAAAGATTCGGAGTTACATCGCGTCGCACATCGGAAAGCGTTGCGTCTCCGCACAGCAAATCGTAGATACTGGTTTCGCTCGCATTCAACGTCACCCCCAAATGCAACGAAGCATGCGCCTGGGGATCGAGATCCACCACGCATACCTTCTGCTCGCAGGCTGCCAATGCGGCCGCCAAGTTCACAGCCGTGGTCGTCTTGCCGACGCCACCCTTCTGATTGATGACTGCTATTTTGCGCATGGTGATGGCTTTGTTTGTCTCTTTGAAAGGGTCTCAACCCACCGTGGGTGAACACTGCGAGGAACGCTCCGTAAATACAGGAGGTTCATGCAGTCCACGCCGACCGCCGCACGGGCTTCGCCGACAGCCAGACGGCATGCTGCTGGCGACGTTAGCAACTCCCCTCTAGATAAATCCAGACCAATCTTGACAATCTGGGCTATTCCGACATCCTGGAGGCCTAGAAAATGGCAGGCCTCCAGGGAATCCTCGGCAAGATCCATGAGCCCCACGCACGCACCTGCTCCGCCTCCCAACCCAGTCCTGGCGTTTGGATTGCGAAGCTTGCACTTCGACGTTTGAAGTGCGGCGTTTGGAAGTGGCGATAGGCCCTGGATCGAATGCCTTCATTTCTTGATTCAAACTTCAACCTACACCCAAAAGGCCTCTGCTCGTGAGAAGATTCTTGATCGCCGGAAACTGGAAGATGAACCTCCTTCGAAGTTCGTCTGTCGCGCTGGCTCAACAGCTCGTCGCCTCGCTGGAATCATTCCAACATGTCGACACCGCTGTCTGCCCTCCGTCGGTCTACTTGAGCGACGTCGCCAAAGCCTTGGCCGGATCCAAAATCGGTGTCGGCGCGCAAAACGTCTACAGCCAACCCGAAGGTGCATTCACCGGCGAGCAGGGCTGCGCCATGTTGCTCGATGTCGGCTGCCGTTACGTGATCCTCGGTCACAGCGAACGCCGCGCGATCTTCGGTGAGACCGATGCCATGGTCCAACAAAAACTCCTCGCCGCCCTCGCCGCAGGCCTCACTCCAATCGTCTGCGTGGGCGAGACCTTGCAAGAACGCGAAGCCGGCAAAACGACCGACATCGTTCGCGGTCAATGCCGTGGCTCCTTGGCAGGTCTAACCGCCGAACAAATCCAAAAGACGGTCCTCGCATACGAACCGGTGTGGGCCATCGGCACCGGCAAAACCGCCACCCCTGCACAAGCCGAAGAAGTCCACGCCGATATTCGAGCCTTGCTCGGCGAACTCTATTCCCCCGCCATCGCACAGCGCGTCGTCATTCAATACGGCGGCAGCGTCAAAGCCGACAACGCGCACGAACTCCTCAGCCAACCCAATATCGACGGGGCCTTGGTCGGCGGAGCCTCCCTCAAAGCCGATTCCTTCACGGCGATCGTGGCTGCGGCTGCCAGCATCCAATCCAAGTAGTCGCCATCCTCGCGCGCGACGCCTCCTCTGCTTCTTTCTTCCTCTCGAGATCCTCCCATGCGACCCAGCGAAGCTACGAACTTTTACTTTGATCAAGCTGCCGACAAGCTGGGACTGCCGGAATGGATGCGCGTCCTGCTGCGAACTCCCAAACGGGAAGTCACCGTCCAAGTCGCCTTCGAACGGGACGACGGCAGCATCGAAACGGTCCTCGGCTATCGCGTTCAACACGACAATGCACGCGGGCCGATGAAAGGTGGTCTCCGCTACCACCCCGCCGTCGATCTCGATGAAGTCCGCTCGCTCGCAGCCCTCATGACGTGGAAGACGGCCGTCGTCGATCTGCCTTACGGAGGAGCCAAAGGGGGGATCGGCATCGACCCCAAAACCCTCTCCCGCCGCGAACTCGAACATCTCACCCGCGCCTTCGTCGACCAGATCCACGAAATCGTCGGCCCCGATACCGACATCCCCGCACCGGACATGGGCACCAACCACGAAGTCATGGCGTGGTTCCGCAACCAATGGGAAAAATACCACGGCTTTAACCCAGCCGTTATCACCGGCAAACCAGTGGAAGAATACGGTGCCCGCGGACGCGAAGAAGCCACCGGCCGCGGTGTCGGAACCCTCGCGGTCAAACTGCTAAAACGCTTCAACGTCAAACCCGAACAGTGCCGGACCGCCATCCAAGGCTTCGGCAACGTTGGCTCCCACGCTGCCAAGTACTTGTTCGAAGCCAAGTTCCCCGTCGTCGCCATCAGCGATGTCTCCGGCGCCTACGTCGATCCCAAAGGCATCAACATCCCCGAAGCCCTGTCGTATGTTCTTAAGAACAAAGGCTCCCTAGCTGGCTTCCCAGGCGCCCAACGCATCGATTCCGACGCCCTGCTAGAACTCGATGTCGACCTGTTGATCCCAGCCGCCCTTGGCGATGTCATCAACGCCAAGAACGCAGACAAGATCAAAGCCAAAACCATCATCGAAGGGGCCAACGGCCCGATCGACCCCGAGGCCGACGCCAAACTCGCCGCGCGACGGGTCACCATCCTGCCCGATATCTTGGCCAACGCTGGCGGGGTGACCGTCAGCTACTTCGAATGGGCGCAAAACCGTCAGCATTACCGCTGGAGCCTCGATCGCGTCCGCCAAGAACTCGATCACACCCTTTCCGAAGCCTTCGAAGGAGTCTGGCATCAATCCGCGACGCACGATGTCTCGCTGCGCACCGCCGCCTTCATGCTGGCCATCAGCCGCGTCAAGCGTGCTTCGGAACTCTCCGGCTGGCTCGTCTAGACCGCATTGCGATCGGAAGCTTCTTCGAACTCCAGCGTGTGCATGGCACGCGATCGCGCTTGCCATGTTGCAAACAGCGCGACAATCAACGCGGGTACCGAAAACGCCAACGAAAGCGAAAACGCCATGGGTACCTGCGCATACGCCCAGTCGCGAACCAACCCCGCCAGCAAATCTCCCGACATCGTCGCCAATACGCAGCACAGCGGCGCGATCAACCAATCGCGAGTGCGCCATGCCACGAAGACCGCAATAGCGCTGCTGCCGATCAGCATGGGCCAAGCACCGATCTGCGTCTTCAAAAGGACTTCGTCGACATACACCCAAGCCAACGCGGCCATAATGGTCAGAGCCAAAGCGGCGATTGCATACGGACGCCCGAACTCAGCGAGGAGTTTCTTGACCGGGCGCATCGATGGAGCCTCCATCGGTGGGGGAGCATACGGATTCACATCGGTTGTCGAACCGTCGCTCGCGTCATCGCGTTGTGTCAAACATGCCTCCCGTCCTGGCTAGCCGCAGTTTGGATCGAAGCCATTCTCTCGACCCAATCCCATCCCGGCAACATGCCCTTCTTGGTCTAGTTTAGCTTGCGCCGCGAACGAGCGAGGGCGCCACTCCGCAATCGCTGTCCGCAGGCCGAAACGATTTTTCTGAGATTTCGCAATCGCGATGAAAGTCTTCCTCGCCGGCAAACGTCTACCATGCAGGGAACACGGAATTTGCCCCATTTCGCTCGCACACACTTTGCCAGGACCCACCGCGGATGACCTCCAGCCACGAAATCGGTTGCGAAGGTCCCCATCCGCGCGAGACCATTACGCGAGATAGGGGTGCAAACTCGACGGGAGATCCCCTCGCCGAATCCGATCGCCTGTTGGTCGAACAATTGCGTCGCCGCGATTCGGCCGCCATGAACGCACTCATCGATCGCTACGGACAACGCTTGCACCGAACCATCGGCCGACTGATGGCTTGGTCGCACGACGCCGACGACGTGTTGCAAGACGTCCTGCTGCGAGCTTGGCAAAGGATCGATACCTACCGAGAAGTCGGACGATTCGAAGACTGGCTGATCAGCCTCGCCTTCCATCGCACCCGCGATCATCAACGCAGCCTCCGACGCAAACTGAACCACTGGATGCACTACGCGCTGCTATCCCAACCCGATGGCGTGGACGCACCGCCAAAACAGACTTCCCCAGCCATCGATCAAGACGATCGCTGGCACTCCGTACAACTTGCGATGCGACAACTATCCGACTCGGATCGCGAACTGTTGGTCATGATCCACTTGGAACATTGGACCCACGACCAACTCGCACAGCACCTCAACATCCCCGTCGACCGATTGCACGTTCGCTTGCACCGCGCTCGGCAGCGCCTCAAATCCATCCTCCATCCATCATGACCCCCATCGATCCCTCCGACCCGATCCAACGCTCCCTCGATGCATGGGGACAGCACTCGGCAAGACCATTGCCAGGAGAGCTCAAACACTCCATGCAGCAGCGGCTCGGGCCGCGTCGCGCCGCACCCAGCTACCCAGCCCTCGCCTTGTCCGTCGGCTGCATCGCCCTCGCATGCTCCCTGAGCCTTTGGTGGATCGTTCGCGGGCCTGCAACGAACACCTTGCCCAACGCCCCGTCGATCGCGTCGGAAACCCAGACAACGCCTCCGGCGGATCCCGCCGTTCCTGTCGAACTCGCTCCCACGATCGAAACCAAACCCGAAACCTGGATCGCCGAGGCAGAACGCTTGAACGAACGCTTGAACCTCGAACTCGAATCGCTCGAACTCGAGATCCGCATGGCCAAACTCGCATCCTCCCTAGCCCAATCACGAGACCGCTTGAATCATCGCATCGCCCTGGATCGCGTCATCGCCTCCCGACAACACAACCTCTCAGCCCTCGACGGTTGGGATGCCCCTTAACGTCGATACGAACCCTCTCCTTCTGATCCATTTGTCCTTCAACCTCAGGAACCCATCCCATCATGCGTCGTCTTGCTACTCTGCCAACCCATCCCTTGCACCGTCCTTGGGTTCGCCCCATGCGATGGAGCATCGCAGCAGCCTGTTTCCTCGCCGTCATCACCGCCAGCCAGGAGGTAAAGGCCCAACAACAGAACGATTCCAAGCTCGACATCGCCAGCTTGGCAGATGCCATCGTGTCCAATCATGCATACGGCGGCTGGGGCCCAGACCACCCGAAAACCAAGGGCACAAAGAACATCCTCAACAGCCACGCCAAGTACCATGAGGCCATCGTTGCAGAACATCGCGAACGGCTCGCAGAATTGGAGTCGAATTCGGATAAGACCCAGCAGATGATCTTTGAAGCGGAATCGGCGGACGACCCCGCGAGCATTCCCTTGAGCGTCGAAACCGTCGAACTCCTGTTGCGAGAATGCCTGCTCGAGTTGCAACGTATCGAGTGGGAAGCCGCTGCTCTCCCTGCGATGGAACCCTCGAGACGGTCCGACAGCGCATCCCGCCTTCAAATGATCCAGTTGCAAAAAACCGAGCAAGCGATCGACAGCATTCGCCGAAAGCTCGAGGTTGCCAGAAAAGCGTTCATGAATTCCGAAGTCCAATTCAAGCAAGGAGCCGTTTCCCAAGAAGAACACAGTCAGCAACAATTGCGGATGACCGCCATCGAGTTGGAGCTCTCACAGAAGGAATTCGACCTCCAGACCATTGCGGAACAAATCAAGTTATCGCAATCCTCGGAATTGGAACAAACCGCCGAACGCTCCACCTCGCTAGAGCGTCGCCGCGCCGTCGTGCGAAAACAAATCGAACAACTCAAGTCCGCTCGCATTCGCGCTCGCAAAACCGAAATGCTTCTCAAGCAACTCGACCGCCAGCGCGCCGCAAGCGATTCCATCCAACAAGAAATCGCACGGCAGCAACTGGTGATCACCGAAGTCCGCACACTCCTCAAAATGGTCGACGACACCAAGGAATCGCAAAAAGAACCCCAACCAGAAACCAAGCCCTAGCTATCTTCTGGCCGCAATGGGTTCCGTGGTCAAATTTCAACCTACGGAATCGCTGCCAGGGCTTTCCCAGTCGATCGTTTCCGTTCCCGTCACGATGCGTTCAAAACGCGGGACCGATCGACCGTCCACCAATACGCTCTCGCAAAACATCGACAACGGTCGGACCCACCATCCTCGCTCCCCATACTCGGGGCGATAAACCACGAGCAACTCTTGCGTCTCGCTATGTTTTGCCACGCCGAGCACGGTGTACTCCTTGCCCTTGTAATGCCGATAGCGTCCCAATGGAATCGAGTCTGTCATGCTGGTCGTCGCAGGTGTGTGGCTGTCGTGAAGCGGTTTCATCTCGTAAGATAGCGTACCCAGTTGGTTTGTACTGGATGGACGCGGCCCGGTCGCGTCCATAGCGGCGGTGGCTTGGATGAATCTACCTGGATCGAGGAACCTTTGCGATGGTGCGTGTCGGGCTGATTGGTATCGGATTCATGGGCTGGATTCATTCGCTTGCCTACCGGCGCAGCGAATTGGCCTCGTTGAACGCGTTCGCCAGCCAAGACCCCAAAAAACGCGCCGGGGACTGGCGCGGTATCCAAGGGAACTTCGGCCCGCCCGGCGAAGTCATCTCGGTCGATGGCCTGCATGTCTTCGAATCGCTCGAACAACTCGTCCGTTCGCCTGACATCGATGTCGTCGACATCTGCCTTCCGCCCCATCTTCATACCGATGCCGCCATCCTCGCCATGGAGCACGGCAAAGACGTCTTCATCGAAAAGCCGCTGGCACTCACCCTCGACGACATTCATCGCATTACCGAGACGTCCAAGCGAACGGGGCGACTGGCCCTCGTCGCGCATGTCCTTCCCTACATGGGCCCCTTTGCATTCGCCACGGAATTGGTCCGCAGCGGCGAATACGGTCGCCCCATCGGTGGCTACTTCAAACGCGTCATCTCCGATCCGACTTGGCTCCCGGACTTCTACGACGCCAATAAAGTCGGTGGCCCATTGGTCGATCTCCACGTCCATGATTTGCACTGGATCCAACTGCTGTTCGGCAAACCGACTTCGGTCGCCGCCGTCGGTCGCATGCGCGGCGATGTGGCCAAGTATGTACACGTGCTCTACGGCTTCGACTCTCCCGACATCGCGGTGAGCAGTTCCTCGGGCGTCATCGATGGCCCCGGACGTCCGTTCACCCATGGCTTTGAGCTCCATCTCGAAAACGCTACCCTTCAATTCGAGTTCGCAGCCTACAGCGATGCCGCCGAAACGATCCCGCTCAAGATCGTCACCCGCGATGGTCGCGTGCTGCGTCCGGAACTTCCCGCCGCCGATGATATCGATGCCTTCCGCGCCGAGATCGATGACATGGCGACCAGTGTGCAAACCCGCCAGCCCGCCCCGCGCTTGAGCCTCGAACATGCCGCCGGCGCCGTCGAACTAGCACTCGAAATCCAATCGCAACTCGCTCGCGAAAGGCCTTCCGCGACGTGAACGGTTTCTCGCCCAGGCGATTCGGATGGGTACGCAGTTGCCTAAGCTGCCTGATGCTGGCGCTCGCAGTCGTCGCAACCTTCGATCGCCTCCATGCTCAAGAAATCCAATCGCTTGGCAACGGCCTACGACAGCTCGAGCACGGTCGCTTGACGCTCATCACCGATTTGCCCATCGATGACGAACTCAAGGCTTGGCCTGCGTACTTGGACCAAGCCCTCGAGCAATGG
>JBKCUI010000228.1:0-2025 GCA_046318495.1 Pirellula sp. | reverse complement strand
GTGCAGATATTGAGGGGGCGAACGGCCATGCGCAATGTCATCCCGTACAACCCCGTGCCTGGGCTGCCATATGAAACGCCGACGCATGAGGCCATCATGGCGTTCCGGAAATACTTGCTCGACGGCGGGATCAACGTCATGTTCCGACAGCGCAAAGGGGACGATATCCAAGCCGCCTGCGGGCAGTTGCGCCGGATGCGCGAAAAAGAACCGCAATTGACAACTCTGCGGTCACGGGCGGAAACCGAGTAGATTTTCAGAGGAATCGCCACCCCATTGCGATGGTAGTCCGTAAGGATTGCCCCGATCGTGGTGAACGGGTGCGGCGTATCTGGCGGCACGGCCGAGGCTTTTCCAGTTCCCCGAAGGGACGGCATGCGGTACGATGCTTGCAGTGAGGCAGCGATGGTTGCATGCGCCGCCCATGATCCTTCTCGAATCGAACTTCCCATGAGCGAAATTCATCACGAGTGCGGGGTAGCGGCTGTCTACCATTTGCCCTCCGGCCCGGAGAGTCCCCTGTGCTCGGAAGTCGGGCGGGACGCGGTGTCGTACTTGTTGCCCAGGATGTTGCAAGACATCCAAAACCGTGGGCAGCTTGCCGCCGGGATGACCAGTTTCAATCCCACGCGTTCGCAGTTGCTCGAAACGTACAAGGACATCGGCACGGTCAGCGAAGTCTTCCGACTGTCCCATCGGAACAAGCACGATGCGATCATGCATCAGCTCATGGGCTCGGCGTCGATCGGCCACGTCCGTTATGCGACGTGCGGCCAGGACGACCGCAACTATGCCCAGCCCTTTGAGCGTCAGCACATTCACAAGCACAAGTGGTTCAGCTTTTGCTTCAATGGCCAATTGGCCAACTACCCGGAGCTCAAGGAGCGATTGGTCCGCGAAGGGGATCACCACCTTGCTCGGGACACCGATACCGAGATCATCATGCACGAGATCGGTCGGGAACTCACGATCGATCCCAACCGCAATCTGGTGGACGTGTTTGCAGCGGCCGCCAAGCACTTCGATGGCGCGTATTCGCTGGCCTTGCTCAACGCCAAAGGGGAATTGCTGCTGGCTCGCGATCCGCTGGGCATCAAGCCGTTGTGCTATGCATTCGACGGCTCGCTCTTTGCCGCAGCCAGCGAAAGTGTGGCGCTGATCAATCTCGGCTTTGACCGGGATCAAATCCATTCGGTGCCGCCGGGTGCGTGCATGCTGATCACCGCCGACGGCGTGACGACGCATCAGTATGCGCCCAAGACCAACCCAGCCCATTGCTTCTTTGAGTGGGTTTACTTTGCGAACGTGGCCAGCACGCTGGATGAACGCAGTGTTTACATCTCGCGGACGCGACTGGGTGAAGAACTCGCGCGGTTGGAGCTGGCTCGCCACGACATTCCGCTCGATAGCGATACCGTTGTCGTTCCGGTTCCGGATACCAGCAAAGCGGCGGCCGATGCCATGGCCTATCGATTGCGCATTCCGAGCCGCGAAGGATTGATTCGCAATCGCTATTCGGGCCGGACCTTCATCGAAGGGAATCGGGCTCGCAAGGTGAAGGCGTCGATGAAGTACACTCCGCTGCGGGAAGTGCTTGAGGGCAAGCGGGTGATCTTGGTGGAGGATTCCATCGTTCGCTCGACCACGATGAAGGTGTTGCTCAATCGCATCCGCGAGTTGGGCGGGGCGAAAGAGATCCACGTACGGGTCGCGTGTCCGCCCATCATCGCACCCTGCTTTTATGGCATCGACATGTCGACCATCGATGAGTTGTATGCGCCCAAGTTCCTCGACAACGGCGTCATGACGGACGACGTGCAGCGACGCATGGCGGAGCAGCTCGGCTGCGATTCATTGCGTTATTTGCCCGTTGAATCGATTGCGCGGGCGATCGATTTGCCGGCCGATCATTTGTGCCGGGCGTGCATCACCGGTCAGTATCCGACGCCGGTTGGCCAGCGGCTCTACGGCATCGCGCAGAGCAACTATCTCAAGGGGTTGCAAGCAGCGCGAACGTACGAGATG
>JBKCUI010000227.1:0-24300 GCA_046318495.1 Pirellula sp. | reverse complement strand
GAATCGGAGCGAGATGCCATTGGGACCGTAATCGAAGTCCATTGCGGAGAAGAATCCTGGCGCCATCAGCGGCTCTCGGGCAATGGTTTTGAATGCAGCAACGAACCGTGGATCTTCCTGGGACTCGGTCGCCATGCATCCATCGACCGCTTGGAGGTCCATTGGCCCAGCGGCAAACGCACGTCGATCGATTCCATCCCTGCCGACCGACGAGTTCGTTTGGTCGAATCCCAGACTGTGCTCCTGGAGGAACGACTTGAATCCTCCAGCCGATAAAGCGGACTCCTCAACGCCTACCAGCCGCAATCCCACCCTCGACGTGTTCCGCGGATATGCTGTTGCCGGCATGATCGCGGTGAACTTTCTCGGAGGCTATGCATGCACGCCGAGGATTTTCAAGCACACCAATGACTACTGCAGCTATGCGGATACCATCATGCCGCATTTCTTGTTTGCGGTCGGCTTTGCCATCGCGGTCGTCGGCCGCCGGTTCGATCCAACGCAGCCAGCCCAAGTGCGTGCGCTGCAGTGGAAACTGGCACGGCGATGCTTGGCCCTGATGGCGTTCGCGTTCGTCCTCTACTTTCCATGGACCACCGCGAATCTATTGGAGAAAGTTTCGACGCCCGGGTTTTGGTTTGCTGTCTGGAAACGGGACTGGATGCAGACGCTCACCCACATCGCATGGACGACCCTTTGGATGCTGCCGTGCATCGCGTGGCCCTGGCGTTGGCGATGGATGTGGCTGACGATCAGCGTGCTCGCCCATGCAACCCTCTCGGAGTGGTGGTACTTCCATTGGGTGCATGCATCACCTTCGGGAATCGATGGCGGCCCCTTGGGTTTCTTGACATGGTCGATTCCAGCTTGGACCGGTTGGTGGGCAGGGGATTGGTATCTGCACCGAATGCCTCCCCCATCCGATTCGATTCAACAACACACAACTTCGCTCAGGCGGCGGTGGCTCCTGGTTGCGGCGGCTCTTATGGTGATCGGATACGGAGCGTCCTGCCTAACGCGCCGATACGACCGCGATCCCGAGGTCCCGTCGGCCAAGACCAAACTCGCCGACAGCCCCGTGCTCGGTCGCCCCTTGCCCGAAGGTGCCATCGCACCGTCTTCTTGGCGGGAACGTTTCGCGGAACCTCCGTTCGTCCCGCCACCTGCTTCAACCCATCGAGCTTGGAACTATTGGCAGATGAGCCAACGGGCCGGCACCCTTTCCTACCTCGTCTTTGCCTCGGGCTTTTCGCTCTTGGTGTTTGCCTTAGTCGAAGCCATCGTCGGCCGGTTAGGAATTGGGTTCGGGATACTCAACGCGTTGGGACGCAATGCGTTGGTTTGCTATGCGGCCCACGGCTACGCGATCCAATGGTTGGGGCAATGGTTGACCAAAGAAGCCCCCGCATGGCAAGTCGCCCTAGGGCTGCTTACCCTCGAGCTGGCCATGATCGGACTGGCAATGCTGCTTCACGCACGACGCATCTACATTCGGATGTAGAGTCGCAGCACGCTCGCGATCAAGGCATCCGATCCCCGTTACGACTGCCCCCGTCACGACTGCCCCAGTTCGCTCCCCAACAACGGGCGAATCAACTTTCGCACTTCGAGCGGCAAACGAAAAAGTGGGCGATCGCTTCGATGGGCGGATTGCATCACCTCCAACGCAGCCTCCAAACAGCGAAGCGGAATGTCGAAGGCCTCGCAATCCTTGACGGCGTCATGCCAGACCTTCCACCACAGCCTCCGTTGCGACACGGAAAAATCTCCCTCGGCCAAGTCGCCGATCGAGAGCACAAGCGCCTTGCCCAACCTGTCGGCCATGCCATGCTCGATGTACGCCTTGGCAATGGCATCCACCGCTTCGGCCCACTCCGACGGCCCTCTTTGTAGCACTCGGGACAAGAGCTCCGCAGGATTGCCACCATGCGAGGATGGATCCCCGATCGCGGAACGGATTGCGTCCCCTTTCGAGATTGCTCGCCGCAGCGCCAATGGATTCGGCGGCGAGGATCCGGAGTCAAACCACTCTTGAATGAATCGAGCCATTCGCAATTGTGGCCCACCTCGCCCGTTCTTGACCTCCAAACACCATCGCATCCACGGGTCGGCAACGTCGTAGTACGACTCCTTGCCACGGCGCTCACTGCGCACGCAATGCTGCTCCCGAAGATGCCACAACTGCTTGGAGCAATT
Source organism: Pirellula sp. (assembly GCA_046318495.1). Classification (GTDB taxonomy): domain Bacteria; phylum Planctomycetota; class Planctomycetia; order Pirellulales; family Pirellulaceae; genus JBKCUI01. Next base: position 22,104 of record JBKCUI010000227.1, on the reverse strand, counting down.
GCGTTCGGCGATAAATGTCGCAGCCGACAATTCCTTGACAGTCATCGCCCCAGACGCACTGCCAAGACACTGCAGGAGCTGCCGCTGTTGGTCGGGCAGGCGCTGCATGCGCTCTTGAAAGGTGGGAATCATGGAATCGGCCAGCCCCTCGCACAGCGTGACGAAATCCTCCAGGCGATGATGTTCCAAGCGATCGCACAGCAGTAGGATTCCTCTCGGATTCCCTCCCGCGAGAGAATGCAACGCGCGAATCCGATCCTGCCCCACCGAGGTGTCCAACGCTCGCAACACCTGCGATTGCCCTCGTTCGGTCGCGACATGACGCATCAGTTGCAAAACGCCCTCAACGGTTAACGGCGGTAAGTGGAGCGGCTCAAAAAAGCCAAAGAACACCGCATCGCGACTGGAAACACTTGCGAAGAGTTGTTGAGCGGAACTCAACGTCGCGATCCGTCGCGTCTCTTGCAAGAACGCTCGCAGATTGCGTTGCCCGGCTTCGCCCAGGCTCTCAAAGGTGCGATCGAGATTCTCGGTCACCAACAACAAGTGCCGTTGCTTGAGACGCTCCAGGATCTGTTGAAGAACAGCCAGGGCTGCATCATCCGGCGGCAGACCGCGCACACCCGATTGGAAGTCGCGTGGAAACTCATCGGGATAGGTATCCGCCAACGCGTTGGCGATCGCGAATGCAAAGTGAATGAACCCCGAAAAGACCTCGGTTTCGCCCAGCCATGCGACGCGCATGGTTTTCGACAACTTCGGATCGCTCCGCAACGCAGCCACCGCAAGCGCGATCAAGTGTGTCTTGCCCCCACCCCACGGGCCGACGAGCAGCAGATGATGCTTGTCCTTCGAAGTCATGCTCCGAGTCATTCGGCTGACGATCAGGTCCAAAAGCGTGTCGCGCTGCACCGTGATTTGACGAAGCAATTCGGGATCCATCGTCCGAGGCATATTGGCCCAAATGCGCGCCGAGGAACTCATGCCTCAAGCCCTTGCGCAATACGCCACCAGCGGCGGATCAAGGGAAAGCGAAACGCATACCGTTTTCGAGTATCGCTGACGAGGTAGTGATCTTGCCCCAAGGACTTGAGCATCTGCACAGCGATCTGCCGATCCGCCAGCGCAAACTGACTGCGTATCGCGGACCATACTTGTTCGATCGTTTGGGGCTCGTCCGTAAGGGCGAAATGATCGAGCACCGCCCGCGCGATCGCATCTTCGGCGATCGGCTTGCCATGGATATCCATCAACGTTTCTCGATAGTACGTCTTCAACCGACTGCGAAAGTGCTCCATCTCCCAGGGATCGCTATCGCTGGTCAGTTGCTCGAGAACCACTCGGTCGACATCGTCCACGTCGATCGGCCGACCGAGCATCGACAATTGACTGGTGATGCGTTCCATGTAAAAGGGAACGCGCCCCGCGTGATCGGTCAGCCGATGGGCAATTCCGCGTGGATCTCCCGCCAGCTCGATCTGCTCCGCTTGGAACAACTGGTTGGCCAGGAGCATGGCATCTTCTTCTTCGAGCGGAGGGATTTCGATGATCGGCATGTTGTTGACCGGAGCCGACGCGAGTTTCGTCTGCTTCAGATCGCGCAGCACGTGATGCAATCCCACCGAACCAGCAAAGATCATCCGGAGGTTGCTGTGGCGCTGGCGCAGTACGCGGAGCAAGTCCAGCAGCGTCAGCGCTTGGTGAGCTTTCGAAGAGGCGGAGACTTGTTCGATCTTTTGGAGCATGTAGGGGAGCTCATCGAACATCAAGAGAACGATTCGATCGGGGCGATTCTGGCAAAATCCTTCGATGGCTTTTTCGAGAGTCGTTTTCCATCCCAGCTCATTGCGTACGGGCAATTTGATCACCCCGCTGATCTCCGTACCGCCGGCCACCTTCCAAAAACCCTCGAACCAGCTTCGAGCTTTTTCTGCCCGGCTAAACCATGGCCGCATCCGATTGATCAGCAACTCGGTCAAATCCTGACAGGAGTCCAATCCCTCGACCTCCAGGAACAACACATCGAATCCTTCGGCAGGCTCGGCCGCCATCTTGGTCATGACGGTCGTCTTCCCGACGCGCCGTTCGGCCGTGAATCGAAGGGACGCTTGCTGCGGCGGCAACCGCAAGCAACTCCAGATATGCTCGATCAGCCGATCCCGGCCGACCACATGCTGCGGATCGATCTGCAATCCCATAACATTCCCTCCCGACGCTTACGTACGACAATTCCATCGTACGACAGAAACGCCGTACGTCAAGCGACCGCAGCGAGGGAAGGCAAGATTAGCCAGAGGAACGCGCCTCAGAAAGCAGGGCGCCCGAGGGGGCTGCGAATGGAACGGGAAAGTGAAAACAGTCCCATCAGCGGGGCACTCGCAGCGGCAGTTACTGATTTTGCATCAGTTTCTCGGCGTAGACCGAGGCTTTATCGCTGATGTCCTTGCGGCACCAAGCCCCCGGCCATCGAATGGCTTGCACCCCTTTGTACGCTTGCAACTTGGCATTGGCCAAGCTTTCACCGATGGCGGTCACTCCCAGGACGCGACCGCCACTGGCCAGCACCTTCCCATCGTGAAGCTTCGTCCCCGCATGGAACACCTTCACTCCAGGAATCGCATCGGCCGCTTCGAGTCCCGTGATTTCATCTCCTGTGCGGTACTCCCCTGGATACCCCGCATTGGCCATGACCACGCAGATGGATGGACGCGGATCCCATTGCGGAGGATCGATTTCATCGAGCCGACCATCTACGGTGGCTTCGATCAAATCCAACAGATCGCTTTGCAAGCGCATCAACAACGGCTGGCATTCGGGATCCCCGAACCGCACGTTGTACTCGAGGACCTTGGGCCCCGCCGCGGTCAACATCAATCCCGCATACAACACGCCTCGAAACGGTTTGCGATTCCGCTTCATGGTGTGAATCGACGGCACCAAGATCTTGTCTTCGATCGTCTCGAGCAACTCGTCGGTCATCAGCGGAGTCGGCGAATAAGCCCCCATGCCTCCGGTGTTAGGGCCGGTGTCACCATCGTACGCGGCCTTGTGATCTTGAGCGGCAGGCAATGGGACAATCGTCCGCCCGTCGGTAATCACCAGCACGCTAACTTCAGGCCCATCGAGCCGCTCTTCGATGACCATCTGCAATCCGGCTTTGCCAAACTCCGATTTGCGACCGATGCGGTCGATGGCATCGAGCACTTCGTCGCGCCGCGAACACACGATCACCCCTTTGCCGCTAGCCAGTCCATCCGCCTTGACCACCAGCGGCGATCGGTCTCGCTCGTTGGGATAGCGAGCTTTGACGTACCGCATGGCGCTATCGGCATCGCGAAAGGTCTGATAGTCGGCCGTCGGAACATCGGCTTGGCGCAGTAGCAATTTGCAAAACACCTTGCTCGACTCCAACTGCGCGGCAGCCCGACTCGGACCAAACGCGCGGATCTTCTCTTTCTCCAACGCATCGACCAGCCCCAACGACAGCGGCAGCTCCGGCCCTACGACCACCAAATCCACCGATTCTTTCTTGGCAAAGCGAACCAATCCCGCGATGTCATCGGCTTGAATCGGAACGTTTTCCCCTTCCAGCGCGGTACCTGCATTTCCAGGCGCAATCCATAGCCGCTTCAAGCGAGGACTCTTGCTCAATCGCCACGCCAACGCATGCTCGCGACCGCCGCTTCCGACCACCAAGACTCTCATGCCACCACCTAGCTCTACGAATTCGATTGCGCCTCGCGGGACTTAGCACCGCTGCCGTTCGCCCGTTCCAAAACCAGGAAAGTTCGGAACACGCGAGCCGCACATTCTAGACCTTTCGCCGGCTCTCTCCAGGTCCAATTGTCCACCAATTGCCGTCCAATTCCCCCCGAACGGCACCAATCTCGCCGCTGGCGGCCAATGCTGCGTTGCTTTGCCCGCGGCTTGTCGGTTCCTGCTACGAGGCCGTGAAACGGTCCCGGGGCCGCTCACCGTTGCCATTATGCTCGAATCTGGGAAACTACTAGTTGGATGCTGTCGGGGGCCATCCTTCGAATACTTGCCTCAGCACTCCCGCACACCAAGATGAATCGCGAGACCATGCCGTTGCCCTTCAAATCGATGTTGTGCCCTTGGAAAGACGCTTCGTGGAAGCGCTTCACCCTGGCCGCTGCGGCTCCCCTCCTCGCTCTATTGTCCCCCTCTGCATATTCCCAATCCGTCCCCGTCACTACGGAATCGACGCCAGCCCTGCCGTCCCCAGCCCAAGAACCGTTGTTGGCATCCTGGGTTCAAAATCGCACCTCGCATCGCGATGCCATCCGAGCGAGCATCGCCGAGCAATTCGCGAAACTCTTTCGCGAGATGTCCCCTTCGGCCAAGAGAGGCTACCAGCATCTGACCGGCTCGGTTTACTTGCCCGCGGATTTCGACGAAGCCGTCGTCAAGCAACTCGATCGGCTCGAACACGCTTGGCCCATGCTCGACCAATCCTTACCCGACGATGCACGCCAAGCGACGTGGATGAGCTATGGCCTGGCACCTCGCCCCGACGACCCGTCGCGTCCTCTCCAGTACGTGGTGACCCAAGATCAACGCTATGTGATGAACTGCTTTGCATGCCACGGCGGAAACCTGCACGGTGCGACCTATCCAGGCTCTCCCAACTCGATGTACGCATTGCAGTCGCTCACCGAAGACGTCCGCAAGACCAAGATTCGGCTCGGCAAGAAACTGACGCACATGGATATCGGCTCGCTAGGGATGCCCTTGGGCACCTCCAACGGCACCAGCAACGCCGTCATGTTCGGCGTCGCCCTGATGAACTATCGCGATGCAGACTTAAACGTCCACACCAACCGCTTCCCCGCCCCGATGACTCATCACGACATGGACGCGCCACCCTGGTGGCATTTCCATCGCAAGCACCATCTCTACATCGATGGCTTTGCTCAGAAGGGCCACCGTGGCTTGATGCAGTTCATGATGGTGCGCGAAAATGGGCCGAAGCAATTCCAAGGCTGGGAAAAGGACTTTCAAGACATCTACCAATTCCTCAGCGAACTGCGCCCTCCACGCGTCCCCCTCGCCATCGATGGAGAACGCGCTGCCCGAGGAGAACGTGTCTTCCATGCCAACTGCGCCCAGTGCCACGGGACATACACGCGCGATGCAAACGGACAATCCCAGGTCGAGTATCCGGAACGCATGGTTCCCATCGACGACGTCGCCACCGACCCGGTTCGCTGGTCCGCCCTGTCGCCAGCCCATCGCAAGGCTTACGGCGATAGTTGGTTTGCCGACTACGGCGCTCAACAAACGCTAACCGAAGTCGACGGATACATCGCTCCGCCGCTGGATGGCATTTGGGCATCTGCTCCGTACTTGCACAACGGCAGCGTGCCAACCCTTTGGCACCTGCTCCACCCCGAATCCCGTCCTGCTGTCTGGCGACGCATCGCCGTTGGGCTCGATGAAGAACGCATGGGAATCGTGGTGGAGTCGCTTGGCGAAGTCCCAAGCGGCCTGCGCCCCGCCGAACGACGTTGGATTTTCGATGCGAGAGTCCCTGGAAAGTCGGCCTCTGGGCACGATTACCCAGCCGCCTTGTCGGAGGCTGAAAAAGAGGACTTGCTGGAGTATCTGAAGACCCTTTAGGCCCCGTTAGACGACGCGCTCTCAGCGTTGCTGGCGATCTGATCCACGGGAGCATGCTTGCTCCAGTACGCAGCCACGATCGAGCCCGTCACATTCATGACCGGAGCAAAGAGGGCCGGCACGATCGCCGCAGCGGGCTGCTTGAGCACCTCCGTCGCCAAGCTTGCAGCCATGCCACCGTTTTGCAAACCGACCTCGATGGCTACGGTTCGACTGTCTTGTTCATTGAGCCCCAACCAGCGACTCCCCCAGTACCCCAACAGATAACCGAACACGTTGTGCAACAGCACCGCGACCAGCAGCAGCCCTCCGACTTGCAGGATCAACGCCTGCGACTTGGCCGCGATCATGCCGCAAATCGCACAGATCGCCACCATCGAAACCACCGCTAGAAAACTCTCCATCGGCTTGGCAGGCAACTGCATCTTGACCAGCAACGCATTCACCACCAAACCCGCCAACACCGGTGCAACCACCGTCGTCAGGATGCTCACAAACATCCCCATGTAATCCACATCCACACTTTGGCCGGCGTAAAGGTAGACCATCAAGGGTGTCATGATCGGCGCCGCCAACGTCGAGATCGCCGTCATGGTGACGGACAACGCAACGTTCCCCTTCGACAGATACGTAATGACGTTGGAGGAGATCCCACCTGGGCTAGCACCCAGCAAAATCATCCCGAGCGTTAACTCTGGCGGCAATCGGAAGACCTGCGACAGACTCCACCCCAAAAAAGGCATGACGCTAAACTGCAAAACGAAACCCACGAAAATGCCGCGAGGCATCTTCAAGACCCGAACGAAGTCGTCCGCGGTCAGCGTGGCCCCCATTCCGAACATCGCCCACTGCAAAAAGATCGTGATCAGCGGCCCATACGAAAGCGGCGTCCACTCCAAGAACATCTTCGGATAGATCAACGCGGCCAACACGGCAGCTACCACCCACGCCGCAAACGCATACGTTCTGGCTTTTGGATGCAGTGCGATGGCCGTAGCCGCCCCAAACACCAATCCGATCCCGACCCAAGCAACACTGTCCGCCATGCGATCCTCTACTCGGGTTGTCCCGTTTGACGTTGATAGATCGCGTGGATCATGGCTTCAGAGTCCTTGAACTTCTTCCCTCCAGCCACGGCCTGCTCGATCAATCGACGGGCATCGGGTTCGCTATGCCCGAGCACCAACAATGCTTGAAACGTTTCGTCGACCACGCCTGGCTTTTGCGGTTCGACGCCCGGCTCGCTGCTCCGTACCAGCAGTGCGAATCGCGGCATCTTGCGTCGAAGCGTGGCGATGATCTTCTCCGCCGTCGCCGGGCCCACGCCAGGCAAACTCGAAAGCCCCTTGGCATCTTGCTGCTCGATCAGCACCGCCGTGTCCTGCACCGGACGCGTCATGGCCCGCAGAGCCTTCTTCACACCCACACCATCCACAGAACAGAACAACTCAAAGAAATCCCGTTCGGCGGTGGATAGAAATCCGACCAGCTTCGGCGTCAATCGACTCCCTTGCGCCGCATTCCCCTCGATGTAGTGAATCGTATGCAACGAGATCGTCTCCCCGATGCGGCCCTGCAATTGACGCCGCGTGAATTCGGGGATCGCCACTTCGTACTCAAACGGCGGAATGGCTAAGGTGACCATATCGTCGGCGAGCGACAGAAGTTGGCCAGAGATTTTGGTGATCAATTCTTTTTCCTGGTTCTCGGGAGTTGCAATTGCGCATGGAGAGATTGGCTGAAGTAATGGCATAAAGCCACCGCCAACGCATCGGCCACGTCGGGGGGATCCGGCGGTTCCTTGAGCCCAAGTTGACTTTGTATCGCATGCTGCATCTGACTCTTGGGAGCCCGCCCGCTGCCCGTCAACAACCTCTTGACCTTTGTCGCTTCATACGAATCCACGGTCAAGCCCGCTTGGGCCGCCGCCAAGCACAGCACACCTCGTGCATGCCCCATCAAGATCGCAGTCCTAGGCCGTTCGTAGTGTGAATACAGTTGCTCGATGGCCACGCAAGAGATGGGCAAGGATTGCAAAATCTCCGTCACACCTTCATGCAACTCGCGGAGTCGTTCTGCGAGCGAACGATTGCTGGCCATCCTCAAGATGCCAGCTTCGATCAACACCGGCTGATTCCCCCGGCTCCCGATCACACCGTAACCGGTGATCGATAACCCCGGATCCAACCCGAGCACTATCGTCGCGACAGGTGGTTTCTTCGGCGCTGATTCCGCGTCCGTCGGCTTCAACGGCTGGTTTTCATCCTCCATGATTACTGCTCCCCGTGATCCGTGAGGATCGCCGCGATCGATTCCGACCATCGGACTTCGATCTTAACGCAATTCGCATCAGTGCGCGGCGCTCTTGAGACATGCCGCTTCGGTGCCATTTCGAACGAGCAAATAGGGTCCGGCCACGGTTGGAACATTCCAAGTGATGCCATCGAGCACTTGGTGCTTGGCAATCGTCACACCATTTTCGGGATCGACGGCAGCGATATGGCCTTCTTCCGAAGTCACCAACAGCACCCCATTGACCATCAAAACCTGCCCATGCCCGAATCGCTCTCCGCGCCAACGTCGATTGCCTGTGTCCGGCTCGACGCACTCCAGCACTCCGTCGCTCAACGCGTATAGGTAGCCTTCGTAGTGAACGGCGTTGGTGAATTTCGTCTTGAGAATCTTGGTGTTCACCCACAAATCCGTGGCGCGCCATGTCTTGACCGACTTGTTCCTGGATTCCTCAGCCAACTGCTTGATCTCGATCAGCTTGGACCCTTGGGCATACCCCTTGCCCAAGAGCAATCTCTGCCCGTCGACTTGCACCGGCTGCGAACTGCAAGCATCTGCATTGGATTTGCTCGGCCAGATCGATTCCCAAAGCTGCTCACCATTCTTGGGAGAGTGACCGGACACCGTCCCCTCGTTCACGCTAACGATTTGCTGAACATCGTCCAGGACCAATAGCGTTGGCGATGCGTAAGCGATCTGACTGATCCCCGTACGCCACAACTCATCTCCATCTTTGAGCGAGTATGCAATGAGACTCCGTTTGGTTTCCGATTGCATGTAGCGTCCCCCCAACGGTACGACCACTTTTCCATCGAACACCAATGGAGAAGCGCTTCGCCCCCAACTCACCTCCGACTCCGACTCCACCTGCGTGATCCCCGCATCATCCAGCAGAGACTTTTCCCAAACCACGCTGCCATCGTCGAGCCTTAAACACACCAGATTGCCTGTCGCCCCCAAGGCAACAACCAACCAACCTTTCTCGGACTCCACCAAGGTCGGTGTGGATCGCGGGCCCAACCCGCCAAGCGAATGATAGTGGCGTCCAGGCATCTTGTGCTGCCATGCGATTTCGCCGGACAGCAGACGAAACGCCGTCACCGATTCCTCATCGCCCAACTGCTCAAGCGTTACCGCTAGGGACTGCGCGACGGAGAACCCTCCCCATCCCGCCCCAACCGGCCGATGCCATACGATCTCCGGCAATCGCTCATCCCAACGCATCGAAAACGCGTCGTCGCGAATCACCCCATTGCGATCGTTCCCCAAAAACTGGGTGAACCGATACTGATTCAGGCCATTCGCATCCGAAGCATCGACCGCGTTCCGTCCCGCGTCCGGCAGCAAGCGCCGCCCGGCGAATCGCCATCGCATCACTGGCATCATCTCGCCATTGAATCCCACAAACTCAAACAACAGCGATCCGCCCAACAACAACGCGAGCGGCAACCCAGACAACACCCATTTGGCTCCTGTGCCCAAGTACGGAATCTTCCAAATGGTCACCATCAAGAAAATCGCTCCCAGCAATCCACATCCGATCGAGGCCAGGTTGGCATATTGGCGATCGACTTCATCGAGCGCGTAATGAATCAGAGGGATACAGGCAAAGATCAAGATGGTCAAAACGAGCAAGACCAAAAACGTCTTGGTGATTCCAGGCTTACCCGGAAAGTCCAATTCCAAAAGATCGATTTCGTCTGTCATGGCGTGTTGTTGGTGGTGGGTCTGTTGATCCAGATGGGCTCAACCGAGGCTAGGGTTGCGCCGCTCCGATCCAAGCCGAAAGCGGAGCATATCAAGCGTTACTCTCGCAACTTGGTTTCGGCGGGTTGCATGAAGGGACGATGCGCGACTTCGCCTCACGATCACCCGACCTGCGATTTGCGGTGTTCGCATGCGGTCTCGACGCGCCCGCGACAGCCCCCTCGCCGTCGCAACTCGGCACTGGGAGTCTCCCAAAAGTATCCTCGTGCTTCGGAGTGGACACGAATCCTTCACGAACCGCTGACTGCGTGCGAGTCTCCCCGCGGCCATAGCTTATCACAGTTCTCGGGCAGCATGCACCGTATCGCTTTGCCGAACATCGCAAATTGCCCCCAAAACGCACCCTCGCTGCATGTCCGCCAGCCCAACCACTTGTACCCACTCCTCCGGATCGACCGGTCCGTTTCGTAACCGGGATCCAACCTTCATGAAAGAAGCCCGCCTTGAGTGGCGGGCTTCTTAGAACCTTAACGCGGTCTCACATCGTCGAGACGACTACTTCACAACGAGCTTGTTTTCCTGCTGCAACGCCTTGATGTAGTCAATGGCTACGCTGAGCACTTCTTCGTTGTAGAAGTTGTTCACATAGGTCTTGTCGCGTTCCGCTTTGGCTTCCAGTTGCTCTTGCTCTTCCTTTTCCGAGCTCAACTCTTTTCGTCGAGCCATGTACTCGGATTCCTTGAGAGGAATGGTCTTCTCGGACTTCTGCTTGCGATAGGCTTCGATTCGAGACAGCAGCTTTTCAAACTCCGGGCTCTTGGTGACGCGCTCGGTCGACTCTTGTTGGAGCTTGGACTTCATCGCGCTGTTGACCATTGTATAGTCCTTGTGAGGTTGAGGACGCACGCTGTCCATGGGCAACGCATACTCCAAATCCGACTCCGACAGATCCATCTCGGCCGTCATCGAAGGCAAAATCACGTCGGCAGCAACTCCCTCGAGCTGCGTCGAGCGCCCATCTGGCAAATAGAACTGCTGGATGGTGAGCTTGAGCGCCCCAAGCGGCTTGGAGGCCCCAGCCCCGAACAATGCGGGCGCCAGATCCAGCAGCGTTTGGACCGTTCCCTTGCCGTGCGTCTTGGGATCGCCGACGATCAAACCGCGTTCGTAGTCTTGAATCGCACCGGCGAAAATCTCGCTGGCACTCGCGCTCAATTGGCTCGTCTTGACCACCAACGGCCCGCGCCAGGTGATGCTGCGATTCTCGTCCAGCATCGGCTTGGCAGCGCTGTTAGGCTCTTTGACCTGGACCACGGGTCCATAGTCGATGAACAATCCCGTAGTCGCAATCGCTTCGGGCAGCGAACCACCACCATTGCGGCTCAGATCGAGCACCACGACATCGACACGCGAATCATTGAAGGTCTTGAGAATTGCCTCCATGTCCTTCGATGTGCGGCGATAATCCTCGCGGTTGTTGCGAGCGCCTTCCATATCGAGGTAGAAGCTCGGGAGCTTGATGAAACCGATGCGGTAGGGGGAGCCATCGGGCTTTTGACCGCGCTCGAGGATCTCGCTTTGGGCCGCGCTGTCTTCCAGCTTGATCACGGCGCGCGTGATCTCAAAGACCTGACGGTCACCCCCGAGCTTGGGCTTCACGTGCAACTTCACCTTCGTCCCTGCTTGACCGCGGATCATCGACACCACGTCGTCGATCTTCATGTCGAGGGTTTCAACCGGGGACGATCCGTCCTCTTGTTCGACCGCAACGATTTCATCGCCGACCTTAAGACGGCCATCTTTGTCAGCCGCCCCGCCGGGCACGATGCTCTCGACGATGGTCGATCCGTCATCGGCCCGCAAAGTTGCTCCAATCCCGTTGAGCTTCAACGAGATGTGCATGTCGAAATTGTCTTTTTCACGCGGCGCCATGTAGTTGGTATGAGGATCCATCGCGCCGGTCAGCGACGACAGATACATCTCCAGCAACTCATAGACGTCGGTTTGCGACTTCGTCTTGTAGTAGGTTCGATATCGACGATGGAGCTTCTCCCGGGTCTCTTCGTCCTTGTCCCCATCGGCCCGAGCGGCCAGGAAATCGAACTTGATCCGCTTGCGCCAACGGTCGCGCAACTCATCCATGTTGGCGGCGTACTTCATGCTCTTCGCGTCGGACTCGATGTACTCCTCGACGGTGTAATCGTGCTCTGCGTCGATCTGTTCGTGGATGATCGGCGTGACTTCGTTGAGCCGTTGCAAGTAACGCTTGTACACATCGTACGCGAACGAGATGTTGTTCTTGGCCAACATGTCATCGAGCTTGCTTTCGAACGGACGGAACTCATCGACGTCCGACTGAAGCAAAAACGACTTTAGAGGATCGACTTGCTTCATGAACAAATCGAAGCCTCGCTTCGACATCACATCATCAAACTTGTTTTGTGAGACGTGGTTCTCTTCGACCAAGTTTCGGACGCTGCGGATGATCAAGCGATTGTCCGCCGGTTGTTCGGTCACATTGGCGACGCGCGGGAACTCTTGAGCCCAAAGCTGCGGCCCAGATAGGAAACCGAGCCCAGCGCCGCAACACGCTGCAAGAACCCAGTTTCGAGCATTCTCGCGACACTTCCCTGGCCGCATCACTATGGATCGCATCTGCATGTTGGTCTTTCAAATTCAAGAGACGAATGGGGACGTTCGATAGTGTCATCCCACGACCGAGTCCCTGAAAATAGTAGAACATCGGCATACCGGAGGCAACATGGATCTAACCGCCTCCCCCCCTCTCAGATAACCTGCTCGAATCGAGCTCCACGACGAACCGCCTCTGCTGGCACCCATCGTCCCCCGCGCGCCGGGTACTGGTCCACGTCCCCAACGCACTGCCCAGAAAGCTCGATTCGCTGCGCAATCGGTCTGTTTTTCAGCACATTTGCAGCCAAAGGAGTTGGGGCGACCGCCTTACGCCTGGCCCCGCGCCCAATCCCAGTCCTTGCCCAGCGTGCTCAAGACACGATGGCCCCCTTTGGTGACCAAAATATCATCTTCAATCCGAACGCCTCCAAAACCTGGTATGTAAATGCCAGGCTCGACCGTCAAAACCATGTCGACCTCCAGCGGACGGTCCTGACCTGCAGCCAGCCGCACAGTCTCGTGAATCTGCAAGCCGAACGAATGCCCGAGCCCATGCGTGAAACAATTGCCATAGCCTGCGCGATGGATCACCCCGCGCGCTGTTGCATCGATCTCGCTCATCAAGACCCCAGGTCGAATCGCTTGGATGGCTGCCTGCTGAGCCTCCAGCACGACGCGATAAATCTTTTCCAGTTTTGCCGGAGCTCGCCCGGTCACGACCACTCGCGTTAAATCGCTCAAGTACTGCTCTTCCTTGGCGCCCCAATCGACCAGCACGAACGAACTTTCGGCCATCCGCATCGCCGTCGGCCGACCATGGGGAAGCGCCGATCGCGGCCCCACTCCAACGATGGTCTTGAATGCCGCCCCAGATCCGCCCAAGCGCCGAATCCCCGATTCGATGTCATGCGAGACATCCAACTCGGTTTGATCGGCATGCAACATGGCTCGCACCGACTGAAAGGAACGCTCGGCCATGCCGATCGCCCGTTCGATCGCCGCCAATTCGTATGCATCCTTTTTCTCGCGCAACCGCTCCACCACGCCTCGCAACGTGGCCAGCGATCCAGAAGGCATCAACTCCGTCAGCCGCTCCCACTGCGCTAAACTCGTCGACAACGACTCCACCCACACCGTCGACAATCCATGCAACTGCAACTCGCGGGCGGCCGCATCGATGATGGGCATATTGGACGGTCGCAAGACCAGTGGCAGATCCGGGCACTCGTCGCGTATCTGCTCGTCGTAACGCCCATCGCTGAGCAAGAACGTCGTGTCGCCACTGATGAACAAGAAACTATCTTCTCCCTTGAAGCCCGTCAGGTACGTGACGTTGTAAGGGCACGTCACCAATAGGTTCTTGGCTTTTCGGGCGCGAAGCTCGCGCAGCAACCGTTCGCGACGGCGAGCAAAATCAGGCAATCCAACGTTCATCGGTTTCCTCAGACAGTCTGTAATGCCGCAGCGATCCAATCCAACAACGACTCGGGGAATACGCTGCCCGCAAGCAGAAAATCGCGATCCTCGCTCAACGCTTGCACCAGCGGTGGCCTATCGATCTGGCCCGAATTCCAAGCAGCAATTTCGCGGCCTCCATCCAGCCCGGTCATGGGTGTTTTGTTCTGGATCCCATCGATCATCGCCATCAAGATCGCAGACTGAAGCAAATAAGGATTGGATCTAGCCGGAGCGCCGCGAAACTCGATCGCCCGCGATCGAGGTGGGTTCGCACCGTAGATGATGTTGCAAAGCGACCAAGGATGCGCATCGGCAACCGCCAGTCGCCATGGATAGCTGGCTGCTTCGGGCATATGTCCGAGACTCGCGTTGCACGCCATGGCAATCGCGGCAAGGGCGCTGGCGTGCTGTAGGATCCCCCCCACCGCATGCCAGCCCAGTTCGCTAACGCCACTTGGACTGCTGGTGTGCATCCCGCTTCCAAAGATCCCTTCGCCCGATTTCTGCAACGTCCACTGGGTCGAGGTAAAGAGCCCGGTGGTTGTCACCGCGACTTGATGCTGCACGGCCAATTGATCCATCATTGCGCGAACCATCAGGATGTCATCGCAACACTCCAACAGCGGCAAGGATCCAAGCACGATCTCTGAACTCGCCCGCTCGCCTCGGTAATGCCGTTCGATGCTGACCCCGGCCTCCGCCGCACTGCTGCTCAAACGGCATCGAAACGCGAAGTCGAGGTCGTCCGGCCCGCAGCTCAGAAACCGCCTGCTGGCGGGCTCGTCGGCGCGCTCGCCACTCGCAGCGGTTGCATGCACCAACGTCCACGGCTGAATTGCCCGCACAAAGGCTTCGTCGGCAATTCCCGTCGCCCGCAGATACTCCGTGGCGCGGATCGCGATCGCGCGTGAATCCATCCAACTTTCGATCCTCGTCAGCGCATCGTGCACGCTCGCCAAAATCACCAATGTCGGCTGCTCCGACAGCGGATCGAGATAATTCGCATCCGAAAGAGGGAGCAATACCATTTGCTCCCGAGCTTCTCCCTCGACCCCGCGCAGCATGAGCTCTTGGCCAAAGCCAGATTCGAACGAGCTCTCGGTCAGCGCGCTCACCGGAAACGTCACATGCTTCCAACGCCCTCCCAAATCGGGGAAGCGGAGGTCGACCGCCCGAATCCCTTTCTCACGGCAGTATGCAAGTACAGCCTTGGGTTTCAATGCAATGGCTTTCGTAGAGGACAAGGCTGCTCGCAATCCACAGCAGACCCCGCCCAAATGTTCAAAACTCGATCCCAACGAGGACGCTCGCCCGCAGCCAACCGGCCCGGAAGGGTGCCGCTATTGTGGCGGGCTCTTGGCTATCGATCAACCGCCCATCGGTCCTACCGTCCGAGCCAGCCTTTACTCCGGCTTGAAAACCAAGGCCGCCAACGGTGGCATGGTGAATTCGATCGACGCTGGCCGGCCATGGTAGGGCTGCCCTGCGTCCCCCACCACTCCTGGATGATTGCCGACGTTCGATCCGGCGTAATGGGCCGAATCACTATTGAAGATCTCTCGGTAGTACCCAGCGCGCGGGACCCCCATGCGATAGCGCCGCACCACCGGCGTGAAATTGCAACACACTACCAGGAAGTCATCCGGATCCTTCCCTTTCCGAACGTACCCGAGCACGCTGTCGGTGGCATTCATGCAATCGATCCACTCAAATCCGTGGCCCGAAAAATCTTGCTCATGCAGCGCCGGTTCGGATCGCAACAACCGATTCAGATCCCCCACCAACCGCTGCACCCCTTGATGCGTTCCCCAGTGCAATAGATCCCACTGGATCTCGCTGTCGTAATTCCACTCGTGCCACTGCGCCAACTCGCTCCCCATGAACAGCAACTTCTTGCCTGGATGGGTCCACATGTAGCTGTAGAGCAACCGCAAATTGGCAAACTTTTGCCAGAGGTCCCCCGACATCTGAGCAACCAACGCCCCCTTGCCGTGGACGACTTCATCGTGCGATAGCGGCAACGCGAAGTTCTCGGTAAATGCGTAGATCAAACTAAAGGTCAATTCGTTGTGATGGTACTGGCGGTGAATCGGATCCTGCCGCATGTAGCGCAACGTGTCATTCATCCACCCCATGTTCCACTTCAACGAGAACCCAAGCCCCCCCGTGTCGACCGGACGACTGACGCCCGGCCACGCCGTCGATTCTTCGGCGATGGTCAACACTCCAGGATACTGGGCGTGCGATTCGGCGTTGAATTCTCTCAATAGATGAATCGCATCGAGATTCTCACGCCCCCCAAATGCGTTCGGAATCCACTCCCCTTCTTTGCGGGAGTAGTCCAAATACAGCATCGATGCGACCGCGTCGACACGCACACCATCGATATGGTATTTGTCCATCCAGAACAACGCGTTGGACACGAGGAAGTTGCGGACTTCATGACGCCCGTAATTGAAGATCATCGTCCCCCAATCCGGATGCTCCCCTTGCCGAGGATCCGCGTGCTCGAACAACGCCGAGCCATCAAACCGCCGCAATCCATGCCCGTCTTTCGGGAAGTGCGCGGGCACCCAATCGATGATCACGCCGATCCCATGCTGATGGCAGTAATCGACAAAGTACATGAAGTCTTCGGGCGAGCCGTAACGGCTGGTTACCGAATAGTAGCCTACGGTCTGGTACCCCCACGACCCAGTGAAGGGATGCTCGGAAATCGGCAGTAGCTCTAAATGCGTGAACCCGAGCTCTTGGCAATACGCCACCAACTGATGCGCGAGCTCTCGATAGTTCATCCACCCATGCACGCCCTCGGCGCTCTTGCGCCACGAACCGAGATGAACTTCATACACGGAGATGGGCTGCTCCAACGCATTGCGTTCAACGCGCTGCTGCATCCACGCAGAATCGTTCCACGCATATCCGTCGAGCGACTGCACCACCGACGCCGTCCGCGGCGGCAACTCCGCGTACACGCCGAATGGATCGGTCTTGTCGACGATCTGGCCATCCTCGGTCCGAATGCGGTACTTGTACTTCATCCCGACGCCGATGTTCGGCACGAACAATTCCCAAATCCCAGACGGGATCTGCTTGTTCATGCAGTGCGAGCGCCCATCCCAATGGTTGAAATCCCCGACCACTTGTACGCTCTGCGCGTTCGGTGCCCAGACAGCAAAATTCACGCCCGAACCGCCCTCGACCGCTCGCACGTGCGATCCGAGCTTGTCGTAGATCTTCCAATGCTTGCCCGAATTGAATAGATGGCGATCGAAATCCGTCAGGTAGGTTGGGACCGCATAAGGATCGTTCATCTCGGTGGTGCTGCCTTGGGAATTGGATACGCGAATTCGATACTTGGCCGTGCTGACGTCGCGGACTGCGAGCACCCCTTCGTACACTCCGGAAGGATGCAATCGACGCATCGGCCTGGCGACTTCTCCCGCGCCGTGGCCATCGATCAGCCATGCCCGCTGAACTCCTGGAAGATACGAGCGCACCGCAACGGCATCTCGCCCTTCGACGTGAACCGCATGCGGGCCGAGCAAATCCGCAGGATTCGAAAGCCTGCCTTGCACGACGTCCGTCAATTCATCCAAGGTCCACTGAGTCTGCACATTCGCTCCGAATATAACGAAATCCTGAAAATCGGTGGGGGACCGACACGCTCGAATCCCCCACTACCATTCGCGCGCTCCACCTCGCCATCACTAGCGTTTGCGCGAGCGAAACCCTTCGCGACGGGGATCGAGAAGCAGCATGCACTGCAAACAAGACACCAGGACAAAATCCAATGCCAAGATCCCCTCCCAAACCCATCCCATCTGAGCGCGTACGATCCAAGGTAGGACCGGTCGACGAATCAACGTCGGCACGTCCATGGCCTCGGGCAACGCACCCGCTCCGTCGGAACGATACGCCGCCAATCCCAATTCCGGCGCAACCTGCTCCTCGCGATTCTCAGCCAGGACATCCCCCGATTCCGAAGCATCGCGAAAGTAATCCTCGCAACGATCGTCCTCGATGGAATCGGCATCGCGAAACTCGGCACTTGCCACCCAATACGTCCGGCTCGAAACGCGCTGTGATCGCCTCTCGCGCACCGCTTGATCCAATGGCTCTGGGTCCTGTGCCTCAGCAGGATCCCAATCCGATCCGCCGTACCCGGATCCATCGGCGATCCCAGCCTGTTCGCATGCATCCTCGATCGAGTTTTCCACGCATACCGATTCTCGCGATGAAACAAGCGCTAACGATCGATCGCGACGCGCCGCCGCGCGCTGCCCTCGCATCATCTCCGCGCCGCTGCGTGGAAACGCATGCGGGCGAACCGCCTCCCGTTCCTCGTCTTCGCGAACCTGCGTAGCCACTGCATCCTCGATGGTAACGATGGGGACGGCGCGCACATCGTCCGTCGCGCCGTCGGCAGCCGCATCTTCTGCCATCCAGCGGCAATGCACCTCGTGGTACCTCAATGCACCATCGATACGCCGCCACAAATCGGCATTGCGGACCGGCTGCACCGAGCCGAAATGCTCCCAGCAATAGTCGTTCTCTCGCCACTCCACCAGCCCGTATTGCAAACCGCGTGCGACATAGCGATTGGTGGTGATCAACGTCACGCGACTCGGTTGATCCAACGCTTCCAATCCCCGCATGACCGCGATCAACGAAGTCCGATCCGGATGGCTAACCGTCTCGGTATCGCACGCTTCGGTCCGCTCCCCGGTCTGGACATTCTCAAGCACGAATCGCCAGCGCCCGCGCTCGTCCATCGGATGGTTGCCGCGCTGGCCGGTCTGTCCTTCGCAAAACAACAAGTAGATTGGTTTATTGGCAGTCATAGCAACCGCACCGCTCCAAGCATCGGTTCAAGCAGCATTCTCAAAGGTTCGGATGCTATAACTTGCCCGACGATTTGGGAGGCTCTACCGATTCGGCAATGTTTTCCGACGGAATCTGGAAAAGAGAATCGGACGCCGTCGAAAGTAACGGATAAGCGCAATGCGCCGGCAGCCCGAGGGCTTCCCTATCCGAGCGATTGCTTTCGATACCTTCCAGGAGGCAATCCGTACGCTTTGCGAAACGCCACACTCATGTACTCGGGATGCTCAAATCCCGCCCGTTCGGCGATCGCCTCCAACGACAGGTCGGTTTGCAACAACAGCTCCTTGACGCGCACCAGGCGCATCATCGCGATCATCTCATGCGGGGTCTTGCCCGTGGCCGCAACAAATCGCGTCTCCAACATCCGACGCGACATGGCCACGTGTCGCAACACATCCTCCACTTGGATGCCATCGCATGCATGGTCGCGAATGAATTGGATGGCCTTGGCGACGTTTGGGTCGTCCACGGCCAACACGTCGGTCGACTGCCGAGCCACGATTCCGATCGGCGGCATCAAACGCATCGGCGCGCTCGCTTCGGGACGCACGCGCTTGCGACTGCTCATGGCTTGTTCGAGCCACTCCGCAGCGAAGTATCCTGCGCCTATCGCATCGGGAGCAATGCTCGTCAGCGACGGACGAGCGAGATCGCACAGGAGCGGATCGTTATCGACACCGATCACCGACAGCTGCTCCGGAACCGCGATCCCCAAATTGCGACACCGATCTAGAACGATCTGTGCTTGGATGTCATACGCACAAAAAATACCGGTCGGCTTGGGGAGTGCAGCCAGCCATTCCGCCAGCGCATGCGATGGCAAATCCGAACCGTTACGGTCGTTCTGGCCACGGCCGTAAGGCGAAGGGGTCAGCATCACCGAGCACGCATTCCCCGCCGTGCGACAGCACTGCACAAAATGCTCGCATCGCCATCGGGACCAATTCAAACCTTGCGGTCCGCAAAACCCAAACGATCGAAATCCACGCTCATAGAGATGATCAAAGGCCAACTGTGCGATAGCCGCATCATCGGTTTCGATCCAAGGAACATGCGCGACGCGACGCGCCGAACTGACATCGACTACGGGCACATGCAGATCTGAAACCGCACGCGCGATCGCGGCGGTCTCGATGCGCGCGATCACACCATCCAATGCCACCTGGCCCAACCACAACGGCGGCTTCGCTCCACGCTCTTGTTCGGGCAAATAGATCGACCATCGATCGTGCTCGCGCTGGTACTTGACGATGCCTTCCAACAACCCCCGCGCGTAGGCATTCGAGGTCTCGATCAGCAGTGCGACAGCTTTGCGACGTTTCACGAGTTCGGACTCAACGCCAATCCCAATAACACGAGGTTTTCCACGACCTGCACCGGCCCCTCGATGACCGAACGCAACAACTTCCCATCTCCGCCCGAGATCACCACCGGAATCGCTCGCCCTTGCCGATAACGCTCGATCAAGAATCTCGCACCACCCACCACCGATGCATGCACCCCGGCGGCAATGGCTTGATCGGTGCTCTTGCCAGGCAATGCTGGAAAGTCGGTGATCGAATCGGTTGGCAACCACGGCAACTGATCGGTCCCAGCGGCCAAGACTTGCAACGCCAATCCTACCCCGGGCAGAATCGCCCCACCGGCAAAGCAGTCGCGCTCCGTCACCCAATCGATCGTCAATGCCGTTCCTGCTTGGACGACGATGATCGGTGTCGCTTCAGCTTCGCCGCGACGCACGATCCGCAATGCTGCTCGCGCCGCCAGCAACCGGTCGATGCCAACGCGATCGGGATACAGGACGTCGATTTCCAGCCCAACATCCGCAGCCCGAATCGGTTCGATCCGCGCCGCAGGATGCTTGCTGCGGATGCATTGACATAGACTGTCCATGACGGAGCGATTGACGCTCGCGATCCTCCAGACGCCCACATGCTCGGGGTCGCACTGGTCCACGATCCACTCCAGGGCTTCCCGATCGCCCAATTGACTCCAGCGTTCTCCCGAGCGCTCGATGCGCTGCGGTTGGGCTTTGTGAATCGAGTGACCGACAGCGCTCCACGACAGCTTGAACACGCGGCCCAAGCCCGGCATCCCAGCGCTCGCTTGCTGAGAATTGGACAGGCCAGTCGATAAGACACTTGCGGCCCGCAATCCACTATTGCCGATGTCTACGACAATCATCGCACGAGCTTCTTTTGCTCTTCTAACAAGTTGGAGACGCGGCGCACCAATTGGTTCAAGCCAACTCCTGTCACCGCGCTGACCAGCAGCACATCGTCGCGCCCGATCGTGGTGCTCAATTGACGATGCACGTCATCGGCTCCCGGCAACTCGGACTTGGTCACCACGACAATCTCTGGCCGATGCGCCAATTCTTCGGAGTACTCTTCGAGTTCATGACGAATGATCCGGTAGTTGGCGATCGGGTCGGATTGATCCATCGGCATGGGCTCGACCAAATGAACCAAGATCCCGGCTCGCATGATATGCCGCAGGAAATCGTGCCCCAGCCCGTGCCCTTCGGCCGCCCCTTCGATCAACCCTGGAATGTCGGCCATCACGAACGCATGGTCCATGTCGACACTCACCATCCCAAGATTCGGAAACTTGGTCGTGAACGGATAGTCGGCGATCTCAGGCCGAGCGCGCGACAGCCGACTGAGCATGGTGCTCTTGCCAGCGTTCGGCATCCCGATCAAACCAACATCGGCAATCGACTTGAGCTCCAGAATCAACCGCCGCGATTCTCCCACCCCACCGGAGGTGGTCTGACGGGGTGCTTGATTGGTCGAGGATTTGAAGTGGGTATTGCCCCATCCTCCTTTGCCCCCGCGCGCCGCGACGATCTCATCGCCATCGTTTACTAAGTCGCGCAGCTCGATTCCGATCTCCCGATCGAGCAGCACCGTACCAGGAGGGACCTCCAAGATGAGATCCTTACCATTGCGACCATGGCAATCTGAGCCCAAACCCGGCGAGCCGTGGTCTGCTCGCCAATGCCGTTGATGGGCAATGGAAACCAGCGAGTTGACGCCCGATTTGGCCCGAATCACCACGCTGCCCCCATCGCCTCCGTCCCCGCCGCATGGTCCGCCTCGCGGTACGTGCTTCTCGCGCCGAAACGCCATGCACCCATCGCCGCCTCGACCTGCGATCACTTCAATTTCGACACGATCCACAAACATGATGACGCTTTCGAATTCGACCCAGAGGAAAGGATGCACTGCGTTGCACCCCATATCCACCGCTATCGCACAACCGATGGCTGTGCCAGAAAAAAATGGACCGCATCAGCTACCCCAACGCGAATCGGCCCGCGATGCGAAATCGTCGCAATCGGCTTGATCCAGACATTGTATCCCGGCTCGCAGCAGCGTTGATGCGGAGAGATCGCATTTGCCGCAACAAAGAACCTCACCAACAAATGGGACGCCGCCGCGTCCCACGGGCTCGCGCAACGCTAACCTTCTATCGCCGCAATGC
>JBKCUI010000226.1:0-4039 GCA_046318495.1 Pirellula sp. | reverse complement strand
GCTTTGGCTCACCTGCGTTACTTGAATCCCTTCCCCAGCAACTTGGGCGAGATCCTGTCGCGCTACGACAAAGTCCTCATTCCCGAACTCAACATGGGGCAACTGCGGATGCTCATTCGCAGCCGTTATCTCGTCGATGCCATCGGCATGAACAAGATCAAGGGCAAGCCGTTCACCGTGACCGAGTTGGTCGACAAGATCCACGAGTTGACCAAATCGACGGCTCGCGGCGGCAGCCATCCCATCTCCAAGTAACTCCCTTGCCACGCGCTGGGAAGAGCGAGGTTGACGTTGCCTAGCTCGCTCCCCTGCCCTGCCCCGTCTCGCACGCGGCAACGAATTCACCGAACCGAATCCTTACCTAGTTCCAGCCAGCCATGAACACAGCCCTTCAAGTCCTCAAGCCCGATGATTTCGCCAGCGACCAAGACGTCCGCTGGTGCCCAGGATGCGGCGACTACTCCATCTTGGCGCAGATGAAAAAGGTTTTGCCCGAGATCGGAATTCCACCCGAGAAGACCGTCTTCATCTCCGGCATCGGATGCAGCAGTCGCTTTCCGTACTACATCAATTCGTATGG
Organism: Pirellula sp.; assembly: GCA_046318495.1. Classification (GTDB taxonomy): domain Bacteria; phylum Planctomycetota; class Planctomycetia; order Pirellulales; family Pirellulaceae; genus JBKCUI01. Next base: position 3,459 of record JBKCUI010000226.1, on the reverse strand, counting down.
CGTTCACTCGATCCACGGTCGCGCACCGGCGGTAGCGACGGGGCTCAAGCTAGCCCGTCCCGACTTGAGCGTTTGGGTCATCACCGGCGACGGGGATGCACTCAGCATCGGCGGCAATCACTTCATCCATCTTTTGCGCCGCAACGTCGATCTCAACATCGTGTTGTTCAACAACCGGATCTATGGATTGACCAAAGGGCAATACTCGCCCACGAGCGTGGAAGGGCAGATCACCAAGAGCACGCCGATGGGGGTGGTCGATCATCCGCTCAATCCCATCAGCATTGCGATCGGGGCCGAAGCGACCTTCATCGCCCGCTCGGTCGATAGCAACATCAAGCATTTGTCGGGGGTGCTCAAGCGAGCTGCCGAGCATCGCGGGACGAGCTTCGTCGAGGTTTATCAAAACTGCAACGTCTTCAACGACGGCGCGTTTAGCTACGCGCAAGACAAAGCCACGCGCGACGACACGACCATTGAGCTGGAGCATGGCAAGCCGATGATTTTTGGCAAGAACCGCGATCGCGGGATCCGGCTGCAAGGCTTCTCGATGGAAGTGGTCTCGTTGGCGGATGGCAAGGTGAAGGAAGACGATTTGCTGTTCCATGACGAGCACGCGGATCCGGCGCTTGTCTATTTGCTCTCGCGCATGCGGCATCCGGCGTTCCCCGAACCGATCGGCGTGTTCCGCAATGTGGTGCATGAGACGTTTGAGGAAGCGGTGCGGGGGCAAATCGATCACGCGGTTGCTCAAAAGGGTCGCGGGGATCTGCAAAAGCTCTTCTCGAGCGGCGATACGTGGACCGTCAAGGCTTAGCGGTTCGAGCTAGGTTCTCTTCCTAGCCGTGTGCTGTCATCGCAATGTAGCTCGCGTGGATGGCTTGCTTCGCCCCTTCATCCCCAGTCCTTCTCCGTCGCGGTGGAGAAGGGAGCTAAGGGAGGTGGAAACGGTTGACGACGGGGCGTTCGAGCGCGAAGGCGGGCCTGGAGACCCGTCCTAGGATGGTATGGGTGCGAGCGACGGGCCTGGAGACCCGTCCTACAGTCCATCCGCGTTGCGTGCCACCCGAGGCCGGTAACGATTTCCTTCGGCGCATCGCTGGTGCGAGTTGACTTGTCCGCCACACTGGACCTGGAAAGTGCCATTCGCGGGTGGCACGAATGGCCTCTGTTCCTCCAGGCGGAGGCGATCCTAGGGAATTGGCACTTTACGGTCACTCGATGAAGTGGTGCGTCCGCACCGTCTCGCGCTGCAGAAATGCGTGACAACGACCGCCTCCTGAGCTTCCTTGCAGGCCTTCCCGCTTCGCGATTCTTTCTTCGCGAAGACGCAAGAGGCGTTCCTTGTCGTTTCGATCACGACTCGCGATGCGATGCGTCTTTTTCTAAGCCGCATTGCTGTTCCGATCGGTTATCAAATGCAGGAAGTCGCCGATTCGGGACTTGCCCAAGAGGCGTTCCATGCGATGATTCGTCCGTTGAAAATCGACGCCAAAACGCTGCTCCGAAGCGTGTCTTCCGGAGCAAGTTTCGCGTCAAATGCCGCGGCAGCCAAAGTCGAAAGTCGCGACATCCCAAACAGTTTTCCCCATGATCCACCAGCGCCCAAGTGGGCGATGAGTACTTCAGCATCACCGAACGTGCACGCGTGAACGTCTTAGCCAAAAGTGGTCGAAATCTGAAATGGAATTGGCCGCGATTCGCCGGTTCATGGCTCCTCCTCATCCTGCTGGTTCCGGCGTTGTTCCTCGTGCATCGTTGGCAACGCGTGAATTTGGCGGACTCGCTATTGAAACGCTCGCAGGCACATCAAGCTAAACAAGAGTGGAACGAGGCCATCGAGTACCTGCAAAAGTACCTTGCCTTTCGACCAGACGATGTGGCGAGACGAGTCGAATTGGTTGAATTGGTGAACCAGTCGCCATTGGATCTGTTCGGCATTCAAGGATTGATCCCGGAGTTCTTCACAGCGATCGGGCTTTGCGAAACGAACTCGCTGTTGAAATCGAAGGTGCCGGAACTGAGGCGGTCCTTGATCGCAAGGCAAACCGAAATCGGCAACTACGAAGGTGCGCTTCAAGAAATAGCGAAACTCGCAGGCAAACAGGAAGACCTCAGCATCGAACGCATGCTGGCCCTCTGCAGATTCCGACTCGCCTTACAGCAAAGGGAAGATCAATGGGATAAGTATTCGAATTCGCAGGCACCCGAGTGGATATGGCCGCTTGGAGCAATGCACCCTGTCGACTTACTCGTGCGATCGCTTGCCAATTCACCAGGTGACCCGGATCTCACTTTGGGATTTGCATCCGTCGTCTTGAACGATCGACGATTGCTCCAAAACTCGAAACTCGCGAACGAATCGGAGGAAGCTCTTCGTCAACGCCTTCGTGACTATCTCGATCCCTTGCTCGAAAACCATCCCGACGATCCGAAAGCTTGGTTGGCACATTTCGCGATCCTATCGCAGTTTGACCCAATTGAAGCCGCAGGTGCCGTCGCGAAATCCCTTGAACGGTTCCCAGAAAACGTCGACATTCTGAAAGCTGCTAGCCAGTTTCATTTGGAACGCGCGCAGCAAGCACTTGCCAACGAACAAAAAACCGTTCGCGAGCAAGAATTGCTTAAGGCCAAAGAACTTTTGCAGCGCGCGAGAACCAACAGTGACTTGCTTCAAGCGAGGGATACCGCGGTCTTCTCTGTTCTCGGTGACATCGAAATCGAACAAGGCAACATCGAAAATGCCCTCAACATATGGAGTGAAGGGATCAAACAAGGGTTGCCTCCCACGGCGTTGCTGCACTTTCGGAAGGTCAAACTGCTTCTTGATCTCAGGCGATCCAGCGAAGCCCGCGAGTCTCTCGAGAGAATGGATGAAGCCATTCGCAGAGAATCGGTTCATTTCCGCAAGGCTGCCGCGGATCCTTGGATGAGAACCGGCAAGCAACTCTGGGTGTCTTATTACATCACTCAAAACGACTTCGTCTCAGTCTCGAGGCTACTCGAGGAGATCGCAAACGGCAAGGTTGAAGGTGGCAGCGCTCTCCAAGCCGAACTCCTTGGTGTTTTGGCGAATGCATGCATGAACACATCCCAGTGGGATCGTGCTGGGGCTGCGTTCGAACAAGCGATCGCTCTGGCACCCGAAGCATCGCAGTATCGACGTGGGGCAGCGGAAGCATGGTCTCGGGCAAATCGACTCAGCGATTCCCTCAAGCAATGGCAAGCCATCGCGAACAAGTCCCGCGAGGATTGGTTTCAGCTTGCTTCCGTCGCGCTCAGCATGCAGATCCAAGGCGTTCCAGAACAAGCGGTCTGGGTGATTTTCGAGGAGGCTTTTGCGAAAGCAAGCCAGACTGCGGAAAACGAAGCCCAAGCCCCAATCCAGCCGTGGCAACTGGCGCTCTTGGAACTCAAGGCGAGAGTTTTTCGGATGGCAGAAGCGGAGCGAGCTTCCAG
>JBKCUI010000225.1:0-12457 GCA_046318495.1 Pirellula sp. | reverse complement strand
TCAGCCAACCACAACCCCCCTACGGCGACGACGAGAACCGCCACCGCGTACCACTGACTCGGATGCCTCGGGCGGGCTACCCAGTAAACTCTCCACCGGGATGGCGATTTCCGTGGACCATGTGTCCGCATCATTCTGTTGGGCGACATACCACGTTGGATTCCACCATCGCATGTCGTTGCATTGATCCAGCGTTTCGCCTTGAACATCCCATCCAAACTCAAACCATGTGGCATAGTCGCGATCGATGTCGATCTTGAGTTTGACGTGATCTTCAAACTCCGAGATGCCGTCGCGTTGCTTGGGTTTGTTGACGGTCTTGCTCGCGGTGCGCTTGCGTCCGTTGGGATCGTTGGCTTGGGCCGCGGCGCGATCTTTTGGACAGCGGCAAAAGACGTAAAGGAAAGCATCGTCGCGGCACAATCGAATCTCGGTGCCCGGCGTATCACCTGCCCACGCGGTTACCAATCGCATGGAGAGCGACTGCTTCCATAAGGCTTCATCGTCCTTGCCATCGAGGTAGGGACGTTCGGTGATGCGAGGCATGACCGGAATGGCGGCCGGGTGATCGATGGATTGACGTTCCTGGAGATGGATTCCACTCCAATCGCTCAAACTCGCTTGATAGGGTGGCCAAAAGAACGTTTCGTTCGCGTCGTCTTCTTGGCCGTGCTTGAGCCATTGATGTGTCCGGGCTCGCGAAGTGATCAACCACGCGTAGGCGGGCTCGGATTTGCGCGTTTGCCAGGAGTCCGGCCAACGGCTGAGCAATTGACTGAACTCTTGTGTGCCGCGACCTCGAGCGATCGGCGTCCATCGAAGATTGCGTTGGTGGGAAACCTTGGCCACCTGCGTATCGCGCGTTGCAAAGGGGGACGTTTGGTTGCCGGATACCGACTCCGCTTGGGCTTCGGTCCCGATCGGTTTGGCTTCCATGGGAGCCAATTGTTGCGCGATCGCGCGCTGCACTTCCGCGCTTCCAAAGTGCTGCATCCACTCGGAGAATGCCACCTCGGCATATTGCCCATCGGGATGCATTTCACTCAAGAGTTGCAACGCAGTGTGCCAGCGATGCCAGTTCCCTTGTCGCCGCGATTCCAGTGCGATGGTCCACAGGGATTCTGCGGCCGTGGTGGGAGTCGAAGATTTGACAAAGGTCCGCAAGGCTTCATCCCATGCGGTCTCGATGGTGACCCCCGACCCGCGCGTCTTCAAGAGATCCGCGATCTTTTGAGGGGCTGTGGCCGAGGCCATCACGACGGACAGTTTCGTTTTGCTGCGGATCGGTTCCACTCGCAACGTCTCGGCGTCGAGGATCAATCCTTCAAGCGGCTGGGCAATGTTGGACAAGCGTTGATTGGCTAAGCGATACGTGGTTCGCGTTTGCAAGGGTGCCTTGGCATACGGATCCGAATCGTACAGCGGATGGACCGGGGCCATGGCGTCCGATAGCACCATGCCTGCGTTCTTGAGCAGCATGGTCGGCACCAGTGAAAAACCACCTCCGGTAGTGCTTCGCAGCAGGGTTCGCTGAACGTTCCATGCGGGGAGTTCGATGCCGCTCTCGCGCGAGACCAAGGGGTATGCCGGATTGGCCGCCAACTGTATGGCATGCTGCACCGCCGAAGCCGTCGCGGCTTCCAGCGGTTGACTCGACGCGACATCTTCGGTGACCACCACATCGGGGCGGTGCATGCGGATCAACATCACCAACTGACGCACCAATTCGCTGTTGCGTTCGGAGGCGTTTGCGGGCTGCAGCGTATCCGATCGGGGGGTTGCATAGTAGGCCAAATCGGTTGGGCGAATGCCGCTGCGCAAATCTCCGACCGGAAATCCGACCAACACCTTGGCGATATCCAGATGCATAGCGGCTGCCGTGCTCGACAGCCGCTCTGGCCATTCGGGCTGATGCGCTAAGGCTTGACCAAAGTGCTGGTCGTGCACGACGACCACACCCGCGCGGCGGGCGCCTTCATGCGTGACGTAGGTCAGTACATCCCAAGGAACATTGCGATGGGTGGAGACCAATGCCAACGTCGATAGCCGCTCCGCCGATCGATGGGCATTCCACCAAGCCTGTCCGCGGTTGCGCGTCAGCAACACGCGTCCTCGCTCGCCGCAGGCAACCAACAGATTCTCATTGAGCGCAGAGATCGAACTCCATTCGCTCGATGGATGCGCGGGGATCACATCCCAGGACCGACCTGCATCCGTCGATCGCCAGACGACATTGCCCGGCTGCCCGACGACCCAGACAAAATCACCCCTCGATTCGAGGTTCGAAAACGACATCAAGGAGTGATCCAATTCGCTTCCTGGCAATCGAACAGAGCTCCAGGTTTGTCCATCTTGCGAATGCAACAACACCCCATGGTCGCCTCCCAGCCACCAACCGGATTCGGTCAGTCGGCAAAAGCGAAGCGGATGGAAAGGGCTGCTGGGAATCGCAAGCGGTGTGAACTCCAACCCGTCTCGCGAGAAAAAAACGCGACTCGAGCGATCCACGAGAACCGTCGTTCCATCGTCCGAGACGGCGGCTCCTTGGAGATGGCCGCATGGGACGGACCGCGGTGTCCAGGTTTCCCCTCCGTCGATGGTCTCAAACAAAGAAGATTGCCAATGGCTCGACCAATCGCCCCACGCCAGCCAATGGCGATTCCCGAGCGATTGCAACCCGATCAGTCTCGGCAGTCCATGCCCTTTAATGGCTGTCCATGTCTGACCCGCATCGCGCGTGATCGCGACACTGCCTGCACTGCGGCCTTGAAAGGGTTCGATCGTTCCACCGACCACCAATCCATTCGTACTGGATTGTCCCGGGCTGGTCGCGTCAAATCCCACGGCATAGTAGGTCGAACCGGAGCGTTCGCCAACCGTGTTCCATTGCTTGCCACCGTCCGAGGAGAGCAAGATCAACCCGCGTTCACCGACAGCCACCAACCGGTCCATCGAGACCCAGCAACATGCATGCAAGTTGCCATCGGCAACGCTCGGCACGCGATCGGGTTTGGTCGCGGCATATCCTGCTGAGGATTGAGCGCGTGCAGGGAAACTCCCCAACCATGCGACGCAGACGATGCAGGCTAGCCAGCCCATCAGTGCACAGGCGAACTGCGTCCCATCCCATCCCGTTCTCGGGCTGCGCATCGCGAAGCATTCGCGGACTGCAACCGGCACTCTGGGATCAGGGTTCTCGAAACGCATTCGACTAAACATGGGACAAGGATTCATTCCGTAGGGGTGCGAGACTCGCTGCCAGGGTGCGCTTCCTGCGACCCGTTCCACGATGCAACGCTTGCACGCACGATCCACCAAGCGGCGTTCGCATGCCGCGCGTTCATCGCTGGCACCAACCACTGCGCGCGATTCTCGGACCATACCGATCGTTCTCGGTCCATGCCGTATCACCGTCCGCGCAGCATCGGAGTCGACGTGGCAAACTAGGAGATTTCCGATTTCAACGCTAGGTCGACTTGATGGCTATCCCCCGACAACGCCAATACGGGATGCTAGCTAGGGCAATGCGCTAGCTAGCGTTTCCTGCAGTCGTCAGAAATGTCTTCCACGATTGATAGCGTGGGTCTCTCAGGGTGACGGCAATCCCTGGGTTGGCTGTGGGCCGCACAGGGTCGGTGAGCAACTTCATGCCGGCTTGGATCGGCGTGCGCCCTCCTTTGCGGCTGTTGCACGTCGTGCACGAGCAGACGACGTTTTCCCAAGTCGTGCGACCGCCTTGAGAGCGCGGCACGACGTGGTCCAAACTGAGTTGGCTCATCGGACGCGTCTGTCCGCAGTACTGGCATCGGTAGCCGTCGCGCGCGAAGAGAGTTTTGCGATTGAACCGCACCGTCGATTTGGGAATGCGATCGTAGAAGACCAGACGCACGATGCGAGGCACTTGCAACTCGCGTGTGGGAGTCTTGATGTAGTCTTCCCCCGGTTGCTTTTCCAACGCCTGCAACTCCGACAGTTCGCACCAATTCTCAAAGTCGTAGTTGGTGTACTGATCGTCTTCGATGGTGATGACTTCGGCGCAACCCCGATACAGCAACGTCATGGCACGCCGTACGTCGATGACGCGAATGGCCATATAGAACCGATTCAGAACCAGCACACTGCAATCCAGTGTTGAGCTATCGCTCATTCTGCGTCCTCCTGCGTGAGGTGGGGTGGTCGTTCCTGTTCCATCGTAGCAGTCCAGTCAGTGTAGCCGATTTTCATGCCGGTCGGTTCACTACGCGAAATCTTCATTCTGCACTTTGGCACTGCGGGTTCACGGCCAATCCGTGCTTCCAAGGCAACGGTTGTCGGCCATCGCGGGGGTGATTTCGGGATTTTTCGTTTGGTCGTGGAGAGCTCTGTTTCCGAGCTGGAACCCCACCCCACCGCGGCCCGCCGCCTGCAACACCAAGAGGCCGCCAACGCGCACGAGGTTCCCTGAAATTCCGTGGGGCTTTGTGGATTGTTGCGGGTCGAATTAGGATATGGTCCCATGGTTTCGACGGGTCGCGGATTTCGTCCGCCCCCGTTCCTCTTTCCTCAGGCGTTCCCACCCATGCTTGCAAAGCCCTCGCTTGCCGAACTTCCGCCGACGCACACGGCCGCATCCGACTCCCTTCCGACCCTGATTTCCGGGCCCGTATCCTCCGAGACGACCGGGTTGCTCCCGCCCGCACGGACACTTAGTCGTCCGATGGTTTGGGGCTGCGGCATGGTTTTGGCGATCGCAGCCTGCTGGGTAGGATCCGCCCCGAGCGGATGGGCGCAGCAAAAGGAAGGCGACGTACCGGGCCGACAACTGCTCGCCCCGCCCGCTCGCGATCCACGGCCGGCGCTCAAGCCCGCTGCGCTGCCGCTCGACTTTTTCGACGGCGAGCGGATCGCGCTGGTCGGAAACTCCCTCGCCGAGAAGATGAACCTCTACGGTCACTTCGAAACGCAGCTCCATCTCGCGTTTCCGGACAGGCACCTCCAAGTTCGCAATTTCGCACGCCCCGCCGACGAAGTCACCGTGCAGCAGCGACCGGGCAGCTACGCGTTGCTCGATGATCCCTTGTATCAATTCTCGCCCGACACGGTGTTCTGTTTCTTTGGGTTCAACGAATCCTATGCCGGGCCCGATGGCGTCGATAGCTTCGTCGCCAACTACATTCGCTTCCTAGAACGGTTCTCAGAAAAGTACACGCGCGACAACACCGGCAGCAAAGTGCGGTTCGTGTTGGTCGGCCCGATCGCTTTCGAGGACACCCACGATCCCCTCTTGCCCGCTGCCCCGCCCATCAACGCAAATCTGGCTGCGTACTCGGCTGCCGTGCGCCGCGTTGCCGCTCAAACCGGCTGGCCTGTGGTCGAGCTGTTCGAAGAGACCGCGCAAGCCTTCGCAGCAAAACCCGGTTGCCAATACACGCTCGCCGGCTATCAAGTCACTTCCGAAGGCGATCGCTTGGTCGGCGAATTGCTTTCCAAGAAACTCTTCGGCGATCGCGCCCAACGCAATCCCGTCGCCTCCAAACGCGATGCCGTGGAAGACTTGCGTTCGCTGGTCAACGACAAATCGTGGATCCACTTGCAAGACTACCGCATGGTCAATGGATGGTACGTCTACGGTGGTCGCCGCACCTGGGACCATGAGACGTTCCCTCGCGAGTACAACAAGATCCGTCAAATGGCAATGCTGCGCGACGCAGCCATTTGGACGGTCGCTTCGGGCAAACCTAAACCCGCGATCGATGACTCGACCACCGAAGAGCTCATCGTTCCTCCGACGCGCTTCGGTACGCCTGTGCAGAAGTACTCCGAACCACCCGAACTCAAATACCTCAGCCCGGACGAGTTCATCGCTGCCACCACTGTCCCGGATGGTCTGCAGATCAAACTCTTCGCCGATGAAACCCGCTTTCCAGAGTTGGCCAAACCGGTCCAACTGAATTTCGATAACCGCGGCAGGCTGTGGGTCGCGTGCATGCCGACCTACCCGCAATGGCGTCCAGGCGATTCCCGACCTTACGACAAACTGGTCATCCTCGAAGACACCGACAACGACGGTTCCGCCGATCGCTCTAAAGTCTTCTACGACAAACTGCATTGCCCCACCGGCTTTGAGTTCTACAACGGAGGCGTCCTCGTCGTCGACCAACCGCGGTTGATTTGGCTCAAGGACACCGACGGAGATGACGTGGCCGATCAAGTCGTTGAAATCCTGGATGGATGGGGGACCGACGATACCCACCATACCATCGGTGCTTTTGAATTCTCGCACGGTGGGTTGCTCCACATGCTCGAAGGCGTAGCGATGACGACCACGCTGGAGACCCCTTGGGGGCCCAAGCGCTGGGCAGGAGCTGCCGGCAGCTATGTCTTCGATCCCAAGACCTTTGAGATCTCGCGATTCACGACGCCCGGATACGGGAACCCATGGTGCATGATGTTCGAGCCCTGGGGCCAAGGCATCGTCGGCGACGGCACCAATGCGCAGCAGCATTGGGCCACGGCCCTCTCGGGCAGCCAAATCGGGCCGCGCCGCGGTCTCAATCCGATCTTCGACAACCAAGGCATGCGCCCAGCCCTCGGTAACGAATTGATCCTGTCGCGCCATTTCCCGGAATCGATGCAAGGGCAATTCACCTACGCATGCGTGATCAATATGAATGGCCTGCCTCGCTTCAGCTTCCGCGATGATGGCGCTGGATTCGCCGGGGAGCGATTGATGCTCGGAGACAAAAAGCCCGACGACTTGATCCGCTCGACCGACAAGAACTTTCGTCCTGCGGATCCGCAGATCGGTCCAGACGGTGCGTTGTGGTTCGGCGATTGGTGCAACGCGCTCATCGGACACATGCAATACTCGCAGCGCGATCCCAATCGCGACAAAGTTCGAGGCCGCATTTATCGCTTGTTCGCCAAGGACCGCCCGCTGCTCACTCCGGTGACGCAGTACGGCAAGTCCGAACGGGAACTGCTGGAGCAATTCCGCGAGTTTGAACCGCGCACGCGGGCTCGCGCTCGACGCGAACTCGCCGATCGCGATACGCAAACCGTGTTGCGAGCGATTCAACAATGGATCCCGACCATCCCCGCCAACGATCCCGAGCACGCGCGCTTGCTCACCGAAGCGCTTTGGGTGCTGCAATGCCACCACACGGTCGACACCGCGTTGCTGGATGCCGTGCTCAGCAGCCCCGAACCCCGGGCTCGCGCCGCCGCGGTCCACGTAGTGTCCGACATGAAGCGATGGATCCCCGACGCCCTCGAACGCATGCGCCGCGCCTCGACAGACTCCCACCCGCGAGTGCGTGCCGAAGCCGCTCGAGCCTTGAGCTATTACCAAGACCCCGCGGCCGTCGAAGCCCTCTTGCAGATCGCTTCTGGCGAAATGGATCCGTGGCTGACCTACGTTGTCGAACATGCCATCGGTTCCACGCAACAAACGTGGGAACCGCTCTACCGATCCGGAGAACTGGCGAAACGCTACGAAAAAGCCATCCCGTTCATCGATCGATTCCTGGCATCGGCAGGCCCGGGCCTGGCGGCTGAGAAGCACATCAAGGTACTGGTCCAACCGGCCGACCCCAAGGCGCAGATCCAGCGCAACAACGCGTACGAAGCCATCGAAGCCCTTCGAGGCAACGCCAAGGCAGGCCAACAAGTCTTCGCCCGCGTCTGCGCGAACTGCCACAAGGTCGGCGACAAAGGCTACCAGTTCGGGCCTGAACTCACCAACGTCGGAACGCGGCTCAATCGCCATGACTTAATCGAGTCCATCGTGGAACCGAGCGCCAAGATGGACAAGAAATACATCAGCGAACAGATCCGCACCAACGACGACGAAGTCTTGATCGGATTCGTCGCCAAGGAAACGGATGAAGAGCTGGTGCTGTCGTTGCCCGAGGGCAAGTCCCGGACTCTGAACAAGAACGAGGACATCGCCGAACGCCGTCAAGCGCTGCAAAGCAGCATGCCGGAGAATCTGGCAGTGACCATTGCTCCGACCGAGTTTCTGGACTTGATCGAATACTTGACCACGCTCAAGGAATCGGCCAAGTAATCCACGGCGGATCCATCATGCCATCCGAACCGATCGTCCTATTAGGTGCCAGCGGCCATGCAAAGATGGTCATCGAAGCGTGCCGCAGCACCCAGGCTTGGCGTATCGTGTGCTGTTTGGACAGGCAGCCACGCTGCTCCAAGCTGCTCGGAGTGGATGTGTTGTCCGAGTCTCCGGAAGCCATCGACCGCGCGATTGAAGATGGCCAATGGTTCTTGGTAGCGATCGGCGACAACGGCTTGCGAGAACGGTTATCCCAATCGCTCGCAGCCCGAGGGGCCCGGTTGGCGACCGTCGTGTCGTCGTGCGCATACGTTTCGCCGTCGGCCTGTTTAGGACCCGGTACAGTGGTCATGCCGATGGCTGCGATAGGAGCATCGACCACGATCGGAGCTGGCTGCATCATCAACACATCCGCGTCGATCGATCACGACGGATGGGTTGAACCCTATGTGCACATCGCGCCCGGTTCGCACTTGGCAGGGAATGTTCGAGTGGGTATCGGGGCGATGCTCGGGATCGGTTGTTCCGTGATCCCCGAGATCGAGATTGGCGAATGGTCGATCATCGGTGCCGGTTCGACGGTCATCCGTCACGTTCCTCCGCGATCCAAATGGGTAGGCAGCCCCGCTCGAAGCATCGGCGAGAACGCGTAGACAACAAACGATACCCATTTAACGCGACCGCCACCCCGTTCCGTTTCGACCGGGCATCTCCCCCGGACCGCACCGCGCTCCGGACCGCGGGCGCCCCGCCTGCATCGCACCCTGGACCGCAGGCGCCCCGCCTGCATCGCACCCCGGACCGCTGGCGCCCCGCCTGCATCGTGGCCCCGGACCGCCGGCGTCCCGCCCGCATCGCGCTCCGGACCGCAGGCGTCCCGCCCGCATCGCGCTCTAATGAGCCCTACCCCACCCATCGTCTTCGCGCCGCAGGGCCCGTGGCCCCGGACCGCGGGCGTCCCGCCCGCATCGCGCCCAGAGCGACGTCAACACATATCGCCGTCTCGTTTCGATCACGGCCTCCCCGAGCGCAAGCCTCTTCGTAACACTACTCTCCTTTGCTCGAAATCCATAACGCCTTGCAAAGCAAGAATTCACGGAGTTCGAGACCCGTTCGATTGCTCAAGAGGGAAAACGCCTTCAAACCTTCATCAGAGGATCTCGTCTTTCGATGAAACGTTTTGCTTGATCGGATAGCTGTAGTCGATGCCGGCAGCATCCAAGCGATCGCGCAGACGCGAGCAACCTGTCAAAATGGGAAGACTAGAGCGGATGGCAAGTAGCCAAGTCAGCGAGCAATTCACCACTCGAAATCCCGCCAGAAAATTTTGTTGCATTTGGCATCCGCACGCCCTCTGATACCTCCTTCTGGTAGAGTCAAGCAAGGCTGCAGGTGGTGTGCGATGAAAAGACGTGATCGACGAAAGCGACAAACTATTTCGGCACAAGCCACCTCTAAGCTTGCGTCCACTGAAACGATCGTAGAATCAACGATACCGTTGCGGCGAGTTGCCATCTGGACGTTGAGTGCGCTTTGGGCGACCGTCGTCTCTGTTCTTGGTATCTGAAGCCTAAGGAGCGATAAGTGAGCCGGGAAACTTTGGAATCTCTTCAGCATCTCTGTGTTGCCGGAGTGCTGTTGGATAGTCAGTACGGCAGTTGGAGCTTTGGAGAGGATGTAACAACTGTTGTCATTGATATGCGACAGGGACCCCATTTACACTTGCGAGAGGCACCGACTCATCCGTTTTTTGCGCGTGCGGATATGGTCTTCTATGTTGAAAGTGCTGACCGTCGCACCGAGAATATTCAGCAGTTCTCTTCTATTGAGGAACGGATTCTTGGTAGGAGCGTGGTGCATTTCTTACTTAAGGACGGGTTGACGCACGGTCACGTCTCCGATGGAATTCGAGAATCGTTCTATATGCCTGACAGCAGTATCGAACGCATTCCTATTATGTCGATTAATTTAACCGAACGAGTAACGGCTAGTACCTTCAGATCCGCAACCAATGGTCGTGACTGGTGGGGACAAATGTGGCATGATGCGCGGCAGTTCATCAACGCTTCCGAGGCGGAGATTTTGGCAGCCATCCCCGAAATTGAATACCATCGGTCGTATCAATGCGTTACTGACGGTGCATGGGTGCAGATTGTGGTAAAGGATGAGAGAATCGCTTTGATTGCTAGTCTAAATGGCCAATGGAAAATGACGTGGTCCGATCGACACGTACAAGAAACTATCTCCTATGCCACGCACATCGCACCCATTTTTAGACACTGTTTTTTACCAATTGAAGAAGCTTTGACGAAATTGAACGATTTCCTCCAATGTCGTTCGCTTGACGGATTTGTTTCGTACAAGCATGCGATCGCAACGAATAAAATCGAACTCAATTTGTGGGATGAGGAAACTCGTCTCGAAACGTAATGTCGTCGGTATGACCAACGATACTGGAACGATCATGGTCCTTGAGAATGGGACGCGAAACGCATCTCCACATCGCTCCAGCGCTCCCCGCATCGCCCCTGATAACAGACCTTCTCGGAAAGCAGCAATCGCAAAGTCTGCAGTTGCTTTAGAGTTATGCGTGCCCAAGACCGATTCGGTGTTTGTTGCGTGAGCGGACGTTGAAGCACATCTTGCATGGGCTTATGTTGTTGAGGGTTTTGTTCCCTCGAATCCAGGAGTTCCCGGCAACGCACGATGAGAGCCGAAGCGGACCAGGACGCACTCGACCAATACTTTGACGTCCCTCCAGCATTCCGCCCGCGAAGTTCTCGAAACCCGGCGAAGCTTCGGTTTCCCGATCTGCTTCCGCGGTGACGGACTAAACCTCTACCCACGGTAATCCCGGATGGACCGGAATGTTGTCATTGCCACTGCTCCATGGGTAAACGCGTGCCAAGCATATTGCTGACTTGTTTGTATCAACAGCATCCCGATCAACGAAGCTGATCGAAAACCCCTGCGTCAAGTTCGTCGCCATGATCGAGATCGAATACGTAAATGCAACTCACGCCCATTCTCGCACCGACGACAACAATGGTGCCTTTTTTCTCCAATATCTCCACGCATGCATCAAGTGCTACACCGGTATAGGATACGGGGCGCTCACTCGCATCGCGCACGACTTTTTCTTGTATCCACGCGATATCGGAACGATTCTGGATTTTTGCGACCATGAAAGAGCTGTCCTCTCGCAACCTAGCTACGATAACGCTGCCGTCTTGAAGTCGTAAAGCGCCGATCGATGTTGCAGGAATCCTATCCGCGTCGACAAATCTGGAATCCAGCTCTACCAATACGCCGTCCGCTTCAAACTTGAGCTTTGCATCAACTCCATTCTGTTCGATTTCAAAGTTTCTTTTCGGCAGCTCGCGGAGCAAAACCTCATCCGTGGTTTTGTCTCTGGGGCCTCCGGACCCCAATCCGTTCGCAATCAAGTAAAGGCGCTTCTTCCACCAATCAGGAATAGTAAGGTCTAGTCTCGACTGCAGGAGCTCAACCAACTCTGAAGACCTGGCTGAGTTGGTGTTCTTTTCCTCTTTGATCCTTTTCCAGTGGGAACTGAACGACGCCGTTTCTTGCGACAGAGAACCGGTTGCAAAGCATAGGGTGGCCGCAAGGAAAAGGACGATTGCTCGTGCATTCAAACGTTCTCGCATCATCTTGTGCTCCCGCCTGCTGGATCCATGTTGGACTGTTTGCAATTGCAGCATTTCCATGTCGTAGGCGCATACCTTGAAGCGATCTCCATCGCCCGAGTTCGTTCCCTCGAAACGCAGCGTCGAATTCCATCCTGGACATGCCCTGCTTGATGTGTTGCACGCACTATGGGACGCAGGACATAAGGCGGACCGCTTTCGGTATCGACGTTATCTGAGCAAAAAATCGCACGTCCGCGCGAGACATCTGCTGTCCGACGTTTGGAGTAACACTGATAACGATAGAGATTCAGTTTACGGGATAGCTGTTGGCGTGTCCCGAATCGATGCCCATAAATCACAAAAGTTGGAAGGCGACTTGGGCTTGTGGGACGCATCTACGTGGATGGCGCATAGTGCGCAAAAAGGCATGTCCGCACTTGCACGCCCCACGAAGTTGGACTTAAAGCACGCAGAAGCCAGACCTTGAGTTCGTGATCAGGGGGGCACGAAGGTACCACGAAGACCCCACGAAGTAACCCTGCAGGGGGGGCGAAGCGGACTCGAGAAGAGCCATAGGTGGGGGCGAGAGAGCGACCAACACCACAGAACAGTTCAGGCATTCCGAGTTTACAGGATCTGAGCGGCATTGGCTATGGTGGCACGATGATGGACCAGTCCCGCCCAACCATCTAACCGTGAACCTAAGTCCGACGGGCGTTCTCCCATCGACCGTTCTCAGCAGCTGTCAACTGCTAGC
>JBKCUI010000224.1:0-5382 GCA_046318495.1 Pirellula sp. | reverse complement strand
CTCCCAGGTTGACCGCCAGATCACAGCGCTGATTTGATTGGTGTCGTCCTTGAGGGTCAGATAGACATGCCCTGCACCCGATTGCATGACGCCGCTGACTTCGGCAGCCAGCCAGAACTGCGGGATCGATTGCTCCAGGCTCTTTTTAATCCAAGCGTTCAGTTGAGATACGCTCAGCGGCGCATCTTCCGTAGCACCCGGTTTCTCCTGACGGGGCGTTTCGCGGCCGCGCGACGGTCGGCCTGAGTTCGCCTTGGATTTCGAGAAGAATGCATCGGCATCGTCCCCGAACAAGAATCCGGTCATGGTGCGACTCCCAAGCTGCTGGTGCGTGGATCGGAGGCATGGGGAACGGCGACCAGGGCGCGTTCGCGAGATCGGGGCAGCCCATCCATTGCCCAGCTTTCGGCTTCAAAGTTCAACGCGTTCATCAGCGTCTGGAGATGTTCGCGGTATGCTTCCAATTGTTCTTCGTCGAGTTTGCGCGGGATCGACACTTGAGGACCAAGGATGAGTCTCGCTCGCGATCCAGGTTTCGGAACGGCGAAATGGTCCCACGAGCGTGCTCGCATGGGGGATTGGAATCCGCATCCGATGGGAATGATCGGCAACTGAAGGAGCGAAGCCAACTGGATGCATCCGCTGGTCATGACACGTCGCGGCCCTCGCGGTCCGTCTGGGGTCAGCACCAGGCTCGTGTTCTGGTGTTCTTTGCGGTACTTGAGAATGGCCTTGATCCCGCCTTTGTTGGAGGAGCCTCGGACCGACTTGAAGCCCGCCAGTCGGATGATTTCTTGAAACCAGTCTGCGTCGCGATGTTGGCTGATGAGCAACGTCATATCGCCACCGCGCCTGCTGACGGCGGGGAGCAAGATGTACTCATGCCACATCACGTATAAGGCAGGGTGTTGAAAATCGTCGACTGCGACATCGCACGCTGGTTCGTAGTCCGCAATGCGGGTATCCAGCGTTCGCACCCAGCGTTGCAGAACCATCGCCAGCATCGTGGCAAGCAAAGAAACCGCGCGCGATTGAAGCCGATCCTTGATCCCGTCCATGTCGTCTTCCCTGTCGCTGCACCCTTTGGAGTCGCTTACTCTCCCGACCAAGGATAAGTGCCGGTGAAAACTTCAGCGGCCGGTCCTGTCATGAACACGTGATCGGTGCTCTCGTCCCATCGCAACGTCAAATCGCCTCCGGTCAGGTGATTGAGGATGGTGCGTTCGGTTCGCCCGGTGAGGACTCCGGCCACGCACACAGCGCTGGCGCCCGTGCCGCACGCCCACGTTTCTCCCGAGCCGCGTTCCCAGGTGCGTTGGCGCACTTCATTGGGTTTGAGGACCTCCACGAACTCGACGTTGGTTCGACGCGGGAAGCGTTCGTCTTTTTCAATCAAGGGACCAACGTCGAGAACAAGTTCGTCGGTGGCTTCGGGCACAAAGATCACGCAGTGCGGGTTGCCCATCGATACGCAGGTCGCGAACAAGGTATGTCCGCGAATGTCTAGCTTGTGGTTGATCACTCGCTCTTGTCCGGAGACGAGCGTCGTGGGGATCTCGCTGGCCAATAGACGGGGACAACCCATGTCGACGGTCACGCGATCGACGCGATCGTCGACCGTATGCAATTGCAGTTGGAGAACGCCGGCTCCGGTTTCGATGGTGAGTTGCGGTTTCTTGGCGATCCCGGCATCGTGGACATACTTGGCAACGCAACGGATTCCATTGCCGCACATTTCCGATTCACTACCATCGGCGTTGAACATCCGCATGCGAGCATCGGCGCGATCCGAGGGCAGGATGGCGATGATCCCGTCGCCTCCGACGCCAAAGCGACGATGCGACATGCGAATGGCAAGGGATTCCAAGTCCTTGGGGAGCGTTTGCCGGAAGCCGTCGATGTAGACGTAATCGTTCCCGGCGCCATGCATCTTCGTAAACTTGATGTCCTTCACCAGCCTTCTCCGTGCTTCCTCGAATTCGAATGTTCCGTTGACTGCGTTGGCCTTCGTGAACGCGCACGATTATCCGAACGATGCTGAACACCGGTCGTGGATGGCTGGACGCAGCCCGCAAGGCACCTTGCGTGGCCCACATTCTAACCGCGAAGCGCGTTATTTGGGGAGGAGCGAGAGAGCAGCGGCCGAGGGGCGAGCGATGACATGGCACGCGATGAGCTTGCCGAGTCCTTCGACCTTGGGTTTGGCCGCTTCGACGGCTGCCGAGACGGCTGCAACGTCCCCACGCACGACGACGGTAACGTAGCCACCACCGAGCTTTTCTTTGCCGACGACTTCGACGGAGGCGGCTTTGCATGCCGTGTCGATGGCTTCAAAAACGGCGGTGAAGCCTTGAGTTTCAATAAATCCGAGTGCTTGGCCTTGGCTGCTAGTCATGATTGCTTCTGGAGACAGGGGAGGTTTGACAACGGGTTGTTCGATGAGGGCGTTGTATTCCGGCGGGCTGAGGATGGCCCGCAGGGCATCGGTGTCTGGGCTGAGGATGCAGTGGGACGCGCGGAGCTGTTTCAAACTGCTGGCGGACGCTGCTCCGGCTTCGATGGCCGACTGAACGTCGCTGGGGGAGCCGGCGATCTTGATGACCGCACCGAGCATGTCGTTCCATTCGGCTTGGACGACGTGGACGTTGGCCGATTTGGCCATGACATCGCAAGCGACCATTCCAGCCGTCCAGCCGTTGGTTTCGAGGATCCCGATCGCAGGATAGGCCGATCGAGCATCGCTGGATTGGATGGGTGGGGTCAGGGAAGAAGAAGCCATAGCTTGGGAGTTGCTTTGGGGAAGGCGTTACGACGTCAATTTGCCGAGCTCGAGTTGAAGCGTTCGAACCCACTTCGGGATGGCCTCCAGCGGTGGATCGGCGGCTTCGTACTCCAGGGCGACCCATCCACTATAGTTCGAGTCTTTGAGGATTCGAAGCACGCGTCCGACATCGGCCTCCTCCCTTTTTCCATTGGGAAACATTTCTACCTTGAATTGCGCATTGACCGCATAGGGCGCAATTGCCGATAGTTCCGCATAGGGATCGTCCGTGGACCGGAAATTGCCAGAATCCAGGTTGACACCAAAACCTTTGGAACGCACGCGCCGCACCAGTTCGAGCAGCCCCTCGGCTTTGGCGGTGACACCGCCGTGATTCTCGAGCCCCAAATAGATTCCGCGGCCGTGGGCGTAATCGGCAACCTCTTCGATGGCTGTTGCGCATCGCGTCAAGGTGCTGTCCCAGTCGGAGTCCTTGGGCTGCGTCCCAGCAAAGATTCGGATCACCCCAGCTCCCAATACGGCATAGCGATCGATCCAACGCTTGGTCGATTCGATGTCGGCGCGGACCTTGCCCGCATCGAGTTGGCAAAAATCGTTGGCGATTGCCCCTCCCGAAATGGTGATGCCGCGTCGATGGCAATGCTGCTTGAGATCGACCAGATACTCGTTGGTCACGTCGTTGGGAAAGTAGTAGCTAGTGAGTTCGGCCCCTGGGACCCCCAGTTCGTGGCAGTAGTCGACGAAGCGATGCAAGTCCCATCCGTCGCGATGGGTCTTGAGATAGTCGCGCATGGAGTAAGCGGCCAAGCTCAATCGCAGTCGGCCCGGCGATAGTCTCGAAAACGGCTCGATCGCTTCTGCCCGGCGGCTTGGAAGCATGGAACTGCTTGCCATACACCCCGCCGCCAAAGTCATGCCCAGGAACGTGCGACGCGATTTCGTTGAAGCTGCAGTCGCTTGCCCTTGCAATGGCGAGCAAACAGGCTCGGAAAGATGGTGGCTCATGGTGGTTCCTCTTGAGCAAACAGGGAGGGATGGAAAACCAACAAGAAATCATGATACTGTAACCATCGCGTGGCGTGGGCGACTCGCACTCTCACGCACGCGTCATGGACCTTGGGTGACGGGAACCTTCAGTGGCGAAACTGTACTTCTACTACTCGACGATGAATGCGGGCAAGTCGACGATCTTGCTCCAGTCGAGCTACAACTACCGCGAGCGCGGCATGCGCACGTTGCTGTTTTCGCCGGAGTTCGACGATCGCTTTGGCTCCGGAAAAGTCAGTTCTCGCATTGGATTGCAAGCGGATTCGATCGCATTCAATGCCAACTCCAACTTGTACCGGGCAGTGGAGAAAGAACACCAAGCTTCCAAGGTCCATTGCGTATTGGTCGACGAAGCCCAGTTCCTTTCCAAGCAACAGGTCCGCCAACTTGGCGACATCTGCGACTCTTTGTTGATTCCCGTGCTCGCGTATGGCCTGCGCACCGATTTTCAAGGGAACCTTTTTGAAGGCAGCCAGTACTTGCTGGCTTGGGCCGATTCGCTCACCGAGATCAAGACGATTTGCCACTGCGGCCGGAAGGCAACGATGGTGTTGCGCGTCGATGACCGGGGCGTTCCTGTCCGCGATGGAGCCCAAATCCAAATCGGTGGCAATGATCGGTACGTCACCGTTTGTCGACGTCACTTCAAGGAAGGCTTAACCGAACGCAGCGGAGAACGCTTGCCGTTCGAGGACTTGTAATCCGTTGATAAACGAGCGCAACGATTCCATCGATGTGCACACACTCTCTAGGAACCCAACATGAACGCAACTCCGATCACCGCGCCCGTCGCTTCTACGCCTTGGTTCCATCGTCCTTTGTTGGTAATTGCAGCGTTGCTCGGAGCGACGGCTGTCGGCATCGGCGCATTTGCCGCGCACGGATTGCCGAAGCGATTGGAGGCCCAAGGATTGGAACCCGAGGTGGTTCAAAAGAAACTCGACCAATGCGAATTAGCCGTTCGCTATCAGATGTTTCACGCATTAGCGATTCTGGCCATGGCGCTCGCGCCTATCGCCACGCGAACGGCCATCATTCCGCTCTCGGCGTTTGCCATGCTGCTGGGAGTTGGTTTCTTCTCGGGCGGCCTCTACAGCATGGTCTTTGCAAACCAAATCATCCACTGGGCCATTGTCCCGATAGGTGGCTCGATCTTGATCCTCGGTTGGTGCGTACTGTTGCTTGGTGCCCTGACGCAATCGGCACGACCTTCTTGAACCGGAGTTAGCATGCTCCTGATGCGGAACGGCATTGGACAGCGGGCAACCAGACGCGTTTACGGGTAACGGGTGACCGGCAAGAAAGGGATCGGATCGCGCCGAAATGGCCGACCCGATCCCCAACCCAACCGCGTCGCAGAACTGCTAACGCCCCCAAGCTGGGACGCGTCCGGACCGATATTCTTGAACGGTCACATACCGTCCGTGATTAGGCGGCACCAGCCTATGAAGGAACACGGGGACAGGATTGGTATGTACTACCACTTCCCGTCCATGGAGACGTGCGAGGTGCTGCTTGGCTTCCGCAGAGGGCGATACAGAGAGAGCCAAAGC
>JBKCUI010000223.1:0-53123 GCA_046318495.1 Pirellula sp. | reverse complement strand
GCTCCGGGGTCTTCAACGACGCAATCTTGGTTACTGGTTCCATGGCTGGCTCACCCACCGGTGGGTGTTGGAGAGGATTCAATTGGGGCTAACGGCTTCCACAACGCGCGTACGACGAAGAATGCACCTGCAACAATGCCCAACACGCTGATCCATTGCGCGATGGTGAGCGAAGTCCCAAACTGCCCGGCTTCGTCGACGCGAACGATTTCCTCCAAGGTACGCAAGATCCCGTACGCAATCCATCCCGTACCGAACACGATCCCAGGTCGACGGATCCAATTTGGGATCGAAGCGGTCCAGAAGCAAAGCAAGAGTGCACTTAGAGACGCATAGATCTGCGAGGGATGCACCGGCAAACTGCGAGCCGGCAAATCCTCGGAGTGGAATCGGTAGGTCTTGCGATCGATCATCACGCGCCCTTCCACCTCCACCGTTGACTTCAGCAAGGCCTCGGGCGTATCGGCGATTTGAATCGCATCGATGGCGTCCACTTGCTGCCCGGAGTGCACGTCGTGTTGCGCTGCCCAGCTCGATGCATCCACCTTGTCCACTTTGCCGATCCCCGATGTGTCGCCGCGAGCATGTATGCCCAACAATCGGCCGGAATGCAACTGATCCATGTATGCGGGAGCACCGCGTGGAAAGGAGATCGAAGGCAAATCCAATTCACAGATTCCGCCGTAACAGCATCCGTTGAGCAAACAACCGATCCGGCCAAAGGCTAACCCCATGAAGAACGCCGGTACGATCGCATCCAATAGCGAAATCGGCCTCACGCGATATCGAATCGTCCAGGCCAGAATCCCTGCAATCCCCCCAAGGATGCTGCCGTACACCACCAGCCCACCCTCGGTGAATTGCAAAGCCGTCCACAGCTTGCCAACGAAACTCCCCCCCTCGAGTTCATCCCATTTCTGCACGACATAAAAGATCCGTGCTCCCAACAAACCGCCGATGACCGTGTACAGGGCCAACGCCATGAAGTGCTCGGCGGGAATCGAAAGTCGCTGCGTGCGCCGCCGCCCGAGCCAAATCGCTCCGACGACTCCCAGCATTAGAAACACCCCGTACCCTCGTACGGGCAAACCCACGATCGTCTCTGAACCGGTTCCCTGTCCGACCCGCGACTCAATGGTAGGAAGGAGCCACCCGAGAACGACCGCTCCTAGAATCCAATTGAAGATGTTTTCCTGAATCAACATCGACCAACGTTCGCGGCTGCTGGCCAGCACCAAGATCGCAATGTAAACGACCAGCGCGATCATCGACCAACTCCACCAGCCGAAAAGAGGCAGTGGACCGATTTGGTGAGGAAGATAGAACAACGTTTGCCGCATGCCGAGACTCCATTAGGTTGCTAGGATCGCGCATCCTTTGCTCACATCCACTGTGATGCTAGCTGCTAGCGCCTGGTTCTTTACCGAACTGTGCCCGGTTCGACTCGCAATGTCGCGTTGTCAATCAATCGGGTGGACCCGATTCGAGCGGCCAGGATGGCGACCGCCTGTCGATCGATCCGCTCCAATCGCACCATTGTATCCGGATCAACGATGGCTGCGTAATCAATGCTATCGACGGGAGCGGATTGCAGTTCGTCGCGCATGGCGTCTTCTAGTTCCCCGCCGTTCCGGCATCCTGCGGTCAACAGCGATTGAGCCCGCTGCAGTGCGCGCGACAGCCCCAAAGCACGTTGTCGTTCGCCCTGCGACAAATACCGGTTGCGGCTGCTCATCGCCAGCCCATCGGGTTCGCGCACGGTCTCGCACGCCACTAACTCGATGCCGAGATTCAAGTCTCTTACCATGGCCTTGAGAACCGCGACTTGCTGGTAGTCCTTGCGACCAAAATACGCGACGTCCGCGGGGATGGCATGAAACAGCTTCAAAACAATCGTCGCAACGCCCCGAAAGTGTCCGGGCCGTATCCGTCCCTCCCAATCCGCGGCCACTGTCGGTGGCTCGATAAAGGTGGAATGGCCAGATGGATACATCTCTTCATTGCTGGGGACGAATACCCAGTTGCATCCTGCAGCCTCCAACATGTCCAGATCGCTTTGCAAGGTGCGAGGGTACTTTGAGAAATCTTCGTTCGGCCCGAACTGCGAAGGATTCACAAAGATGGTCGTGACGGTGTGCTCGCATTCGCGTCGCGATCGCTCCACCAACGACAAATGCCCAGCATGCAACGCCCCCATCGTCGGGACGACTCCGACGCGAGATCCCCGTTGCTGGGCTTCCCGAACCAGCGATCGAATCTCGGCTGTATGGGAGAGGAATTGCATAGATCAACCGAAGTACGCGACCGCGTTCTGAAAGATCTTCAGTCCATCCCCATGCTCGGGCAAATTCGATTGCCGCGTCCAGGACGGGTGATTGGTTGGAAACAGATAACGCTCTGGATGCGGCATCAATCCAAAGATGCGGCCGCTGGGATCGCAGATTCCAGCGACGTTCCGTTCGGCACCGTTGGGATTGATCGGGAAGGGCAGGGGATCGTCCCCCGTTATCCCAGAGGAATCGCAATAACGAATGGCGATTTGATTTTGTGCAATCAGCGTCTCGCGCGCCGCATCGTCGCGCATCAGCAAGCGGCCTTCGGCATGGGCCATCGGCAAATAGATCTGCTCAATGCCCTGCAAGAAAACGCAGTGATCGGATTCGGGCTTGAGATGCACCCATCGCGATTCGAATCGACCTTGAAGATTCCACGTCAGAGTTGCTGGCGGAACGGAAGCCGACGCTTTGGTGCTTGAGTCCTCCTCTGCAAAGAAGATCCCCAAACGCATCATGATCTGGAAACCGTTGCAGATTCCCAGCACCAAACGATCTTCTTCTCGAAACATTTCGAGGATATCGCTGAGCTTGGTTTGCCATTGGACGGCTGCGATCCGACCGGCCGCAATGTCATCCCCGTAGCTGAACCCGCCGGGAAAGCAGATGACTTGGTAGCCGTTGGCCAGAGCGGGCTGTTCAATCAACTGATTGACATGCAACCGCACGGCATGGCCGCCCGCCAACTCAAAGGCATACGCCGTTTCAACGTCGCAATTGGTCCCTGGTGCACGCACGACGAGCACGTTCGGTTTTGCCATCCTCGGTGTCTTTCTCAGGCGGGTTCAATGAGTTCGCAGGTCGGCCCCGACCAAGATCCACGAAATGCAGCCCTTTGCAGGACACACCGTTCGGACTCGCTCGGTAAGTCGGATCAGCATCCTACCCGCAGGCCTACCGGTTCGGCAATCCACCTCCCCCCACCGATCCTCGATAACCCGAGGCAAGGTTCACCCCGAAGACCTCGCACTCCCCGTGAAAAAATCGAGCATTTTCCCATCGGCACATCGCTTTGCGACTTTGGCCGTCACTCCTCGCGCGGCGCGGTCGGAGGAATCCAATCGTCGTTCAAGAGCGCCAGCAGTTCGCGCATGGCGGCGACGTGGTTGGAATCGCCACGATGGATCAACTGCGAACGCAGGTTGTTCAATATGCGTTGCAGCCATTGGAACTCATCGCACCGGGGAAACCACGCGTCGTCGGGGTGCTTCCGCTGCGCTGCGTACCGCTCGATCATGTGGATCGCCTCGGTTTCAGTCAGCATTCGCCCCATGTGAAACGGATCGATCAACATCGATTCGCGGCCGAGATCGACCCGAACCAAGAAGTGCGTTGGGCTGTTCACTCCTTCGATCTTCAATCCGATCGACTCGCCGACGGCTTTGTAGATCAAGCAGAGGGTGATGGGCAACCCGCGTCGCGTCTCGAGCACGCGCGGAATCAGACTGTTGTCAACATGAAAGTAATCCTCTTCGTTTCCTCGAAACCCCATTTCGTCAAACAGGACTTGATGCATTTGCGCCAGCAAGGCGTCAGGCGTGGGATTCCGGACTCGCCGTCGCACGGTCGAGGCGATCTCGCCGATTGCTTCCAGGGACACCACAGGGGATTGATGGGGCAAGAAATGGAGCGCGATCCCCAACGCACCGGCGATCAAGCGCTGGCTGGGATCCGACGCACGCATGGCAAGCACAAAGAAGTCGTACGCGCTTTCCTGGCAGTATTTCGGTCTTCGACGCATTCCAACCATCCAACGCATGCGACATGCCTTCTTCCCGGGCCTGCGCATCGGCCCACCATTTGGCAGTGTAGGCATGGACGGCTCGGTCGGCTACCGCGAAACCTCGCTCCCGTCTCCCTTTGCAACCGCTCTCTCCCGTTGCTCCCCTGGAATCGGGTCGTTTTTGATCACCCCAGATCGGCCAGCGTTTCCATCGTTTCCTCGCTTGGGAACACCAAAGTCAACGCGACCGCACTCGGATGCAACCCGAATTGCCTGCACAGAACTCGGCGGTAATTGAATAACTGCGATTGGTGCCGCGCGATCCGACCGGCGAGCCAACGGTCCAGCGGCTCGTCGATCGCCCGTTGATCGGTCTTGTAGTCGATAATCTCGGCTCGCACGACCCGATCTCCTTCATAGCCCAGAACGCATCGATCGATGACGCCGCGCACCAGATGCCGGTCGACAATCTGCAACAGCCGTCGCTCGGTCGTGACTTCCAGTTTCAACGGTTGCGGAACGTGCCAAGCGCGATAGCGCTCCGGACTCAGCAACGCTCGCAGACTCGGAGATTCGCAATACCCGACAAAGCGCTCAATCCATTCCTTGAGCTTGAACTGAGCCATTTCCTCCGGAGTCAACAAGGCGCGCGCAATCGCCTCAAGCGATCCCCGGTTTGGTCGAAACTCGTCGATCCAACCGCGAATCTCCTCGAACCAACGATGAACGAGCTTTCCAATGATGACGCCTCCATGATCCTGTTGTTCGAGCAACTCCGTCAACGCCTGCACCCGTTCTCGCGGTTTTTGGCTAGGCGCCAATGCTTCCAACACAGATCCGCTGGCGTCTGCAAATACGATTCGCTTGGATGGGATCCGGATAGGTTCCTCGCTGTCGGATGCTTCCGCAGCGTTCTCCGAGGAAAAGCCCGAATCGTTCCTATACCACTCCGGGTCCCCCTTCTGATACAAAATCGTCCCGGCAGGGACACTATCCCCTCCGTCGCTGAAGGCGCTTTGAAGGGCTGAGCCCCAGCTCTTCACCGGGTTCTTCGACGGAGACGTGAACAAGTAGAGCGCTTGGCGAGCCCGCGTCAGCGCCACATAAAACAGACACAACGATTCGCCGAGTTGCCGCTCGAGCGCATCCTTAAACGCAACTTGCCAGGGCAACGGCAGTCGCGATTGCAAGGCTCGATTGAGGTATCGAAGGACGCCTACCGGCTCCGCCGTTCGGTCGGGCTGCATCACGACAAAATCCGGGGTCTGGGAATCGAGCTTGTCATCGAGGTGGGTCAAAAAGACCGCATCGAACTCCAGTCCCTTCGATGCGTGGATCGTCATGACGCGAACAGGACTACCTCCGGGAACCGCGACGCGGGACTTTTCGACGAACTCGATAAAATCTTGAATATCGCGCCTTCCGAAGCCATCGAACTGATGGGCTTGTTCCACGAATTGTTGCAACCGTTCTTGATCGCGCTGCGTGCAGCCATTGGCCAACGCATGCACCCATCGGCTAATCGATCCTCCAAACCCTCGCACATCGATCTCTTCGCGAATGGCTGCTGAGAGCGTCTCGCGGGAATCGAGGGTTCCTTTGTCCCAAACGCTTGCCAAGGGCGAATGGACCACGTGGAAATGGGCCAAGCTATCGCCGGGATGGTTGCCCAATTGCAAGGCGCTGAGCATGAGCAGCACGGCGGAAGTATCGATCAATGGGTTGCCACCCTCTTGGCTCGCTTCAACACCGCGCTGTCGCAACATGGAAATCATCTGGGCCACGTGATGGTTGCTGCGGCTCAACACACCGATCGACCGATCCGGGGCAGCCCGATGCAACTCCGCTACGCGATTGGCAATCGTGCGCAGCAACGCCGATTCAGTTTCCTCTTCCCCATCGCGATCCGAACTGTTCGAGTCAATGCATTGCAACTCCACGTACCCAGCCAGGGAATCGCGTCGCGTGCTATGGATCAAGAAATTCCGACTGAGCCACTGCGAAACGATGGGATGGTCGTAGCTTTGCTTCTTGTTGTCGTCGTCGCCCATGTAATTGGGGTGCCGCCCCAATCGAGGAAAGACCTCGTTGACGAACTCGATCACCACCGGCGAACTTCGGAAGCTTTCCGCCAGTTTCTGCTCGCTGACGTTCCGCAGTTGCTGGGTGACCGACTCGAAAATCTCCGATACGCCACCGCGCCAAGCATAAATCGCTTGCTTGCTATCGCCAACGCAAAAGAAGGAGGCACTCTGTTTCCCCTGTTGGATTTTCCCGACGATGGCGCTCGCAAAGGGCTTCACGATTCCCCATTGCACGGGCGAGGTGTCCTGAAACTCATCGAGAAGCAAATGATCGATGGAGCAATCCAGTCGATGGTTGACACTCTCAAAATCGACCGAGGACGATCCGCTGGTCGCATGCGATGGATCATTGTTGCCATCCGCCGCCAACCATCGAGCCAAGCGTTCCGCCACATCGCTAAAGGTCACCACGCGCCGCGAGTGTTTGAGCGCCGCGATATGGCGATGATAGATATCCAAGGCTTCGTATGCCGCTACTGTCTGAACCCGTCGAATCCGGAGCACGGCCGCTACGGCCACTTGTTCGAGGACGCGCAGCGGCGCCACGAACTCCGGTGCGATCGGTTTGCGATTGAACATGGGTTCGGGGGTTAGCAATGCCTCAATCATCGAATGCTGCAAGAACTTTTCCCAGTTCTGGTCCAGGAACAATTGAAGCAGCGTGCGCATCGACTTGTTCCGCTGTTCGTTCTCCATGGGTGTGTTTTCGAGGAATTCATAGGCCTTGGCCACCTCCTCAGATTCCGGTGCCTTGGGCACCACCAACGTCTGCCACGCGTCCGATTTCGAGTTGCGATAGAGTTCATAGCCGTTCTCGACCACCGATTCGATCTCGGCCCGCACGCTCCGAACCGCATCCCCCTTGGACAATTGCGAAATCAGAGTCCGCAGTTGGGACGACTCCAGTTCATCGAACATGCGGGTGATGGCATCCCTCTGCAATGATGCCTCTTGGGCGGGATCGATCAAACTCCATCCAGGTGGCAGGCGCAGTTCCAATGCGAACGATTTTGCCAACTGCGCATAAAAGCTATCCAGCGTGCTCACGCGGAAACGATGCAAATGAGAACAGAGCCTAGCCAACTGATACTCGACCACTTCTTGGTGGATTTCCAGCGGCTTCAACACGTCCTGCAATCGTTTAAATCCCTCTGGAGATTCGCATCCATCTGCCAACCATCCGAGGACGCGATGCAGGATTTCCCCGGCAGCCTTGCGTGTGAACGTCGTGGATAGAATGCCGTCCACCGGCTGATCGGTAAATAGCAGTCGAATCGCGCGGGCCGCCAACTGATACGTCTTTCCCGTTCCGGCCGATGCCCGAATCATGCACGGTGAAAACCACTCTGCAGGTGGAGTGCCGCCAGCATGAGCCGGCACGATCGACACCATGCGAGGAATTTCCTGCGACTCCGGCTTCGAGAGTTGCTGGAATGAGTCGGCCGCGGTGTGACTCGATTCAACGGTGGAGTCATCCGGCAATTCCCTGGCGTTGTCCTCAACCTCGGATCTCTGTTGCGATTCGCTCAGCGCCTTGGCAACGTCCGATTCCAGCGCGGGCTGATACGGGCGGAGAACGGTGCGCTGGGTAATCCATGCATAATCATCGAAATCGATCGGAATGTCTTGGGCGGGGGGCCAAAAGACACCTTCGAGAACATCGCTGGCAATCTTGCGAGCCGATGCGATGGCTGCCGCGTGTTCTGCCAAGGTGAAGTCGGCGTAGACAAACTGCGTCTGCTGGACGTTCTTGGGCAACAGCACATACCCAAACTGAACCTTGCTCAGATCCTCGATCCCAAGCGTGGAGATCAGTTGGCCATACAAGGGCAACTGCCAATCGACCCACGTGCCGTCGCTCTTGAGGTGATTCTTGCGAGGGATTTGCGTCGTGTTGCCTGTCTTGTAATCCAGGACGGCGATCGCGCCGGACTCTTCGTGAACATCGATGCGGTCGATCCGACCGTGGATCTTCATGGTTCCATTGGGCAGTTCCCAAACGATGCCATGCTCGCGATCGACTTTGTGTTCGATGTAGCGAATCCTCCAACCCAAACGCGCGTGATTCGCTTGATGTTCCGCAAAGGCGCGCAGCCGCATCCGAGCTTGTTCGATCTGGATGACCAGAGCCGGGGGAAGAATCACTCCATGATGCAATTCAGCCAATCGATCCAACTCGGCAATCAACCAAGCTTCGAGATCCTTTGGGCGGTCCGAAGAGGCCACCGGGGAATCCATCAGACCTTCGAGCACTTTGTGCACCAAATCCCCAAACCCACCCGCATCCAACTCCAAAGGCAGATGGCCAAACGGTCGAGCGTGGAACACGCGTCTCAAATAGAAGCGATAGGGACATTCGTGGTACGACTTGAAGTCCGTGACCGCCATGCTGTCGATCTTGCGATGCTCCGGTACGAACGGGATCGGGATATTCGATTGCACGGGGCGAGGGGTCCATCCGACCACGGGCTCGGGTGCAGCGACCGGTTCGGAAATCAAATGGCGTACGCGGCGAGCCAAGCGATTCGAATCGATGGCCATCAAGATCCGGCTAGGGGTCTGCGGATCACCGCTGGGACTGAGACGATTGAGAATGATCTCGAGCGATTCGCGTGAATGGAGCAAGTTCAACATGACGTACGCGTCTCGAGCATAACGGCGGGCATTGTCGAGCAGTCCCAGTTCGCTTCGCAAGCGATTGGGTAGGAATGCATCGCTATTGACGCTCTCAGGCACGACGCCATCGTGCAAACCGGTCAACATCAACACCGGCGCATCATCGAGTGCTAGATCGAGCCATCCGATCATCTCGATTGCATTCTCTTGGGGCGGCGGGGGAACCAGCGAGCCATGCAATTGCTCGTGGACCCACGCCGTCGCTTCTTCGAACTCGGCTACGATATCTAGATTCCCCGGTACATTGCTGAGCCGATCGATGACATGGTTCAATCCCGATAGCCCTCGCGAGATCGCGTTGCCATCCGGGGACTGCGTATCGATTTCAACCCCTCGTACCAAGGTGGCCATGACTTCTCGAAGCGGTTCACTCCAATGAGACAATGGCTTGGCCCCTCCGCGCAGCGGTGCGAGCCATGCGTCGACCGTTTGGACCGACCAGAGAAAAGCCTCGCGTCCCATCGCTTCGGGATAGACCGGCCCATTCACGCTGCGCAACAACGTCGTCGCCAGGTATTGATCGATCTGCTCCAGCAATCCCATTGCATTGGCAGGCGTTCCCTCAGCCGACTCTGCGGATAGTTTGTCGAGCCAGCCCTCTTGGAGAAACCGATGCACCATCGATCCGCGAATCAAGCTAGAGAAGGAGTCGATATCTTGCTGCCGAAGATAGTCCTCGATCGCCGCAAGCGTTTTGAGCGGTGGAGTCTGCTGGATCGAAACTCCTGGACCATAGCGGAGCGGCACTCCGGAACGAGCCAATGTCTCTTGCATCGAATGCACGAGATTGCTGTCGGGGACTCCGATCGTGATATCCCGTTGATTCCGTTTTCCATCCAACAAGGCGATTTGCAGCGCGAGTTCTTCTGTCGCTTCGCGGACGGTGGTCCGAACGTGCAATCGCGCCTCGGGTACGTCGATTTCTAAAGCTTGCCAAAACATCGACCTTAGCGTTCCGTCGGAATCAAACCCTTCTGCATAACTGGCGGGAGCCCCGACCAAGACGCGCACCTTGGACGCGATGGCAGCCAAGAACTGACGCTGGGCTCGATTGAGATCGACCACTCCGAGGAGGACGACTTCTTGCTCGATGGGAGATACTTCGTTGTGCTCCAAGGCATACCGCCGCGCCGACTGAACATCCCATAACCCAGCCGCATGCAGCACATCCAAGTACCCGCGTTGCAACCGAGCCAACACGCGCCACCGGGGCTCTTCTGCCGTCCCGGCCAACGCATCGGCGACATCTGAGAAGTCGACGAGATCCGATGCAAGCTCGCGATGCAATTGGGATAAGATCCGCCCCAATTCCATCCACGGACCGAGCGACTCCTGCGGGGGGACTTCTACCAGCAGAGGGGTCAATTCGTTCGCCGGCATGCCGCGCAAGACTTGCACCCATGCCATGACTTGCGTCAACCCATCCGCGAACGGCAACTTGGCTTGATACAACTCCTCAGGCAACTCTCCCAGCGTCAAAACGCGCGGTGGGCGCAGCACAAGGTTGTCGGCATCGGCGCGCTGGGCAAGCAACGTTTCGAGCCTTCGCCCCGCCATCGATCCGGGCAATACCACGAGCACGCGGTCCAAATCCCATACCGAGCCGCGACGGTATGCCTGCAGCAACGCATCCACCGCGGAATGCAGAACCGGGCGAGACCACCCGAGGAACTCAAGCTGAATCGAGTATTGAGAGGCATTCGGTTGCGTGCGCGCTTTCAAACTCGTGCGTTGCTTTGCCATATTCGATCAAAGATAGAGTTGAGAATGTGACTTGAGAAACGAAGCCCAACGCACTTTTCCTAAGGTGGCATCCTGACATCAAAGCGATGCCGGAAACCTGCGCGACCCATGGCACCATGCTGTCGTAAACTCTGCTGTAGTAAACCCAGCGGACGCAACCCGTCGTCCGCTGCGGACGCAATCCGTCCTCCGAAGGGTAATCCGTCGGAACCACGCAGAGCACCCAAGGAGATGCCGTTGTCTTGTGCCGTTCGCAGAGCGTATCCGATCCGATTGACACGTTGGGTCCCACAATGTGGCACAAGATAAAAAAATAGATACCCGGCGCATTCGGTTGGCGAGAGGCGAGACCGATACTTCAGAAACGGAGGCTCCCGCGGTTGCATGGCAAAAGCCCGTTCGAATTTTTTTGCAGCCCGTCGCATCTTCCCTTTTGGAGTGCGGGTTAAAATCGAGGTGCGTCGCCGGCCTCACTTGTGATCCACGCGAGGGGCGGCGTCCCAAGCAAGGCTTGGCTGGATTTCCTCTCTCGGTTGGATGGCGGGTCGCATGATGTTCTTGGTCTCCTTTTTCTGTCAACCTTGCTCGCGCAAGTGGAAAGTTGACTTCTTGGTGCGCGCGGTTGCTTTCGCACTGCTGATTGCAACCGGAGCGATTCCAGTGTCCTGCTTCGGGCAATCCGAGCCTCGTTCGCAATCGCTTTTTGAAGGTCAGTCCCTCGCGGGCTGGGAAGGAGATTTGCGCTACTGGAGCGTTCGCGATGGAACCATCGTCGCGGACATTCCCGAAGGCCAATCGCTCAACAAGAACACATGGCTGGTGTGGCGCGATGGAACGATCAGCGATTTCGAGCTCACGTTGCAATTCCGCTTGACGGGTTTGCCAGCCGCCAACTCGGGCATCCAAATCCGCTGCCAAGTCGATTCGATCGACCACGTCTCGGGCTACCAAGCCGACCTCGACATGGGTTCGACGTGGCTGGGCCGCATCTACGATGAGCACGGCCGAGCGCTGCTCGTCGAACGCGGCATGCACGTTCATTTTGCCCCGGATGGAACCAAACGCGCCGCCGCGTTCGCGCCACTTCATCAATACCCGGTTTTGTACCGAGAGAATGACTGGAACGACTATCGGATCGTGGCCATCGGCGAACGGATCGATGTCTACGTCAACGGAACGCTCTTCACGTCGTTATGGGATCAACAAGAAGGTCAGCGGGACCTCACTGGCCAACTCGCGTTGCAATTGCATAGCGGACCAGAAACGCACCTCGCTTTTCGCAACCTAAGATTGGAAACGCTTAGCCCCTCCGACGCGGAACGCCTCAGCCCTTGGCCCGAGTCGCTGGAAGTCGCCGAAACATCGTACGAGGAAGCAGGCATCGAGCCAGTAGGACTCGACGGCCAACCGCTGAATATGGGCTTCGAAAAAGGTTCGCTCGAAGGTTGGAAGGTGGCCGGCGATGCGTTTCGCAACCAACCGGTCCGCGACGATGGCATCTCCAAACGCTGGCCTGGACAAACGAGCCGCAAGGTTGGCGACTACTTCATCGGTGGCTTTGAAATCGTCCAAGACGCCGGTACCGGCTGGATGGAATCCAAACCTTTCCACGCCACGCATCCGTATGCAGGCTTCATGCTAGGGGGCGGGGAAGCGGCTAGCACGCGCGTCGAAATCCTTCGCTGGAACGAGGCTACGAAGGAAGACGCAGTCATCGCCACAGCCGTCGGCAACAACCAAGAGCAGATGAAGCGCATCGCCGTCGATCTTCGCAACCATCGGGGTGCCACGCTGTCGGTTCGCGTGGTCGACGAGAACGCCGGAGGTTGGGGCCATTTGAACTTCGATGACTTCCGTCTTTACGAAAAGCCTCCCGCCCCGCTTTCGCCCGATACCAGCCGCCGCTCTACCTTCAATGCGATCCTCCATCACTTGGTTCCAAACCCGGTCCCAAGCGAAGGCCCAGCCGCTCCAAGCTCAGCCCGCGACACGTTGCAAGCGATGCATGTACCGCAGGGCTTCTCGGTCGATGCCATCGCAGCCGAACCCGACATTCATCAACCGATCGCAGCCGCTTTCGATCCCCGAGGACGCCTCTGGGTCCTCGAGGCCCACTCTTATCCTGAAAAGAAGCCCGACGGCCAAGGGCTCGATCGCATCATGATCTTGAGCGATGCCGAGGGAGACGGGACGTTTGAAAGCAAGAAGGTCTTCGCCGAAGGACTCAACCTCGCCAGCGGTATCGAACTCGGATACGGAGGCGTCTGGATCGGCGCCGCACCGCAACTCCTCTTTATCCCGGATCGCGATGGCGACGATCGTCCCGATGGTCCAGCCGAAATCCTCTTGGATGGATTCGGATACGGCGATACCCACGAAACGCTCAACAGTTTTGTCTGGGGGCCCGACGGTTGGCTGTATGGAACCCAAGGCGTATTCAATACGTCGCAGATCGGACCGCCAAGCTCCGCAGCCAGCGATCGCACGTACCTTGCGGCAGGCGTCTGGCGTTACCATCCGATCCGTCGGACCTTCGAAGTCTTTGCTCACGGCGGCAGCAACCCTTGGGGCCTCGATTTCGATGCGCACGGCCAGTGGTTCATGACCCACTGCCGCAGCTTTTGGGGTCGCGGTGGAACGACACACGTGCAACAAGGGGGCTGGTATTGGAATCAAGTCAACAGCGGCTATCCCGAGTTCATCTCTGGAACTGCCTTGCCCCACCATCCGCACTTGCAAAACTTTTTGCTGGCGTCCGCGCGCTACGACTCGGGCGAAGGCGGAGCGGGCAAACCTGGCACGGGCGATATCTACGGCGGCCACTCCCATGTGGGCACGATGTTCTATTTGGGGGATAACTGGCCCGACGCGTATCGCAATCACTTGCTCACCCACAATCTGCACGGGCACCAACTCAACCATCAAGAGAACCGGCGCGTCGGAGGCGGCTACCAAACCGTGCACGCCGGTCGCGACGTCTTGTTCTGCTCCGACCCGCAGTTTGTGGGGGTCGAGCTGCTGCTCGGCCCAGATGGCGCCGTCTACTTCACCGATTGGGCCGACCCTCGGCATTGCCACAACCCCGCTGCCGAAGCTTGGGATCGCAGCAACGGCCGCATCTACCGCATGAAGTACGATGCGACCTACCACCCAGCCCATGTAGACTTGTCGAAGGCATCGGATAGCCAACTCGTCGATGCGCAACAGCATCGCAACGATTGGCACGCCAGGATGGCCCGATTGGTCTTGGCCAGTCGCTATGCGGACCGCGGCCTACCTACCGAGGTGCGAGCTCGCTTGGAAGCGTTGGCCCAACAAGGTCCCGACGAAGTCCTCCAACTGCGCGCCCTTTGGACCTTGCAATCCACGCAGTCGCTTCGCTGGCCATTGCTCAAGGCATTGATCAGCGATGCGAACGAACAAGTGCGTGCGGCAGCAGTAAGCGCCTCGCAGGAGGCATCGCAACTGCTGGCTCAAGATCCGGCGTTTGCCGCCGATTTCCTCGCCGCGCTAAATTCCTTAACCGACTCCGAATCCTCGCTCCTGGTGCGCCGGGTTCTGGTGTCCGCGTGGTCCAATCTACCCTCCGACGCAGCGTGGTCGGGGCTGGCTCGCATGGCCAATCAACGCCAGAACGCCGACGACCGCGATCTGCCGGTGATGCTTTGGCAAGCGCTCGGCAAGCACTGGCCCAACGACCCAACTCCGGCTTTCGCGATTGCCGACACGACGCCGTTGCCGGTCGTTCGCGACTCGATCCTGTGGTACGCCGCCAAGACCTCCGACGCTGGGCGCGATGCGATCCTGCAACGCATCGCAGGGCGGGATCCTGAGTTGCAATCCCAGGACCTGGAACTCTTGACCTATGCCTTGCAAGGCCAACGCAACGTTCCTCCCCCCGCCTCATGGTCCCGCACCGCACCGCGATTGCGGCAATCTTCATCTCCGCAAGTGCGATCCGCCGCCGCGTGGCTCGGCGCCTTCTTTGGGGATGAATCGGAATTGCAACGGCAGCGAGAAACACTGGTCTCGTCGCAGCAGCTTCCAGAACGATTGGCTGCCATCGAATTGCTCGGTTTGCGCAGCTCCCCGAAGAACCTCGATCCGTTGCTAGCGAGCTTGAGCACCCCGGAACTCGTTGCCAAATCGCTGCAGCAATTGCGGCGTTACGAGGATCCCCGAATCGCCCCGATCGTGCTGAAGCAACTAAATGGATGGAGCGACGATGCCCAAGCCGCCGGCATCGATCTGCTCAGCAGTCGCGCCTCGTGGGCAACACAACTGCTGGCAGCGGTGCGAGATGGCAATCTCGATCGCGGTCGCGTGAGGGCTTTTCACGCCAGGCAGATCGCTCTGCTCGATGATCCCGATCTCCACGAGCAACTCGTCAACACATGGGGCCGCATCGGCGAAGGGAATGAGAAGCTCAAGGATGAGATTCGCAAGAATCTGGAAGCCTACCAAGGGGCACCGCTCTGGGCCTTTGACGCGGGCAACGGCCAAAAGCACTTTCAGCGACTGTGCGCTTCATGCCACTCCCTCGAAAAATCGAACGTGGAGATCGCTCCCAATTTGCGGGGCACCTCGGCGAAAGGCATCGCCTACGCCATCGAAAACGTGATCGATCCCAACGCCGTCATCGGACGGGATTACCAAGCCCGCATCGTCCAAACGGACGACGGTCAAATCCTCGCGGGACTGGTCGTCTCGGAATCCGAATCCGCGATCCAATTGCGAACGGCCAACAACACCATCACCTTGGATCGCAACGACATCGAGAACGTTCGCGTTTCGGAAGCTTCGTTCATGCCACAAGGCTTGCTCGAGTCCCTTGACGAACGGCAACGGATCGAACTGTTTAAGTTCTTGATGTCGCTGTAGACGCGCTGCGTCGACCAGATGAGCTGGGGCAAAGGAACAAACTGGGAGTTGCTCGAACACTAGGATACGCAGGCAGAGTTGGGGCGTTCGGCTGGTAGCGAAATGCCTGCTCTGCGGCGTGCTGCGAAACGCAAAGCGTTTGTTCCCAAAGCCCTGTGGTTACCCAAGCACCTGAACCGGAAATTCCTGCCCAAATTCCGGAAACTGTTTTTTCTACTCTGCTTGTTT
Source organism: Pirellula sp. (assembly GCA_046318495.1). Classification (GTDB taxonomy): domain Bacteria; phylum Planctomycetota; class Planctomycetia; order Pirellulales; family Pirellulaceae; genus JBKCUI01. The sequence continues at coordinate 37,455 of JBKCUI010000223.1, read as the reverse complement.
CCGTCTTGACCCGTCTTTCGCGAACTAGCTATTCTCCGCCTCGACCAAGGCAAGTTCGGTAATCTCGGCTAGCCTGGTTGGAGTTGCAGGATTCACCGACGGAGTCTGAATCGGCACTGCGTACGGATATGCAGTTGCTACGGACGTGGTCGGTAATGAACATTCAACAAGGATGGTTGAGTTCCATGTCCAATACAAAAACTGTCTTCACGACGGGCGAGGCGGCCAAGATATGCAAGGTCAGCCAACAAACCATTATCCGATGCTTCGATAACGGAACGCTGAAGGGGTTTCGCGTTCCCGGTAGCCGGTTCCGTCGCATTCCACGCGACCAACTGTTTGTCTTCATGAAGGACAACGGCATTCCTACCGACGCATTGGAAAGCGGCAAGAAGAAGCTGCTGATCGTCGATGACGATCAAGACCTGGTGGACCTGATGCGAGACACCTTCGAGCGCGATGGGCGATTTGATATCCGCACCGCCAACAACGGCTTCGATGCGGGGATGCAAGTCAAAGAGTTCCGCCCAGACATCGTCGTGCTCGATGTGATGCTGCCGGATATCAACGGCCGCGAAGTCTGCCAACGCGTTCGCTCGGATCGCACCATGGACTCCGTCAAGATCCTGTGCATCTCCGGGATGGTCGATGCCGACAAGATCGCCGACTTGCGAATGGCCGGAGCCAACGACTTCATGCAAAAGCCCTTCACGACCGAACGGTTGCTCGAACGCGTCTGCGACCAGCTCGAAATCGATCGTCCAGTCGCGGCCGCTTAAGCAAAGCTCGCGGATTTGTTGCAACGCTTCCGATAGCAGCGAGGGGATGGCAGGCTTGCCATCCCCTTTCTCATTGGCCCGGTAGCAACCTGGTACATAACTGCCTGCGCGCGAGTGACACGGCCCATTCTGTCACGCGCGACGAGGCTCCAAATCTCGGAGTCTTACGTGCAACAGGCATTTGAATTCTCTTGCAAAATCAACCGAAACTCGGGCATGTACCGCTCCCTGGCAATCGTAAAACGATTGGCGCCCTCGCAATGGAAACACCCCTTCGTGCCAGATGTTGGGATGAATGTACAAGCCCTGCGTTCCATCGAAATAAAAGCAGATGAAATCCGAGGGCTGAACATCATCGCCTGGAAGTGCAAGCGGCACAACGAAAGGCTGGTTCTCCAAGGGAAAGAACAGTTGCCCTCCATCCGGGTGATAGTTTGCATGCCACAGCAACAAGTCAGACGGGTCATCGGAATGCTCGGTTATCGCGAGCTCGGGAGCTTGACCGTACCCCAACACATAATGCCCACCAACCGCTTCATTGCGGCCGTAGAGCACATCACCTTGCCATTCAGCCACAAAGGTGCCTTGCTTCGTCCCTCCCTCATCACCGCTATCGGTATCAACGGGCCGCCATCCAGACGCAGGCCATCGAACGATTTCGACCACCCGCGAGGCTGGCGCATCAATCAACTCCCCGTACCCCTGTAAACTGAGCGGTGTGGCCACGACGCATGGAATCTCAAAACGCTTTAGATCGCTCGGCAGAGACGGATTGAGATAGTCTGGACTCGACATTGGGAGATTCCTAGAAACGGGATTCGGTCAATACGAGGATTTGCCCTTTGGATCATGACAACCCGGGGGGAGAGAACGCAGAGCCTCGGATGCCGATGACACCCCGTTTTTGAACCACGCCATAACCATCCCGATTGCTACATGGGCACGGTTATACTCGCCCTTGTCACCGGGCCAGTCTCACCTGCATGCCGCCTATGCAGGGTTGATCAATTTTTCACAATTGATCTTTCAAACAACTGCATCCCCCATGGAGCGGCCAGCCCGAATTCGTTATCTTTCTGTCGTGTGCGCCGGTGGCATGTTTTCCTGAATTGTTGTTTATCCGAAAAGGAATGGCCATCGATTTCGGTCGATCAGCCTCTCCTGATCGGCATCGATGTTTGAGGCTTGCGGCGCGTTAAACGACCACATGGACAAGTGAGTTTTCTTCGGATTTCGAAAGGGATTTTATGAATATTGCGAAACGATGCATTGCCGAGGTGATCGGCACCTTCTGGTTGGTCTTCGGAGGATGCGGTAGCGCCGTGTTGGCGGCTGCCTTCATTTCGAAGATGGATCAAGTCCCCATCAACATGGGGATTGCTCACCTAGGCGTTTCGTTCGCCTTTGGTTTGACGGTTTTGACCATGGCCTATGCCATCGGCCACATCTCGGGCTGCCACCTCAATCCCGCCGTCACGCTCGGCTTGGCCGTGGCCAAGCGATTCCCATCCAAAGATATTGTTCCCTACGTCATCTCCCAAGTCATCGGCGGTGCCGTGGGCGCGTTCTTGTTGTACACGATCGCCAAAGGTCGCCCCGGCTTCGAACTCGGTGGATTCGCGTGCAATGGATACGGTGAGCACTCGCCGCACCTATACGACATGGTTTCAGCATTCGTAGCTGAAGTCGTCCTGACGTTCATGTTCTTGTTCATCATCTTGGGTGCAACCGACAAACGAGCTCCGGCCGGTTTTGCTCCAATCGCCATCGGCCTCGGATTGACGCTGATCCATTTGATCGGAATCCCGGTCACCAACCTGTCGGTGAACCCGGCTCGCAGCACTGGACCGGCTCTGCTGGTCCAAGGATGGGCTCTGCAACAACTGTGGTTGTTCTGGGCTGCTCCGCTCGTAGGAGCGTTTCTCGCAGGCGTTGCTTATCCGCAAATCGCTAGCGAAGACAAGTAAGCGACAAACGCGCGTTTAAGCCAGGACGCAACTCCCTCGGCTCATAACGCGTAAAGAGATATAAAAAGCCCGGGGCGGCCCAAAATCGTCCCGGGCTTTTTTGCGTCTCGACCGTTCGCGCACGGTGTCTTTGCCGACCCAACCTTGGCCTATGCAGAGCCAATCCTGTTGTCCGGATGCGTTATCGCAATGCGCGCTGGACCACCCAGTCGATCATGCGTTGCACCTCCGGCTCTGCGGCCTCGGCCCATTGCAGATGGTGAATCCGAAATCCGGCTTTCTCATGAACACCCAAGAGATTCGCCGAACGGCACGCCACCGCTCCATCGCCGCGGCCTCGCGTCAGCTCATCGCAATGCATGAGCTCTTGGAGGCGTTTTGCCAACCAAGCTGCATCCCCCGATTTCCTCTCGACGTTTTCCCGCAATCCTTCCCAAACCAGGGTCGACACCGCGCGGTGCATGGGATCGATCGGTCCGCCCGTCCCGAATGCGATCGAGTAGCGAACGCCCTCTGCCCGAGGGGCTGCGTTGAGTCGATGGAGGAACTGGGAATTGGGAATCAAATCATCACATGCTTCTCCCATCCCATCGTGTACGAGCGTGGCCATCAACGTTTCCCAGTTCAATCCATCGCGTTGGAGACGCTCGGCAAGATCGGTGATTTCCATCGCATCGGCGTACTTGGCCAGAACGGAGCCGTGATTGGGGGGGCAGATCATGACCAAGCGATCGACTTTGGCCGGACGGCGCTCGGCAGGATCCGCATTCCATTCCAGCGCGCATCGTGCCACCAACCCTCCCATGCTATGGGTCACGAGGGTGACTTGCGTTTGCGGGGCGGTATCTTCCAGTTGCAGCAGCAAACTCCGCAGCGCGGCTCCCGAAGCTTGCAATGGCCCATCGTTGGGGTAATCCAAGACTGCATACGCAATATCGGCGGTTTGCTCCGAGCGTTGCTGAAGTGACTTGGCAAATACGGCCGAAGTCTCCGGCCGGGATTGCAGACCCCCAACGACCAATACCAAACGCTCGGGCAAGTGTTCGAATCGAACGGCATCACCTTGGACCGCAGGATGCTCGCGCAGAAACAAGATCGAGGTCTCGGGCTGCCGCAAAGGCTGCAGCGCATCGCGAATCGCTTCGCGGCATTCGACCCAATCCGCCAGCCAACGAGGAGTCCCCCCATCGCTTGGGGACTGCCCCTGCGACGCGCTCATCCCCAAACCGAAGTACCCCACGGTCGCGACCGCCCGCAACAGAGACAAACTCCACGGGCGAAACACTTTCCGACTTGGCAGCAGCATTCCCGACCGCATCGCTATTCGTGTCGCGTCCACTCGATCACCCTTTTTGAACTGCCTCGAATCGTTTGCTTTGAAAACGCGTCCTCCATCCGGGATTCGCCCAGCACGTTTCGGAGGCGTTTTGGCGCGTGCGCGTCCCGGGAACCGCAATCTTCCGTAACCTTAGCACGATAGTGCCTTCGGACAACATGCGCGGACGGAAATCCTTCAGGATGCCCCCAACTCGTTCAGACAGATTGCTTCGTTCGGATTTTCGACTAGAAACCCGCGCCCGTTTTGAACCTGCATGGCACCCTAGAAGGGCGCAAACTCTATGCGTCGACGGTTACTCAGCGTTTCTAAGTTCTTGTGCCTAGGTTTCTCGACTTCATTGGGCAAGATCCACGGCCTGGGAGATAGTGCGTTGCAATGCTAAGGCGAAGGCGCTGCGGACGTGGTGGCGATCGTTCGCTGACGCATGGCCTCGTACAGAATCATCGTGCCGGTCATCGCCACATTCAACGATTCCACTCCGGTCGCCATCGGAACACCGATCCGCGCATCGGCGGCTTCGATCCATCGATGGTCCAAGCCCGCCCCTTCATTGCCGAGCAAGATCAAGCTCGGCTGCGTTAGGTCGATGTCCCAAGCCGGAATCCCCCCGGCCACGGCTGCAAAAACCCGAATCGAACGCTGCTTGGACGCATCGATCAATCGTTTCAATCCGATCGATTTCGGCGGTCGACGAAACCACTGTCCCGCGGATGCCCGCACCACCTTGGGATGGTGCACAGCCACCGAGCCAGCCCCCACAAAGACTTCATCCGCACCGCAGGCCACCGCGCTGCGTTGCAACGCTCCCAAGTTCCCTGGATCCTGCAGCGCATCAACGGCAATCGCCAACCGATACGGCGGCACCGTCGCCATCGGGGGTGGGAGCTTGCCTACGGCGACCACTCCGTCGGGAGAAGGTGTCGTGGCGATCTTTTTCAAAATGTCCTGGGAAACCACATACTGCTCGGGGATGCTTGCAAGCCCCGGTTGCAAGCTGCGGTTGCGGTCGATCCAATCGCTCGTAAAGTAAACGCTGGCTACCTTCCATCCGGCCGCCAACGATTCGATCAACGCATGCGTGCCCTCGAACAAAAACTCCCCGCGCGCATCGCATTCGCGCATCTGTTGCAGTTTGACGACATGCTTGACGTGCGGGTTTTGCGCGCTGGTGATTGGAATCGGTGTCGGCATTGGGAAATCAGCGCGCACGCGGAACGCGAATGCATGTCGAAGGGGAGGGAACGAAATAGAACATGACCGAGTTTACTCCAAACTGGAACGAACTGCGCGCGTGGCTCGCGCAGCATGCCGACGCGATGGCATGCGATCTGGATTCGCTGTGCAACTGCAACTCCGGTTCTGAAAATCTTGAGGGACTGCATCGCACCGCTGCTTGGTTGACGGAGTTCTTCTCGGAGCTCGGCGTTCCGGTGAATTCGCTCTCGCTACCCGACTTTGACGAAATCCACGACTCGGGTGAACGGCTGACGCGTTCGACGGGCCAAGCCTTGAGATGGGATTTAGGCCACCCCTCGATCCCTCCCGAACGCCGAATGCTATGGACGATCCATTACGACACCGTCTACGAAGCCACCGACCGATTTCAGCATTGCACGCGATTGTCTGAAACGCAGATGCGAGGCCCGGGTGTGATCGATGCCAAAGGAGGCATCGTGATCCTGCGCTACGCTGCGTTGGCAGCCAAGCGTTTTCTCGATCTGTCAGGCGCGGGCTTGACGCTGATCCTGACGCCCGACGAGGAGATCGGGTCTCCCGCTTCGATCTCGCTGTGGCGCGATATTGCAGACCAATTTGCATTCGCCATGCTCTTCGAACCGACGCTTGCCAGCGGAGCCATGGTGGAGGCCCGTAAAGGCACCGGCACATTTATCTTTGTTGTGCGAGGTCGTTCCGCCCATTCCGGACGCAATTTCGTCGCCGGTCGCAATGCCATCGTGGTCGCTTCGCGTATTGCTGTCGCCTGCCATGATCTCAATGGCCAACGCGATGCGGTCACCATCAACGTCGGCCGCATCCGCGGTGGCCAAGCCGTCAACGTCGTGCCCGATTGCGCCGTGGTCCGCGTCAACATCCGAGTTACCGATGCAGCCGATCAAGCGTGGGTGGAATCCCAAATGCAATCGATCGCGATGCGATGGCATACCCCGGACGATGGAATCCGTGTCGAACTCGATGGAGGGATCACGTCCCCACCCAAGCCGCGCAGCGAAGCCCTTGCTCCATGGATCGATCGGGTCGAAAGGGCAGGGGAGCGACTTGGGCGCAACATCGCTTGGAGCCTCTCGGGCGGTGCTAGCGACGGGAACAAACTGCAATCCCTAGGACTTCCCAATCTCGACACATTTGGGCCCGAAGGGGATGCGTTGCACAGCGATCAAGAGTGGATTTCCTTGCCGAGCCTGCCCCAACGCGCCGAACTCGCCGTCGCCGTGCTGGCCGATTGGATCAACAGCCTCGATGCAGGCCGTTGAGAGCCCTACTCCGACAGTGTAGCCTCCAAGGCTACAGTAACGGACATGCGACGACCAAAGTTTCGAATCGTTTGGGAATTTGCAGAGTCGCCGATGGCGACGGTACATCTTTCCATGCGGGTGGACCTGAAGTGGCGAGTGTTTGTAACCGCTCCGCTTTGCTTATCCGAAATTGGAAATGAAACGCACCGGACCCAATAAATCGCCAGCATTCGCGCGTCCGGTCCAAGCAATCGACAAGTTCCCGCATTCTTGACCATTGAGATCGTAAGGGTCGAGGGCAGAGTGCCACCACGATTCGGCCAAGATTGGTGGCGTCCTACACAAACGGCATGCCATCAATAGCGTGCCCAGCGCGAGGCAAATCCTTGCACACTCGCATTTGTTTGATGGACGACATGTTCAACTTGGGTCTCTTTCGGTATATCATTTTTCTAGAGCTCCTCTCCTTGGAGACGGCTCGATTAGCCGAACGGTACCGCGAAGCAAGACATCCTAAGACTTATCCACGAAAAACGAGATCTCGATGCCTGCTATTCAATTCGATCGCGACTCAATGGCCCAATGGTACGCGAAAGAACATTTCAAGACCGATCCTGGGGTTCAAGCAATTTTCTATCTGCCAACCAATGCTGGGGATCGGGAAATCCGCTTCGTCGAGATCAACACCCTTATCGGAGACCGAAACGACGATTTCCTAGAACCAGTGAAGTTCGGCATCGATACAGGAATGGAGACAGAACATAAATTATGCGTCTTGGATGTCACTCTCGAACAGTGGGAACGCATCCAAAGGCACGTTCTTTCCCTTCCCTCAAATTGGTCGATTGAGCGCGCACAGCAAATCCCAAATGAATAGTTATCAGGAAGTCTGGTGGCAACAGGCTCGCTCCGACCATGAAGCATTCTTGTTGGTTCGCGAACAAGGTCTCGCGCAATGCCACTCATTGCACTATCTGCAAATGGCCGCCGAGAAAGTTTCCAAGACATACTTTTGGCGTTCCGGTTCGCCCCCCCCTCAAAAGCATACTGGCTTTCCAATGTTTCTGAGGTTCTTGGGCCAGATTCGGGCCAACGAGCGCGATCGAATTGCAAAATTGTTTACGTTCAAGAGATACGTCGATTTTCAAGCTTGGATACGCAATGCGATTCCTATCGCGCATGACATCGAGCGGCTTGCGCCTGCGCTTGCATGCGATGGTGAAAATCCCGAATATCCCTGGCCGCACGCACAACCAGCGTACGCACCTGCAACTCGCAACTTCGCTATTTGGGAAACATTGACTTCCGGTCGTGGCCGTGACTTGATGAGAGTAATCCGCATAGCGATCGATCGATTTCCCGAGTACGCCGATACCTGATCCTGCTGAAGCCAGAGCCGTCGTCTTCGATCATGCGTTGAACCGGGCTCACGTGGTGCAGCCTTCGAACTCCGGCATATCATCACATCATTCGGCCTACCCTCGACTCCCTTGGAGCGATGCGGTGCAACAAAAACCTCACCGAGCCGTCCAGCCACCATCGACTACGAGCATGCTGCCGGTGACATAACTGCTGGCAGCGCTGGCCAAGAAGATGGCGGCACCTTGGATCTCCTTGAGCTCACCCCAACGCTGCATCGCCGTGGCCCCGACGATACTTGTGCGGGCTTCGGGTGAATCCGCTATCGGGAGATTCATCTCCGTCAAGAACGGCCCTGGGCAGATGGCATTGCACGTGATCCCGAACGGAGCGAACTCCAACGCCATCGTTCGAGTCAATTGAACGATCGCTCCCTTGCTGGCCGTGTACGGAGTCCGATTGGCCAAACCAATCAACCCCAGCGCGCTGGCGATGTGGATGATGCGGCCCGCGCCACGCTGCTTCATGTCCGGCACGACCGCCCGAGTCATCAACCAGGGTCCGCGCACGTTCGTGGCTTGGACTCTGTCAAACTCTTCCACGCTGAGCTCCTCGATCGGTCCGCGAATGTTGATGCCCGCGCTGTTGATCAAGATTGAAACATCGCCCAATTGCTCGCGGCACTCCAGGACGACGCGATCGCAATCCAACGGAGAGGTCACATCGGCTTGCACCCCGATGCAGCGGACACCGAACTGCTGTTGGATGGCGGTGGCAGCCTCATTTGCCTCGCTACCCGTGCGGCTGACCAACGCCAACTGCGCTCCGGCGCTAGCAAGGCCCGCTGCCATGGCCAAGCCCAGTCCTTTGGGTCCACCGGTGATGATGGCGACTTGACCATCGAGTCGAAACTGCGCGATGCCCGGGAGCGAAGAAAAGTCAACGGAGCTCATCGTCATTCAAGATCTCATGATGAGTGGGGTGAATCGGGCAGCCCATCGCATGCGCGGCCGCCGACAGTTCGTGGAGAGCCCACGGCACATCGTTGGCCGGCAGGAGGTACCTCGGACCCAGTAGTGTCGGGTAGCTCGGGCCGCCGAGCGGCGTTCTCTCGGAGGACGACAAACCCATCGCGGCAGCCCACGGTGCGCTGTAGTCCTCCCATTGAATCGTTTCGGGATCGGGTGTTTCCACACAGACAACACTCAATGTCGCATCGGCCCCCGTGAGCGAATCGATCAGTGCGCGCGGTGCAGCACAATGCAGAATGCGATCGGCGAGAAGGGGGTGGTCGGCGGCTGCGGTTCCGAGTGCCATCGCGATGCGCTGCTGCAGCGGCTGTGTATTGCAAACAATCGACAGCGGTCGCGGTGCGGGGGATTCGATATGCTTCCGAAGTTGCAGGAGCGTCCATCCGGTCACCGGATCGACCATGTCTGCGGCGATCTCGGTGGCCGGGACGAGCACAAACGATCGCATGCACATCCGTGGATGCGGGACCTTCAGATGGGGTGTCCATACCCGTTCGGAATGGTGGAGCAACAGGTCGATGTCGATACGGCGAGCTTCCCAACGATGTTGGCGTTGGCGGCCCAGTTCCGTTTCAACGCGTTTGATCGATTCCCAAATCTCCCAACAGCTCCGCTTCGATTCGATCACGCCGACGGCATTGAGGAAATCCGATTGCCCGGATGGACCGCCGACGGGAGGAGTACGATAGAGTCGACTGAATGAGACACGGGCGTCGGAGAACTCTTCGCGCAGCAGTCGCCCCGCAGCTCGCATGGTTTCCACGACGTTGCCAAGATTAGCGCCAAGACTGATCAGCGACCTCGGCATGACCCATGGTTCCTCAGGTCGCGAGAAAAAGACTGCGGCAGCCGATGACGTAGCGCCGGTGCATTCAAAGCGAATCGCACCTCAAGAACTTAACGCTTTGTGCCACGGGAGCAACCCACCAGAGCGTCGAAGCAAGTTGCACCGAGTACCAAGTAGAAGCGGCGATTGCGGCTCGACCGCACAGCGTCGATCACTTCGATTTGACCGCTTCCACGGTGTCGACGAACCAACGAACTTCGTCTTTGACCTCGAACTTCTCTGCGTTCTTGCGAGCGTAGACCCAATAGGACGGGGGATTGGTTTGGCCTTCGTCTCGGTATTTGAGTTTGTAGGAGTACCCTACCGTCCCCATCGATTCGCCTTCGAGCGACTGAAACACCCACTTGGACGGATTGCGACGACCGCGGATCTCGACGTGCGCAGGGTCGATATTCAGACGCTTCTTGGCTCGATCCAATTCGGTTTCGCCCTCTTCGCGATCGCGGGGCGAGGATCCTTGGAATTGGAAGCCGACCAAGTAGTACACCGTGTCGAGATCGCCTTTGGAAAGCGAGTCCAGATACAACTGCGATACCCGCTTGGCTTGTTCCAAGTCGTAGGAGGTGTTGAGCTGGCGCTCGAACCATCCCCATGACAATACCGTCACGCCGATCGTCACCGCCAAGAAGCCCAGAATCCGCGAGAACCAGTTCAAATCAAAGTGCTTGGCGGTCACCAGCGTGAACGCCCCGAGAAGCGCCCCGATCAATGCCACGGGCATCGTATGGATGTACGACAGCGAAAAGATCCCGACCAGCGACAGCAGAAACCCTACGATCGCCAAGATCGAAAACGATTTGGTATCGGAGATCTCGTCCAACTCCTGGGACAACAGCGGCTCACTCATGCGCACAAACCAATCTTTTCGAACTGCCAAACTTCCAAAATGCCCGAAGGGCTATCGACGCTCTATCAGTTTTCCGAATGCAACTAACCCGTAGCGTCGGACAATATACGCCGCTTGCCGCGAATTGGTTCGTCGCGCCAAACGGTTCCAGCGGGGTGGCTTAAACGCCCTCTAGACCGCCGACGCTTTGCAGCAGGGCTTGCTCAGCGGGCTGGTGCTGCGTGGGGTTGGGACAAACACCGCATGAGGGATTGGGCCAGGGTCGCGGTTGCTGCGGCGAGGACTTGGCCATTCCAGAGGTCAAAGGGTTTCCCATCGTGGCGACAAAGATGGGCTCCGGATTCCATCACAATGAGAGAACCAGCGGCGATGTCCCAGGCTTGCAGGTTTCCTCCCCAATAGCCGTCCAGCCGACCGGCTGCGACGTAGCACAAATTGAGGGCTGCCGATCCGAGTCGCCGGATGCTTTGGGATTCCAGCATCACCCGAATGAACTGCTGGATTTCGAGCGAATCCGGATTCAACCGAGGAGGCAAACTCGCTGCGATCAGCGCTTGATTGAGCTGCGCGCAGCCGCTCGAAGACAAGCGTTCTCCGTTTAGCCAAGCTCCCTGACCAGCGATCGCAGTGTACATCTCGTCGGCCATCGGGTCATACACGGCTCCCAACACCGGTTTCCGGCGATAGGTCAAGGCAATGCTCGTCGCAAAGTTGTGCATGCCGTGCGCAAAGTTGGTCGTCCCATCCAAAGGATCGACCACCCACAGCCATTCCTTCGGCGATTGAGGATCCAGCGGCGGATGGTTGCTCGCCGTTGCATCTTCTTCGCCGAGGAAGCCGTGATCGGGATAGGCTCCCAGCAGGACCTTGGCTATGGCCGATTGGGCGGCCAGATCGGCGTCGGTGACCAAGTCGTTTTGACCTTTTTCCCGCACCACGGCGACATGCAACATCTCGCGCAAAATCGCTCCGGCTTGCTTGGCGGCGTCGATAGCAACGCTCAGTGCGCGTTCTTGATTGAAGTCTGTTGGCATCTCTCGGGATCGACTTTCGGTTCGGGCAGCGAAGGCACACGCTTGGCGGCCTCACGATACCCGCCACGAACCTCGATGACAACGTTATATTGATGGCGGGCTACGCAGCAGCGGAACGCCTACGGATTGCACACGGTACGCGAGGAGACTCCATGACTTGGAAACTGCATGACGATCAAGCCACCTGCGAATTCCCCGGTTCGCGCATCCACGTGAGCTTGGGCTCACCTGTACGGCTGTCTATCGCGGCCTCCTCGCATTCCGATCGCGTTCATCATGGCGATTGGCAAGTGGAAATCGCTCCGCACGAAGCCGGATTGAAGTCCCCAGCGACGGCCCATGCGCTGAGCGAAGCCTTTATCCGCGAACACGATTTGATCGCGGCGTACCATCAGACGGCACCGTGGCCCTTTGGATTCCAGATCGACTTCAAGCGGCATGCGACGCCGATCCCAGGGCTGCATTGCCTTGAGATGTGGCTGAGCGTCCAAACGTCGTTGCTGGAATGCCATCCGCAACTTTGGATCCGTTTGCGTTCCGGAACGCATGCATGGGCATCCGGTCCTCGCATCACCAGCCAGGACCATCGCTCCGGCTGGCTTTTGCATCCGCTCGATCAACCCGACGGCCATGTTGTTCAAGGGCCCAAGCACTCGCTCGATCGCATCGAGTTATTTGGCCGCTTCATGGAAAAGGGAGTCATCCGTCGCGCACGCGGGCTGCTGATGTGGAGCGACCAACCGATCTCGGATGGGCAATGGGATCGAGTGACCGCCGAATTCGCGAGCAGCCCACTTCCTCTGACCGCTTGATCCAATCCTTGCTCCACAGCAACTCCGTGAAACACCAAGCCGTCAATTCTCAGGCGCCATCGCTTGGGCACGACCGATCCGATCGGCTTGGAACGCTAGGAGTTGCAGGGGCCGCGCGGATTTGCAACACTCTTGCGTGCTCGCGACGCATCCTCTCGAAATCGCTGCCACCCCGCATCGCACACTGGTCTCGCCCGTCCTCATACGGTTCATCCCAAGCAACGCTAATCCGCAAGGAGCCTTCATTGACTACCAAGACTTCGGCTGCTCAGTCTCAAAGCAACAAGAAATCCTCGACCAAACCCAAGCCGGCGAAACGAGGACGCGCGCATGAAGCTCCGGATGCGATCGAAGAGACAACGATGTCGTGGTACGAACATCCTGAATGGTACGAACTCGGATTTCTCAAAGGGACTCGCAAGGAAGGGAAGTTCCTTGAACAAGCCTTTGAAAAGCATGTCAAGTTTCCGGTCCATCGCATCTTGGAACTCGGATGCGGTTCCGGGCGATTGGTGCGTGAGATGGCGCGGCGCGGATACGACATCACCGGATTGGACCTCAGCGCCGAAGCCCTTCGCTACTGCCAACAGCAGCTCGATGCGATGGGCAAATCTGCTACGCTCGTCCAAGGCGACATGACCGAGTTCGAGTTCGATGCGCCGTTCGATGCGGCCTTCAACGCAATCAACACGTTTCGCCATCTCGAAACCGAAACCGCGGCACTCAAGCATCTCAAATGCATCGCAAAGCATCTGAAGCCTGGCGGGGTCTTTGTGTTGTCGCTCCATTTGCTCCCGCACGATGGCGAACTGATGGGAACCGAGCGATGGTCTGCAAAGACTCCCCAACTCGCCATTCGCTATGCGTTGACAGTCATCGAATCCGATCTCAAATCGCGCATCGAACGCTTGCAAGTGTCGATGCGCGTGACTCAAGGGGATAAGCAGCACTTGCTCACCGACGAGATCCGGTTGCGTCTCTACACGTTGGAGCAGCTCCAAGGACTGTTCGCCAAAGTCAAGTCGCTGAAGATCGTCGGCGTATATGACTTCTGGTTCGAAATCGATCAACGTCGACGCCTGACCAAGAACACCTGCGATGTGGTCTTGGTGTTGCAGAAGGTCTAATGCTGCTCGTGAGCAGCATCACCGCTCGGCGCTGCCTGCTCCTTGAATTCGATCCGAGGGATTGCGTTCGTTTCAGGGCGTTGATGATGCTGGGCTTGGTATTTGCGAAAGAGAGATTGGCTCAGCGCGTCGATGGCTAGATACAACGCCGCCGACGCAGTGCAACCCACCGCACCGCCCGCGATGGCTCCGATGCCAGCGGCGGTCGCGATCCCCGTCGATCGCCCGATGCGCTCGGCGTGCTTGTGTTCCAGGCCGCTGCAACGCGACACGATGTAGGCAGTGTGCCGCGCCGCCTCTCCGAACAAACTGGACATGCCCGCAGAACGCGACAAAAGCATTTGCGGCACACCGGCCGCGGCCACTTGGGTGACCAACCGCGTCGAAGTGCTCACCAATCCAGCGAGCGAGGCTCGCATCACGCCTCGCACCAATCGGTCGGCTTGATGGCTCGCAGGGTTGCCCGATTTGCACAAGCGTGCAAAGTGTTCGCAATTGCCGATCACCAAATGGTAGTAGTTCGTACCGACCGCTCCCAACGCGCGATCGACGACTTCGTCTGCGGGCAAGCCGTCCGATACGCGTTCGATCGTGTGGCGTTTGCCGGCCAAAAAAGTTTCCAACGCAACCCGCTGGACGCGCATCGGGCGGCGTCCCCGGCGAATCGAGGTTTCTTCGGATGGCTCCGTCGCCAAATGGACTACGGTTCCATCACCGATATCGATACCAAAATGGCGGTATGGAATGATCCCCCACCTGCATGGAATCGATAGCAAGTCACCCTGGGCCATGTTTCATTACCTTCGTGCATCTCCACGATGCCATCGCGAACCTTCCGATTGTTGCCAGTCGAGCCGCATAACGGCTGGAAAGGCCTTGCCGATCGCAACACAAAGCCATGCTTGCATTTCGTCGCCATCGACTGCGAATTGGCAGTCCCTGCGAAACTTCCATGCATCTTCGAGGCCAGATTTGCGATCGCCGCGCGATCATTCCAGAAAATAAGCCAGAGTTCCATAGGAACCTGGCTTATAGATGGCAGAAAATGCTGCGCTGTTTTGGAATTGTCGTGGATGCGTCCGTCGCATCCGTTGCCAAGCAACGTATCTCTCGGAGATCTCAACGAGATCCACGAGCCGGTTGGCGATGGGTTACTGGAACGATCGACCGCAACCGCAGGACTTGACTGCGTTGGGATTTTCGAACGTGAAGCCTTGGCGTTCCAAGCTGCTGAACCATCCCAAGGTTGTCCCATCCAGGAGCAAGGCGCTCTTCTTGTCGACCACGACAGAAACACCGTTTTGTTCCATCTTGGTGTCCTTGGCATCGTCGAACTTGTCGTCGAAGTTCAGCGAATATTCGAAGCCGCTGCAACCGCCTGCGACAACGCCGACCCGTACAAACGTTTCTTCACCGAATTGGCCGTCAGCGTGAGCTCGCTTCAGTTGCTCAGCAGCTTCCGGAGTAACCATGATTGCCATACGCAACCTCTATCAAGAATGATTGGGAAATGACCGAAAAGCATACGAGGCTCGGGTCGCGGAGTCCGCAACAGGGCACCCTGAGTGGTCCCTGCGGCCCTACGCGTGCGACGAGCCCAATCGCCCGAACTCCCGGGGGGCCAAACAGCCCCCGCAAAAGTTCGCTACTATCGTATGCAACATTCCCTGGAAATGACAAGTCAAAATTCCCTTTCCAGGTGGGTAGAGTCTTGCTATCTTATTGGGCCCTTGCGGGGCCAAGGCAGGACGTCATGGCCCGATTTCCCCGAAAAACGTGCCGAAAACCGGTCGAATGACCCGTGCAAACACGGGGATCGCATTCCGCATCCAAGCAAACAACACCCAGGAAAGTGAGTTCAACCCGATCATGGTCAAGCCCCACCGAAAATTGAAGAAAGCCAACCACGGCCAACGCGCTGCCAACAGCAAGGCTCGCAAAGCCAAGCGCCGCAAGGTTCGCACCTAGTCGTCCGAGTCGATCGATAGCCTCGTTCTCCCAGTCGGTATCCGATGAATAGGGCTCTGGGATTCGGGCTTCTGGGGTCGAGCGGGGCGAACGAACCGAGAGCGGACGGCGTAGCTGATTTTTGCTCCCGCCGCTTCGATGCTTGCTAGGATAAACGAATGCGAGGCACCTCGGGATGGCCTCGTGCCGCTGACCGAAGCCTCCCCGGTCGGCCGATTCGTTCGGCCTTCCTTCCGCACGTCAAGTCTTTTTCTTTCGCTCGGAACGCACCTGTGGTCGCTAAAGACTTTATCGTCGATCCCGATACGATCGACTTTGATCGCGTGATCGCGGACATCCATGAAATCCGCAAATACAATCCGCAGCGCTTCGAGATGGAGCAATTGACGGCGATCGTCTACGAAGATCCCGAGCGGGTGGCGTGCGTCGGGTACAAAGACGTCACCGACCAAGAGTTTTGGGTACGCGGTCATATGCCCGGCATGCCGTTGATGCCAGGTGTGGTGATGCTCGAGGCGGTCGCCCAAGTCTGCTGCTACTGCTCGCACAAGTACAAACTGCTAGGGGACTCGATGGTCGGTTTTGGCGGCCTAGAAGAAGTTCGATTCCGCGAACCCGTCGTCCCCGGCGATCGCTTGATCGTGATGTGCGAACTGCTCAAGCTTCGCAAACCCTATTTGCTCGTATGCCGATTCCAAGGAGTCGTCGGCCGCAATATCGTGGTCGATGGGCAACTCAAAGGCATCCCCATCCCCGTTCAAGCGCTCAAAGAACACACTTCTAGCTAGCGGTTCTCTGTCCAATCGCGTTTGCACCTAACAGTCGTTACGGGCGACCAGTCTCGCCCGGCGACTGGAAACTCTCAACAGTGCGATCGCAACCGAGCGACTCGTTCTATTCTTTCGTGGAGCTCCACCATGCTGGATCGATTCAGTCGTCTTGGGACCGCATGGCTCGCCATACTTTTCGCGACGGCGATTCAGGGGCGATTGACCGCCCAAGCCGTTTCCGTGGAAGCCGCGAAAACGCTCACCATTCCGGCCTACACGGCGTACACCCTGCCCAATCCCCACGCTGCCCGCATCCAGGAAAGCGTCGGCATCACGCGATGGAAAGACGCCCAGCAACGCGTCGTTTGGTACGGCCAGTTCGAGAGAACAGGGCTGCTCCATGCCCGCGTTCGATTGGTCGTAACGCCCGAACTTCCCCCTGAATTGACCATGACCATCGCCGGCGTGAAACGCTCGGGCAAGCCCGGCCCGATCGTTCAAGGCGAAACCACCTATGACTTTGGTGAGTGGTCGCTTCCAGAGGCGGGCTATGTGCCGATCTCGCTGGAACTGGGCAACCAAATCGAGCCTCCCGCGTTCCGAGTCATCGAACTGCAGTTGGAGGGACCAGCCACCGAGGGTGCGCACTTCAATCTCAAGGAACGCCGCAACGCAGCCTCCGTGCACTTGATGTACCCGATCGACGCGGGCACCCAAGTCGAAGCGTTCTACAACGAAGTCGCCGCCGTCGAGGATCCCACCGGCACGTTCTACATGGCCTGCGGGTGGCATCGCGGGTACTTCGGCATGCAAGTCAACAGTCCCACCGAACGCCGGATCATCTTCAGCGTTTGGGATAGCGGCGAGGAAGCGGTCGACCGGAACAAGGTCGCTTCCGAGAATCGCGTCCGCCTGGTCGACAAAGGCCGCGACGTCTTCACGGGGGACTTCGGCAATGAAGGAACCGGCGGCCACAGCCACCTCAAGTTCCTTTGGGAAACCGGATCGGTGCAGAAGTTCTTGGTAACCGCCACGCCGACCGACGCCACGCACACCACCTTTGCCGGTTACTGGTTTCATCCCACCGACCAGTCCTGGATGTTGATCTCGGCTTGGAACGCACCGAAGGAGGGGGGGCGATTGCGAGGCTTGCATAGCTTCAGCGAAAACTTCATCGGCGAGAGCGGACACTTGCCACGCAAAGCCCTCTATGGGAATGGCTGGTACCGCACCGACGATGGAAACTGGCACGCGATCACCACGGCTCGTTTCAGCCACGATCCGACCGGCAAAGAAGACCGTCTTGATCGCTTCATGGGGATCGAGAACAACCAGTTCTTCTTGAGCCACGGCGGGTTCGTCCCCGGCTTTACCAAGTATGGGGAACGGTTTTCCCGCGAGCCCGCAGGCCAACCGCCAAGCAATATCGAATGGCCGCCGCTACCAACGGATCGTCCGTAACCTTTCTCAGCGCCAAGCTCGGCCGGTTGCAGCCCCGCATCCACCACTTTGGCTCCCCGCAATCCCTGCCCGCGAGCTCCAATCCCACCACATTGTCTCCGCGCAATCCCTGACTTCGAGTTCCAATCCCACCCCCCGGGCTCCCCTCGCCCCGCGTCGGGGAGAGGGGCTGGGGGTGAGGGGTTTCAAGCCACTTTTCTTCTCTAACCAACCTCCATCTCTTGCTTTCCGCCACTCCATCCTACGGCCTCTGAGCCTCTCTGCTCCGGTGCATGAATGCAGCGCAACGCGATGCATTTCCATTCCGCGGAATCGACCCCAAGCTCAATCGAAATCGCTTGTCCGATTTGATAGATTGAGAATCGCCTCGCAACGGATCCCCCTTACCGACCGCAAGGATAAGGCTATGGAATTGGCTTTGCGCTAAGGTTAACCGGATGCGCCTAGCGAACGCGAAGGCCTCCACCGCACCCTCCAAATCGGTTTGCGGCCAATCGGTTTTTGCACGCGCTACCGACGGGGACGAAGTCCCGACGCATAGAGCGAGAAGTCCTGTACACGGCACTGCAACGGAGTTGCGTCTGCGTGATCGCGTCGCGGACTCGCGTATGCCGCGATGCCGGGATTATCGTATTCGTCGAGGACCGGCAGGATCCTCGTCGAACCATGCGATGCATTCAAGTGTCGCTCCGAGCGCCTTGACTGCTTGGTTCAGGACAACCACCGCCTCCCGCTTCTAGGACGGAACGAATGAATCGTCGGCAAGCCAGCCTTTACCTACCGAATGCGCTGCACGTTGAGTCGTTGCGGCGACGCCATAATCCGGTGCAAGCCCGACTCATCCCCGCGCACGTTACCCTTTGCCGCGAGGATGAAGTCGACGACTGGGATGCGTTTCGAGAAACATTGACGTCCCTGTGCCCTTTCGAACTCACCCTGGAGTTTGGCGAACCAATTCGCGAGCATAACTTCGTCTTCCTGCCTGTTTGCAAGGGACTCGATGCCTTCCACGCATTCCGAAGAGCACTTCTGAAGGCAGAACCGCGACAACATATCCCGCACGTCACGATCATCCATCCGCGTAACGGCACGTGCACCGATTCAATCTTCGAAGAAATTTCAGCAAACATCGCACCGTTCCAATGCGCGTTTCGCGAAGTCATGTTGATCGAACAAGAGGGGGACGGGGTCTGGAAACAAGTAGCACGGATTGGTGCATCCAGCTAAGGATTGCCAAGTGCGCCATGCGATGAACAAAGCGATCCTCCCAAGTAGCCAATCGGCCGATCCTTGGAGATTCCGCTCCATTGAGACGGCAGTTCCGATCGTTTCCAATTTGCATTATGTTCTGCATGAACAAGTATTCACGAAGCGCCGCACTTGCCGTTGTCACCTGGATGATCGTTCCGGAACAGTTCAAGACGTGGTGATCGATGGCCTCGGTGTGATCGCAACCGGGGCGAGATACCGCCTGCGAAGGAACTGCAAAACGCAGTTTGCCTCGCACGGAACACGCCGCGGCAGCCATCGCAGATTTCCAATGCAGCGTGGATTGGACATCGCCCTGCCAACACACTCGTCAAGCTGACATCAACCGGATCTTCAACTCCAAGCTTAGGTTTCATGGACAAATTCACCGCTGCACTGATCGAATTGACGAATCGGATGGAGTTCATCATGAACAAGCATCCGATTTGCGAGGATACAGGCGTTCGAGATAGGATCTGCGATATCCTCCAGAAATCACTGATCCAAGGAAACGCCAAGCAACGCCCGCACTGGTTTTACGGAGCCTTCAATCCCATCGCTGAGATTCGCATTCGGCGAGCTCTTTCGAGCTTCCTGCGCGACCCTGCTGTAACCCAATTCATCACGAGTCAAAATGAGGCACAGCGCCTGGAGCGCATCCAGGCCCTGAATTCCAATGGTTCCGTCGTCTCGGCGAGTGGCCAAACTCTCGACGATCTCCTTGGCGAATGGGCATAGCAATCGATAGCTCGATGTTGTCCGTGTTCGCGGAAATGGACGCCGCAAATGTTCCCTCGCCATGCCCAAACGCATCCTGAGATTCCTTGCCCTGCTCATCGCGTCATGGTGCGTGATGACTGTTTCCCACGAGCTAGGCCACATCCTTTGCGGCTGGGCTTGCGGCGGGACGTTGACCGATGCGGATCTGCTTCCGTGGCACCTGCCGTACAGCTTCTTCGAGCCTGACCCGCATCCACTCGTCACGCTCTGGGGCGGCCCGATTCTGGGAGTGATGATTCCGGCAATCCTCGCGGTCGTCCTCCGGGCAAAATGGGGATGGTTCGTCGCCTACTTCTGCATGCTGGCGAATGGAGCGTACCTTGCTGCGGCTTGGGTCGCAGGGGATCGGTTTCTCGACACTCCGAAAATGCTGGAACATGGTGCGCATCCCCTTTCGATTGCAGGTTATTGTTTGCTGACCATCGCCGTTGGCTACTTTGGCTTTCGACGACAGTGTGTTCACGCTCTGGGCAGTTCGCCCTCCGCGACGCCTGCAGATGCGAACCCAACTGCCTAGGCAATACCGCACGAAGCACTCAGAATGGGCTTCGATGATGACGTTGGGCCGGTTTCCGTTGGCGGTTCTTCTTGCTGCGGAATTGGTTATTGTGGGAATTGGCCGATTGGGTCCCCCCCTTACTTTCACTGAGGAACGATGCGAATGAGACGTTCAGTGATCGCGCTTTTGCTAACAGTTTGTTTCCCAATCTCGGTGAACGCGCAGTCGGATGAGAGTGCGACGACCGAGCAATTGATCGAAACGTACAAATTGAATCCAAGGATGGATTGGCCCTTTGTCGCTTCGGAACCAGAGCATAAACCCGAAGCAATTCTCAACCTCCTGGCGAAACGTGGTCTGTCGGCCTTGCAATCCCTTCGCGATCTCCGCAACACAAAAGAACCTAGTGCTGATCCGGATTCGAATTGGTCGCTGTCCAACGACCTCGCGTTGCTAACGACGATCCGACGCATCGAACGGACAGAGGATCCGCTGCGAATCGATGCGAACGAAGGGCGGAGAATCGAATCCGCCATGAGAGAAACGACCCACATTCCAGTTCGTATCGTCAATCAGGATCCTGGACAGCAATCCGTGTGGTTTCAGTTCGGGGGGGATTATCGAAGCGGTCGGTTGTCGCGTTGGAGAGTCCATGTCTGGGACGATCAAGGAGCGCGATTGCCCCATATCGGGCGGCTCGGCAGCATGGGAGGGGGCGTGTATTCGCAGGGTGAACTTGCGTTTGGAGCGACGGACGATCGGGTTCTCGATTTGGCCGGGTTCGTCCGCATTCCTCGGCCGGGCCTATACACAGCGAAAGTGTTTTACCACGACTCTGTTTCCATCGCAGATATCGAGGATGAAGAAGCCCTTGAAGAATTGGTTTTAGTGGCTTCCGACACGTTCGAAATGGAGTTCAAGCCTGGTCCGATGATTCACATTCCGCTATCCGAGGACGATTACGCCAAATCCCAAACACTGATCGCGCAGCTTGGGCCTGAACGTCCGATTAAAATGATCGGCAGTGACTACGGGGCGCGCTACCACGCATTCATTCCACCCGATTCCGAACATGGCCAATTGCTGCTCATGGGCCATTCTGCAGTCCCAGCACTGATTGAGCAATTGAAGCTACCAGAAGCGAGCTACAGTCAACGGGCATTGGTTCTCGCAATCCTTGATTCCATTTTGCATGAACGATACTTGTCCCCGATGGAATTCGATGGCGCAATTGACCATTACCGGTGTGAATTCCCAAGTGGATACAGCTCTGCAAAAGGCCCATCATCGCAGGAAGCTCAGGACCGATTGGTGGAGGAATGGCTTACCTTTGCCAGTACTTACATCATCGTCGAACGACAGAGTCCGCCGAACAAATGACGCCATCGATGAACAGGCTTAGCCGCTTTTCGTTCCCGGTTCTTCTGGCTCCCGCTTTGGACATCGAAGGCAATTTTTGAAAGTGCTGGGGCTGATCATGAAGACGACACATGAAAATGAGACGCAACGACGCGATCGATGGTTGCTACAGTTTCGAGTTCGCAGCTTGCTCTTGGTTACCGCGGTTGTTGCACTAACCATGGTGTTTGTCCCATGGCTCGAGCGAACTGGGAAGATCGCGTACTGCGACCACTACGACATGGGCAAGGCCTCGGCGATTCATTGGCCAGCGTTGGGTTCATCCTCATGCGCAAACTGCCACCGTTCCCATTCTGGCTCGATACGGCCATGGATTACCCTATCTCCCAAGTACCGATTATTCCCCCAGCGTGGCGGCACCATGGTCGACGAGATGCAAGGTTCTGTGATTGAGTGACGCGACGGAACGCTTGATGCACTTGACGCATTTGAGGCACTCGAGCCCAAAAAGCGATGGGCTCGAGCGCCAGGTCTAGCGAGATTCCAGCTTCCAAGCAGCTAAAAGCCGCCGCTTTGGCGCGGCGGGATCTTTGGCAAGATCCACTACCTAATAGGGTGGCCCATGGCGTGGGATCAGCTTGGCAAGGCCTGCACGCAGAATCGATCGTCGACGTAATCGACGTGGATGCTGCCGCCGTCCATCTGGTCTTGCTTGAGCAACTCCGTTGCAATCGGGTTCTGCAACCGTCGTTGGATGACTCGCTTCAGAGGACGGGCTCCGTACACCGGATCGTATCCTTCCTCCGCGATTGCATCCAAAGCCCTCTCCGTGACTGAAAGCTTGTAGTGGCTTTCTGCGAGTTGCTTCTCCAGTCGCTTGAGCTGCAATCCGACGATCTTGCGAATCTGCTCCCTGCGAAGCGGTTCGAAGATGATCGTCTCGTCGATCCGGTTGAGGAACTCGGGCAAGAATCGCGTCTTGAGCGATTCCTGTACGGCTGCCTGCATTTCTTCGGCCCCGCCTCCCTCGTCGGACACGCGTTGGATCATTTGGCTACCGACGTTGCTGGTCATGACGACGATGGTATTGGTGAAGTCCACCGTTCGGTTTTGGCCATCGGTCAAACGGCCGTCGTCGAGGACTTGCAACAACAGATTGAACACATCGGTGTGCGCCTTTTCGATTTCATCGAGCAGCACCACGCTGTATGGTCGACGTCGGACAGCTTCGGTCAATTGACCACCTTCTTCATATCCGACATAGCCTGGAGGGGCACCGACCAATCGGCTGACAGTGTGCCGTTCCATAAATTCGCTCATGTCGATCCGCACCATGGCATCTTCGTCATCGAACATGACTTCTGCGAGCGCCTTGCACAACTCGGTCTTTCCCACGCCGGTCGGGCCCAGGAACAAGAACGAGCCGATGGGACGATTGGCATCGCCCAGCCCACTGCGACTGCGTCGAACGGCGTTGCTGATCGCTTCGACCGCAGGATCCTGTCCGACGACTCGCTGATGGAGTCGTTCGTCCATCACCAGCAACTTGGCTCGCTCGGTTTCGAGCATGCGGGTCACCGGAATGCCCGTCCAAGAGCTGACAACCGCCGCGATTTCATCGGCAGTGACTTCGGTTCGCAACAATTTCGGATGCTCGACATCGGCTTTCGACTCGGTGGTTTCCTCTTTGTCCAACTGATCTCGCAGTTTGCGGCGTGTCTGATCGAGCTCAAAGAGTTTTTGGTAGTCGGTTTCGACCACGGCCAATCCAGCCGATTGCTTGTCCTTGATCGAGGCTTCGAGGTTGCGGAAATCCGCGTCGGCTTGATCGAGGGCTTTGCGCAGCGATTTGACGTCCGAGAGCCCGAGCTTTTCCGACTCCCATTGCTCGCGCAGACTGGCGACTTGTCGGCGCACCGTTTCCATTTCTTGCTCGATATCATGCAACGAGTCTTCGGTTCCCTCATCGGTCTCTTCTTTGAGTTGTCGCTGTGCCAATTCCAACTGACGCAATCGTCGCTGCAGCGAGTCGATTTCGGTGGGGACACTATCGCGTTCCATGGCCAATCGCGCAGCGGCTTCATCGACAAGGTCGATGGCTTTATCCGGCAAGAACCGATCGGCGATATAGCGGTGCGAAAGCTTGGCAGCCTCGATCAAGGCCGCATCGCGGATCTTGACTCCGTGGTGCGATTCGTAGCGAGGTTTGAGGCCACGCAGGATGGTGATCGTATCTTCGACCGAGGGTTCGCCGACGTAGACCGGCTGGAATCGTCGTTCGAGGGCTGCGTCCTTTTCGATATGCTTGCGGTATTCATCGAGGGTGGTCGCTCCGATACATCGCAACTGACCGCGTGCCAACTCCGGCTTGAGCAACTGCGCGGCGTCGCTCGAGCCTTCGGCGGAACCGGCACCGATCACGGTATGGAGCTCGTCGATGAACAAGATGACTTCGCCTTCGGCGTCCTTGACTTCGCGGATGACCGCTTTCAGCCGCTCCTCGAATTCACCGCGGAACTTCGTACCTGCGACCAGGCCACCCATGTCCAAGGCGATCACGCGTCGGTTCTTGAGCGATTGCGGCACATCCCCTTGAACAATGCGCTGCGCCAAACCTTCAGCGATGGCCGTTTTGCCGACTCCCGGTTCCCCGATCAAGACGGGATTGTTTTTGGTACGTCGAGAGAGGACTTGGATGACCCGACGGATTTCGTTGTCGCGGCCGATGACAGGATCGAGTTTGTTTTTGGCAGCTTGGGCCACCAGATCGACGCCGTACTTTTCGAGCGCTTGAAACTTTCCTTCGGGGCTTTGATCGGTCACGCGGGCGCTGCCGCGCACCGATTGCAATCCTGCCAAGATGTCTTTGTCGGAGACCCCGAGGAGCTTGAGAATTTCGGCCGAGTTCTTGTCGGCTTGGCAAAGCCCCAAAAGCAAATGCTCGGTGCTAACGAAATCGTCCTTCATGCCTTCTGCGATTTTGGCTGCTGCTTCCAATGATTTTTGCAGCGATGGGCTGATGGCAGGCTGACGGCCGCCGCTGGAACGCGGCAGGCGTTCGATCTCGCTATTGGTGGTCGCGCGGATCTTGTCGACGGCGGCGCCGATCTTCTTGAGCAATGGAACAACCACGCCGCTCGGATCTTCCAGCAGGGCGGCTAAGAGGTGCAGACCGTCGATTTCCGGGTTACCGTGCGAGGCTGCGTTGGATTGCGCGCCCACGATGGCTTCTTGGGCTTTGATCGTCAGTTTATCCATGCGGAATGTCATTGTTTAGTCTCCAGAATTGGTATGCCCCCGTCCGCGTGGGTGCGCGGTGCAGGGGAGTTGTAGGCGGGATTGGCAGTGGAACCGCCAATGCCTGTCCCTTTGAAGCAAATGCTAGGCCAAAACCAAAACTCGCTCGGTTTGGTGCATTCTGAAGTGAATTGCAGAGGGAGAAACCAGCCATCCGATTCGGGCGACTTGTAATTCCCCCAAGATCGTTCATACTTAAGAGATGAGCTCCGCACCGAACTTTTACCGATTTTATGGCTTTGCCTTTCGCCCTTGGGGCCTGAGGTAAGCGTCGGTCTGTGCGGTTCTCCTAAACCAACCCCAAACCACGAGCCTCAAGGGCCAAGTCCTTGAGGCTTTTTTTATTTTAGCTTTGCCTAACCCACGCGCCGCAAAGCAGAATCCCCACGCGTTAGGAACGTAACATGATCGTTGTGATGGAACAGAATGTGGCCGACGACAAAATCGAAAACGTCGCCAACCGTGTCCTCGAACTCGGCTTGAAAGCCCACGTGATCCGCGGGACGGAGCGAACGGTCATCGCGGCCGTAGGCGACGAGCGCAAGATCAAGATCGAGTCGTTCGAAAGCTATCCTGGGGTCGCCGAAGTCCTTCCGATTTTGGCTCCCTACAAAATGGCCAGCCGAGAACTGCGAGCCGAGCCGACTCAAGTCCAAGTGTTGGGATTCCGCGCAGGCCGAGGTGCGGTCGGCGTGATGGGGGGGCCGTGCTCGGTGGAAAACGAAGAACAAATCCTCGCCTGCGCACGGGCTGTCAAGCAATCCGGCGGTACGGCTCTGCGAGGCGGAGCCTTCAAGCCTCGCACCAGCCCTTACTCGTTCCAAGGCATGAAAGAAGACGGGCTCAAACTGCTCGCGTTGGCTCGTCAGGAAACCGGATTGGCGATCGTCACCGAAGTCATGAGCACCGAAGATGTCCCGTTGGTGGCCAAGTACGCGGATGTATTGCAAATCGGCGCCCGCAACATGCAGAACTACCGATTGCTTGAAGCCGTCGGGCGATCGGGCCGCGCTGTGCTGCTCAAGCGAGGGCCGAGCGCCACCATCGAAGAGTGGCTGCTGGCGGCGGAGTACATTCTCAACGAAGGCAATCCCGATGTGATGCTTTGCGAACGGGGCATTCGGACCTTTGAAAACCACACGCGATTCACGTTGCCGCTGGCCTCGGTCCCTTACTTGCACCGCAAAACCCACTTGCCGGTCATCGTCGACCCCAGCCACGGTACGGGCCACTCGTACTTGGTGACCGACATGGCCGCTGCCAGCGTCGCCGCAGGTGCGGATGGGTTGATTGTCGAGATGCACCCCAATCCAGAAAAAGCCATGAGCGATGGCTATCAATCTCTGGACTTTGCTCAGTTCCATGAAATGATGGAGCGTTGTCGGACGATCGCCAACGCGCTGGGTAAGCAACTGGGGTAATCGGTTCCTAGGCGTCGATTGCCGGCTACAGTCCTTGCGTCTCCGGAGCGTTTGCGAGTTTCTTGCAACGCTCGACGACGCGCGAGTTCCATCGCTTTGGTTCGGCATCGAGGATCGTGTCCATTTCGCCCGGTAACGTGAGTCCCAGCGTCCATGGATGAATCGGCAAATCATCGAGTTCCTGGATCACTACCGATCCTCAACGTTCTCGACAACGAGCATGCGTGTTCCTATTTGCCCCAGCGCATCGCGACGATGCCGCTGATCTACCCGGCGCGGGTCATCACCCCCGCCGAGTTCGATCACATGCTCGCGCACGGCATTCGCCGTTCCGGTCGATTCGCATACTTCACCGCATGCGAGAATTGCATCGCTTGCGAACCGACGCGGGTCGATGTCGGTCAATTTCAATGGACCGATTCGTGGCGACGCACTCTCAACCGCGGCGATCGCGAACTGACGATGTCGATCTCGGAGCCCTTATTCGATGCGACCCGGTTGCAATTGTTCAACCGGCACCGCGGCCAGCGCGGGTTAGGGGACGGCGACTCCGAGTACGGCCATTACGATTACGAAGGCTTCCTCATCGACACATGCTGCGCTTCGACCTTTGAGATCGCATTTTGGAAAGACGAATCGCTGGTGGCTGTGTCCATCATCGATTGCGGTGAGCGATCGATATCTGCGGTCTATACCTACTTTGATCCAGATCATGGCCGACTCTCGCTCGGAACGTACTCCATCCTCAAGCAGATCCAGCTGGCGCAACGCTCGGAGCGTCAATACGTCTACCTGGGCATGTACGTGCAGTCCAACGATCACTTGAACTACAAAGCCCGATTCCTACCCCAAGAGCGGATGGTGGGGCAGGAATGGAAACTCTTTACCAAGGATCCAACGCCCTAGTTGTTCCCTTGCATGTTCATCATGCGGTAGCGTAGGAACGCGTCCAAGAAACCTTGGAGCTCTCCTCCGAGGACCGTGTGGAAATTGCCGACCGAGAACCCGGTTCGAGCATCCTTGACCCGTTGATCGGGGTGCAAAAAGTAGTTGCGAATCTGCGACCCGAATCCGGTCATGGACTTGCTCTGATACTTCGCCAACTGCTCGGCTTCCCGTTTCTCTTCTTCGATCCGCGCCAACCGCGACCGGAGCATCTTCCACGCAGCCGCGCGATTCTTGTGCTGGCTGCGTTCGTTCTGACACTGGACGGCGATGCCGGTCGGAATGTGGGTCAATCGAATGGCGGAACTGGTCTTGTTCACGTGCTGACCGCCGGCGCCGGAGGCTCGGAACACATCTTCTCGAACATCCTTTTCCTCGATCTCGATGTTGACCGAATCGTCGATCTCCGGAGACACATCGACCGCAGCAAAGCTGGTCTGCCGCTTGCCTTCCGCGTTGTAGGGGCTGATTCGGACCAAACGGTGGATCCCCTCTTCGCCCTTGAGGTATCCATACGCTGCGTCGCCGCGCACAGCGATGGTGGCGGAGGTGATCCCGGCCGTTTCATCGTCGGAGCGGTCCAGCAATTCGACGCTGTAGCCGTTCTGCTGTGCCCAGGACGTATACATGCCTAAGAGCATCTCGGCCCAGTCGTTGGCATCGAGGCCTCCTTCGCGGGCATGCACAGACAGGATCGCTCCGCACTCGTCGTTGGCACCGTTCAGGAGCGCTTTGATCTCGAGCTGCTCGACCGACTGCTCGAGCTTGGTAAGCTCGGCTTCTACCTCGGCCAACACTTCGGGTTCCGATTCGGCCATGGAGAGCAATTCGCCCAGATCGATGCAGCCCGCTACAACCAGCTTGAGAGGATCGACCACCTTGCGGAGATTCTTTAAGTCCTGAACGACGCCTTGCGCCCGTTCGGGTTGATCCCAAAACGTGGGACTGGCCATCTCGGCCTCAAGGACTTCGATCCGTTGAACTTTAGCGTCGTAGTCAAAGACCCCCTCGCAACGGAACAAGCCGCTCGCGGAGTTGATCGATTCGACCTTGAAGTGCCACGTCTGTCATGCGTTCTTGAATTCTCGTTGAGAGGAAGGGCAGGGCCGGAAAACCGACCGCATTCAGCCACCATCGTAACTTGCATTGCGTTTCAAGCTAGACGTCTTCGAATGCTGTTGACGCCAAGCCCCCAGGTTTGCTAAATCCCCAGGTCAACTCCCTTAACCTAAGGGCGCATGAGCGATTTTGTTGACGATGAAACCCATGGAAGGCTGTCCCATGACGCAGATACTCCGCAGCTTGTTTGTTGCAGGCTTGGCCCTGGCGATTCCAACTTCGTTGGCGAATGGCCAAGACTCGGACAAGCCCATCCAAGCCAACTCCGAGACCGGCCTCGTGTTGGGCAATCCCTCTGGAACGGAATCCGACGCGGCTACCCCTCCCGACGCCGTTCAGCCGGACGTTTCCGACGAAACGCCTGTCGATTCCGCTCAAACCATCACGCCTCCCAAACGCTTGTCGGGAATGCAAACCGGCGCTCAGGGCTCCAAGAAAACCACCAAAACGCAGCCATCAGTGCCATCGCCCAACGGGCAAAAACCTAAAGCGACCACCCCAGCCACCGCCGCCAAGGGCACTCCCACTGCATCGTCCGAAGTCGCCCGCAGCAAATCCTCGTTGAGACCAGTCGAACCCAAGAAACTCACGGAAGCCTCAGGCGCAGAGGGCGAACCGACGTATTCGCTCCGGTATCGATTCACCCCAGGTACGGTCATCCGCAGCGAAGTCACCCACCTCGCCAAAAACGGCACGCGTATCGACTCAGTACAACAAGATGCCACCTCGCGAACCATCACCGACAAATCCTGGACGGTGATCGAAGTGGCGGATGGAAAGACGACCTTCGACTACCGCATCGATGCCATCGATATGTCGCAGCAAGTCAACAACGGCAATGAGATCCGCTACAGCTCCCGAGAAGTGACAGACGAGTTGCCCCCCGTGCAGTTTGCAAACGCCGCCGACAAGGTCGGAACCATCGTTTCCACGATTCAAATCGACGAACAAGGCATGGTCATCGCCCGCAGCGATATTCACAACCCGCCTCACATGGGAATGGGAGACGTCACCGTACCTCTTCCCAAAGCTCCCGTCGCCGTCGGTGCAACGTGGGAAATCGCACGCGAGATGCGCATCGAGCGCAAAGACAAGAACTTTCGATTGGTCAAATTTCGCGAGTTCTTCAAGCTCGAGAAAGTCAGCGCTGGGGTCGCGACGATTTCCGTTCGCAGCGAACCCCTATCGACCATCGCCGAACCCGCAGAAGAAGCCCAAGTCCTACAGCAATTGAGCAATGGGACCATCCAGTTCGATATCGATGCAGGCCGCATGATCTCGAAAGAACTTTCGTGGGACCATCAAGTGGTCGCGTTCTCCGGTCCTGGAAGCGTGTTTGAATACTCCGCACGCCTCGACGACCATGTCGTTGCGACCGAGACCGCCACGCGGGCTGCTGCCAAACCGTCGGCAACCAAGAAGTAATCACTGCTAGCGCAAAGAAAAGCGGCGCGCCCCCGAAGTGGGATCGCGCCGCAGCGATGTTGGTTTTGACCGAAGCTTGCCAACGGCAACGCCAGATGGCGACTAGAGATATCGGTTGAAGATGTTCTCGAGCAGCTCTTGACGTCCGCTTTCGTTGGGAGCGACTTCGCCCTTCTCGCAAATGTATTTGTCGAGCGATTCGAAGGAAGCGCGTCCCGATTCGATCTCTTGACCGATTCCGGTATCCCAGCTTCGATAGCGGTTCTTGATAAAGTCGCCCAAAATGCCTTCGCGGCGGATTTCGGCAGCGATTTTCAGGCCGCGTGCAAACGCATCCATTCCGCCGATGTGGGCATGGAACAAATCGATTGGCTCAAAGCTCTCGCGGCGAACCTTGGCGTCGAAGTTGACGCCGCCGGTGGTGAAGCCGCCGTACTTGAGAATGACCAACATGCATTGCGCGGTCAGATAGAAGTCGGTCGGGAACTGATCGGTATCCCATCCCAACAACAAGTCCCCGGTGTTGGCATCGATCGATCCCAAGCAGCCTTGCATGCCCGCGTAGTCGAGTTCGTGGGCCATGGTATGCCCCGCCAGCGTGGCGTGATTGGTCTCGATGTTGAGCTTGAAGTAAGGCATCAGGTCATAGGCACGCAGGAAGTTGATGCAAGCGGCCGCATCGCTGTCGTACTGGTGCTTGGTCGGCTCCTTGGGCTTGGGCTCGATCAAGAACGGACCTTTGAAGTCGATCTTCTTGGCATAATCGACAGCCAAGTTCAAGAAGCGACCGAGATGATCGATCTCGCGCTTCATGTCGGTGTTCAAAAGGGTCATGTAGCCTTCGCGTCCACCCCAGAACACATAGTTCTCTCCTCCCAACTCCTTGGTCACGTCCAATGCGTTCTTCACTTGAGAAGCCGCATACGCGAACACGTCCGCATTGCAGGAGGTCGAGGCACCGTGGAGGAAGCGAGGGTTGCTGAACATGTTGGCCGTGCCCCACAGCAGCTTTACGCCCGTCTTCTTTTGGTGGGCTTTGAGGGACTCGGCGACCTTTTGCAGAATCTGGTGGGACTCGCGGATATTCTTGCCTTCGGGAGCCACATCGCGATCGTGGAATGCGTAGTACGGAGCACCGAGCTTCTCGAAAATCTCGAATGCCACTTCGACGCGTCGCAGAGCGTTATCGAGGCTGTCGGTACCGTCGTCCCAAGGGCGAACGGCGGTCGGTGCGCCGAATGGATCGGAGCCGCCTCCTCGCATGGTGTGCCAATAGACGATGCTGAATCGCAAATGGTCGCGCATCGAGCGGCCTTCGATCACTTCATCGGGGTTGTACCATCGGAATGCGAGCGGGTTGCGCGAAGTCGGACCTTCGTACTGAATCTTTTGGATGTCGGGAAAGAAACTCATGGAGTCCTCGAAAAGCTTGAGTTGGCATCTACGGGACGCGGTGGGAGACGCCCAGCATCCTCGATCGAGACGAAACAACGGCGGCAACGATCCAAACGCGCGGGACGCGCCGATGGCAAGCGAATTGCTCTTCATCAGGTTCCACTGCGCCGTTTTCTATTGCTCCGTCGACTAAGCCCCACAGTGTACCGATTCAATTCCAGGTCGCGAGGGCACTCTGTGTTCTGGAGGCTTCGGGGTGTTCTGCCGATTCGGGGCATTCGGGGCGAGTGGCCGCTCTTTTCCCGCCTTAACGATCTTTCTCGGGGATCGGCTGGGCGAGTCCAGTCGGTCCGGTTGTAGCGATCCTACCGAGCGGACGCTCTCCGTCCGACTCTGCGATCGCATCCCGTTCCTCCCGCCCGCAAAAAATCTTTGAAAACTCAACCAGCCCTCCGTGGAATTGCACCTTGGCCTAAAAATTCCAGTACACTGAAAGTTCGCCCGCATCGGAAGGTTCGAAGTGAATCGGACCTCCGTTTCCTTCCTCTCTAGCGAACTCGCATCGATCCTTTTTCCAGTCGCAAGCCGTTTTGCTGCTACCCTTGCCAGGCGTATTCACGTCGTATGCGGGGCGGTCTCTGACGCCAGCGAGATAGAAGGTTCGACGCAAATTCGTTGGATGAAGCCACCCTTGGGACCTCCAATCCAATGGAGCCCAACGAGGCAACCATGATTCCCGGTTTTGTCGCGGACTAAAGACATTTCGGCATGACGCAGATCACCTCGGACCGAGTTCACGAACTGATTGAAAAGAGCAAACTGGTCGACGCAGAAGCGTTCACCAAGTGCCTGGAGGAGATTCGGGCCAGCAATGGTGGAGTGCTGCCTGAGGATCCGGTCGAACTTTGCAAGGGCTTTGAAACTGCGGGATTGCTGACTCGCTGGCAATGCGAAAAAATCCTTCAGGGCAAGTACAAAGGCTTCTTTCTCGGGAACCACAAGCTGCTCGGCCATATCGGCAGTGGTGGGATGAGCAGCGTCTATCTCGCCGAACACATGGTGATGAAGCACAAGCGGGCGATCAAAGTCTTGCCCAAATCCAAACTTGGCAAATCGTCCTACCTCGAGCGCTTCCAACGCGAAGCCAAAGCCATCGCTTCGCTGAACCACCACAACATCGTTCGCGCCTACGACATCGATAACGAAAAAGACACCCACTACTTGGTCATGGAATACGTCGAAGGTGCCGACCTTCAGATCCTGGTCAAGAAGCATGGTCCGCTCCCCTTTCACATGGTGGCGGACTTCATGGCGCAATCGGCTCGCGGCTTGCAGCATGCCCACGACGAAGGGCTCATCCACCGCGACGTCAAGCCCGCCAATCTCTTGGTCAACAAGGAAGGGGTGATCAAGGTGCTGGACTTGGGACTGGCCTTGTTCCAGGACCAAGGAGACGGCTCGTTGACGATGGAGTACAACGATAAAGTCCTCGGGACCGCGGATTACTTGGCTCCGGAACAAGCCCTCAACAGCCATAACGTCGACAACCGCGCGGACATCTACGGTCTGGGTTGCACGATGTACTTCTTGCTCACAGGCCAACCGCCCTTCCCGGACGGCAGCATCGCCAGCCGGATCATCAAGCATCAAACCACGATGCCCCCTGATATTCGAAAAGCGCGCCCCGATTGCCCGGGCGAACTCGATGGCATCTGCGTCAAGATGATGCAAAAAGACCCACGCTACCGCTACACATCGTGCACCCAAGTGGCCGAAGTCCTCGAAACTTGGCTGGCCAAATACCGCGTGGATCATCCCGACATCGTCACCAAACCGACCGAAGGCATGTCCGTCGACGATTTGCTCGAGGAATCGAAGTCGCGCTCCAACGCCTTGACCGAAACGGTCAACAACAAAGGGGCGGAAACCATGGGTGGCAAAGTCGGTGGCAGTGCGATCGTCGCGTTGTCCGCATCCGACAGCGGAGTGCTTCGCGCTATCGCCAAGAGCGATGGCTCCTCGATCGATAGCCATATCGATCTGATCCACGACAACAATTTGCCCAACTCGAAAAAGTCCAAGTCGCAGTCCATCCAGCGCACCAATTCGGACTTTCAACCCAACACCAGCGGGTCGTCTCCGTTGATCCGCCCCATGGAACCTTCCGCGAGGGCGAAATCCTCCAGCGGC
Organism: Pirellula sp.; assembly: GCA_046318495.1. Classification (GTDB taxonomy): domain Bacteria; phylum Planctomycetota; class Planctomycetia; order Pirellulales; family Pirellulaceae; genus JBKCUI01. The sequence goes on along the minus strand of JBKCUI010000223.1, from coordinate 3,962 downwards.
TCTGGGGTGGGCGCATCCGGCTCGGGACTGTCGGGAACGTCGACATCGCAGGGCAAGCCAACTTCGGCCATCAAGAAATCGGCCCCGACCGACGCAACCGCTCGCGCTTCGACTCCCGCAGCATCGAGCAAATCGAAACCTGCTGCCCAATCCGGGGTGCCGTGGTTGCTCGTGTTCGCCATCTTGATCACACTCGCGTTGCTCGGAGCGATCGCATACGCGGCTTACCTCGGCATGACCAGCGCTCCTCCGGCATAGCCACCATCGCCTTTCTTTTGGACCTTGGCGAATGCCGAACGCATTTAGGGTTTGCGGTCAGGCCACCAGCACGCAACATTTCGATCTTGGATGCGACGAGGAACGATGAGCTCTGGACCGCTTCCCTCCAGCTTCCAATCTGCGGCACAGCCACCTGCCAGTGACAGCCCGGTGGTACGGAGTCGGGGGGTGCTCAAGATCGGGGGCGCGACGCTATTCACTGCTCCTTGGTGGCCAGCGAGGATCGAGTCTTTTCAGCATCAGGTCGACCAACTTTTTGTATTGGTCGGGGGTGGCGACACGGTGGAATCGATGCGCCGCGCATGCGAGCTTTACCCAACGCTGGACCCGGTGGCAATGCATTGGCGTTGCGTACAACTGCTCGATGCAACTTGGGAAGTCGCCTGCGAACTGCTTCCCAACGCCACCCCCATCTCCGATTGGAATGAATTGCAGTTCGCGCTGGCATCCTTGCACAAGGGCCTGTTTCTTGTGCGTGTGGGAGCCTATTACCAATCCGGCACCAATCCCGCCATTCCAGAATCCTGGCTGCCGCGCCATGGCTGGGAGACGACCACCGATGCACTCGGGTGGCTATTGTGCAAACTCACGGGCGCTCAGCGACTGTGGCTGATCAAGCAATGCGATTGCGACGGCATCGCATCGCTGCAAGGGGCCGCACAACAGGGTATCATTGATCCTGAACTCGCGAGGCTCGCAGCCCAGGACCTCGGAAGCAACATGGTAGACGTCCTCTTCGTTCGCTGGTGATGGCGAGGATTCTCGACGGCTGTTCAACGCACCGCAACTGTACGCACTCGTTACCATCACCTAGCATCGCCTTCTACAAACAACGTAAGTATGAACCGCCCCCCCTTTGGCATCTCTACCTCTGGCACCTCAACTCTGTTGGGTTCGCTGGGACTCGTTTTAAGTTGCATGATTTGTTTCATGGGCACGCCCCACATGCAGGCCATGGCGGAATCCCAACGCACCCCCGATCACCCCATCCCAGCCGAAACGCCGTCATCCGTGATCGATTCCTCGCACGGGCAAATTCCGTCCAATGCGGGTCAATCGATCTCTCGGTTTGTCGCAACGCAAGATTGGCTGGGACCGATTTCGGCTGTGGCCCTTTCTCCGTTCTTTGGGCTGGCGTGCCTCTCAGGCATCGCCACTTATGGTCCGAGCACCTTGCGTGAACACAGCAGCTTGCTCGGCGTCACCGGACCGATGAACAACCCCGCATTGTTCTGGACGATGACGGTGCTAACGATTCTCACTAGCCTGCCTCGTTGGACCAAACTCAGCAAACCCTTTGCGATGGCAGCCGAGAAACTGGAAGCCTATTCCGCGGTGATTATCCTGATCGCGTTGCGATTTACCGCCGATAGCGGTGGCGCATCGCCAGCACAAGTGTGGATAGACGTTCCGCAACCGTTGCTGGCCGCTGGCTTGGTGTCCCTGCCCTTGGATCTATTTCTGGCGATCGCCATGGCGGTCAACTTGATCGTGGTGCATACCGTGAAGTTGCTCATCGATGTGTTGATCTGGTTGATTCCGTTTCCAACCGTCGACGCCATGCTGGAACTGGCCAACAAATCGATTTGCGGAGTATTGCTAGGCATCTATGCCTTCAGTCCATTCCTAGCGCTGTTGATCAACTTGGCAATCTTCGCCGTATCTGCGGTTTTGTTCTTTCGCGTAAAGCGCCGGTTGGCCTACTTGCATGAACTCATGGTCGCTCCGATTTGGGCAAAGCTGCTCGGGAATTCGGAAGCCCAAAGTGCGCGACATCGGGTGTTTCTGGTCCGGCCTTTCGCGGGGTTTCCAGCGCTCACATGCGGGGAACTGGTTCGCGATGCGCAGGGGCACCTTCATGAGCTCCGACTGCGCGGTTGGACAGCTTCCCAGAAACATATCGGCCGATTGGAGCCCGCCAATGAGGCCACGACCTTGATGGCCGATCAATGGGTGCTAAGCGTGGATGGCACCCCCATAGCGATCTGGGTGCGCAAAGGGGCGTTCGGGGCTTCGGCTCGCACCTCGTCGGGCGGAACGGCGGCGGCAACCACGTAACGCGATCGACGCATTCGCTTCCTACCCTCTCTTCCAAGGCGACCATTCGATGCAATCCACTATCCCTCGTACTTCGTCCCGTCCGAGCTTCTGCGGAATTCCACTCAGCATGCACTCGCAAAGCTACGAGCGATCTGCAGCATGGCTCGCATGGATCGGTTGGTTCTGCGGTGGTATCGCCTTTGGCGTAGTTGCATGTTCAACTCCCTTTGCCATTGCTCAAGAGGCCAAGCGAGCATGGCAAATTTCGAGCAGCGAGTTCATTTACGAGAAGGCCAGCTTCCCCAGTTGCCATGCATCGACCTTGGTCGAATGCCAAGGGGGCATCGTCGCGGCTTGGTTTGGAGGAACGCACGAAAAGCACCCCGACGTTGGCATTTGGGTTTCGCGACGAACGGTGGACGGATGGATATCCCCGGTCCAGGTTGCAAAACCATCGTCCCATCCCACTTGGAATCCCGTCCTATTTCAACCGCTGCATGCAGGGCCAAATGCACCATTGGTTCTGTTCTTCAAGGACGGGCCCTCCCCCCAAACATGGTGGGGAATGATGATGACGAGTCCTAATGGAGGTGCGACTTGGTCGAAACCGCAGCGATTGCCGGAGGGCATTTTGGGACCGATCAAGAACAAGCCGATCGAGCTTGAAGACAGCACGTGGCTTTGTCCTTCGAGCACCGAAAGCGATGAAGAGGAGAGCAAGTGGCAAGTGCACTTTGAGCGCACGTCCGACGGTGGCAAGACATGGCAGCGAACCGATCCGCTCAATGATGGGATTGCGATTCAAGCCATTCAGCCGAGCTTGTTGCGGTTGCCCGAGCATCGCTTGTTGGCGATCGGCCGAACGCGGCAGAACCGTGTTTTCGAGCTCGAATCGCGGGACGCTGGCAAGACCTGGAGCAGCATGCGATTGGGCGACCTCCCCAACAACAACAGCGGCCTGGATGCGGTGACTCTGAAAGATGGAACGCATTTGATTGTCTACAACCACGTTCCAGGAACTCCGGGAGAGTGGGGAGGCAAACGAACGCCCCTGAACGTGGCCATCTCCAGCGATGGCCGCAACTGGAAGCCTGAGCTCGTACTCGAAAGCGAGCCAGGTGAGTTCAGTTATCCGGCGGTCATCGAAGCATCCGACGGCACAGTCCACATTACTTACACCTGGAATCGCAAAAAGATCAAGCACGTCGTCTTGCGCCGGTAACCTAACCCGCCCGGAGACCTCTCCGCCGACCCCAATACGTGCCACCCACCTATTTGACTGTCCGCCCGGATCTGGTAAGCTTTTCGGGTACAGGAGATCCCCCAAATGCCACGACCTCTACGCGCCGAACTGTTCGAACCCAACCAAGTCTGCATCGTCCACTGCATCCAACGCTGTGTCCGACGCGCCTTCCTGGCCGGCGAAGATGCCGTCACAGGCAGAAACTACGACTTCCGCCGAGAATGGATCCGAGAACGGTTGGAGTGCCTTGCCTCTGTATTTGGCCTCGATGTGCTGACCTATGCCATCCTGTCCAACCACATGCACATCATCTTGCGCACCCGCCCGGATGTGGTGGCGACGTGGTCCGATCACGAAGTCGCCAAGCGGTGGCTGAGCTTGTTTCCAGGCCAACGAGTCG
>JBKCUI010000222.1:0-5690 GCA_046318495.1 Pirellula sp. | reverse complement strand
CTCATGCGTCGGTTCGGCAGGAGCCTCCCCCTCCCGGATGGCAAAACCTGCCTTGAATAAGTCGAGGGTAAGCGGGATACATTCAGTCTGAAAACGCATCGCGGAAAGGGCCGAGAAATCGTCGGTCAGGAGACCAATCGGTAATCGCAAAGACCACTTCCCTGAATGCACCTTGGAACTCTCCCTCGAGCGCATTGCGAAAGTCGCGAGCCGTTCGCATCGGATCGTTTCCGAATGCGCCGCACCCCCAGGCACCGAGAACCAATTCCGCGTAGCCGAATGCTCGAGCAATCGACAGCACTCGCAGGATTCGCCCTCGAAGCAAATCGCTCGACCTTGGTTGCCCCACGGAAGGCGCGTAGGGCGCAGCACAGGTAATGAAGCTAAGCAGCCAAGGCTGATCTAGCTCCATTCCACGATCGTCTCGAAACACCGGAACATTTGGCGATAGTATCGCCCATTCGCTGGACTCCGCCCATAGCTCGCGATCTCGATGGAAGTCATACATGGGGTCATCGACAAGCGTTGCGTAGAGCGCACTCGATCGACAGAGAGCTTCTTCTTGGGCTGTCGCGCCTCGCAAGAAACCACCACCCGTTTCTGCACCATTCGCAAAGTTTAAAGCCAAGGGGCGTTTTCCCCCGTCAACCAACCGCTTGGCGGCACCTAGCGTCGTCTCATTGGCAACTTGAACCATCGTCTCTGCAAATGCCGAAGGTCCCTCGCTGGGAAACTCCGTTCCCTGCGCGATGCTCACTTTGGACTCGCGAGCAAGGCGCACTGCTTCACTCCAATCGACCTTGCCATCGTCCGTGAGGTAGTACCCTAGCTCGATCGATTCCACAGCTGACCTGCCAAGTGACTCTGCTAGTTCGGGTTGGATCGCCAATTCTCTTCGTCGGTTGGCCGCGAGCGCGTCGGAGTCCAAGCACGGCAAGTTTCGCAGATTGCTCATTTTCGATTCATCCAGTGGAAAGCTCCAAGATCGCCCCTGCTTACCATACCGGCCGCGGTGAGGTGGTTGCAAGGATGAGCCTACGACTACGGATGCGGGCAGGGACGCCCGCGGTCCCCAGGAGTGGGTGGCGCTCGGTCGTAGGACGGGTCTCCAGGCCCGTCGACGCGCACCTAAAGTTCAAAACGATGGCGATAATCACAGTTAGATCTACGAAGAGGCCACGTGGGGATAAGGCTCTGGAATGCAGCACAGGTTCGAAAACGGGCCTGGAGACCCGTTCTACGATTCGCGCCCAAGCTCGCATGCACAAAAACGAGCCGATGGCTTGAGCCATCACCACGCAACTCCGTCGCGAAATCGACCGCCCATCACGAGCCTACCAGACTGGTAGAATTGGCCCGCAACCTGCATCGCTTGCCCCCGCGATGCCTTCGTAACCGCCACTCGGTCAACGATGGAAGCACGCAACAACAGATAGGAATCAGATCCAATGAGCGAGTACGAAATCGTCAACTTTCGCGCGATCGATCGCCCTCTCTCCGACAAGCAACTTGCGTTCATGGATCGGCAGTCCTCGCGAGCCGAATACACGCGATGGGAATTCCAAGTCGAATACCACTACGGTTCGTTTCGCGGCGATGTCGATGCCATGCTTCGAAATGGCTACGACATCTACCTGACGTATTCGAACTACGGCACTCGCGAAATCCGAATGAGATTGCCCAACGGATTACCCTTCCCCAAAAAAGTTTGGTCCCAGTACCTGTGCCAGGATGGTCTTAAGTGGAACCCTGACAAAGGCAGCAAAGCGGGAATCCTCGCGGTATCCCCGTATCTCGAGGATGCTCACGAAGCGATTTGGGAGTTCGATGACTACCTGGATGCTGCGGCCGCCCTTCGAGAGATGTTGCTCACCGGGGATCTTCGCGCGCTCTACGTCCTATGGCTATGCGTTGCCAGTGCTTCGCGCCATGAGGAAGACGACGACAACCCCACCGAACCACCGGTTCCTCATGGTCTCGGAAGTTGTTCTGCAAGCGCCTCGTCGTTGTTGGGCTTCTTCGAAGCGGATCCGCTCTTGGTCGATGCGGCTGCGTCCGGAATTCCCGACTTCAACGCGACCAGTACCTTTGCCGAATCGGCCAACGCATGGCGCGCGACCCTTTCCAACTCGCAACGGAATGCGATTCTCGATCGATTGATTTCGGAGGATCCCGTAGCGCTGAAAGCGGAGCTGCTCGCCGAGATCCGCGAAAGCCGTGCCGTCGCGGCATGGCCTGTGGAACCCGGTGCGCGGACCTTGATGCAACTCCTGGAAATGTGCACACGACTACGTCAGATCAACGAGGAAAAGCGTCAGAAGCAACGCGCCACTCAAGCCAAACGCGATGCCGCTCGTGCAGAAAAGCAACGGCAAGCCAGAATGGTCGAGATGAAGGCCGATCCCGACCGATGGCTGAAGCATGCGACCGGACTGGTTGAGCAACGAGGCACCGAGAACTACCGTGAAGCCGCCAGCATCCTGGCCGATCTGCGCGAAGCCGTGGGCGGCGATGCCGGCAACGCAATCGCACGCCGCCACGCAAAGGCACTTGCGCGCAAGCACCCCACTCTACGCATCCTCATATCGGCTCTGCGAAAGCAGGCCCTGCTGGACTAAGAGCATGCGTTGTAAAAGGAAACTCGCTACCGTGCCGTCGGCGACACGAAGCCCGCGGCCATAGGGATCGCAATGTGTGGGTGGCAAGTATTTGCTTGAATTTGATCGCAGATTCATCTCGTGGGCATCCTCTTTCGTTTGCTACCGTGCGCCGCGGTTCTACAATGCCAATCACTATTCCATGCTACCGATGCATGCGACGCACCCTAGGGGAGCGGGTTCGTGTCGACTGCATCGTGATTTAACTCTTGCTGCGGCTGGGTGCATATGTTGATCTTTGGCTGGGGGACCCGCGACACGCTGATGAACAGCAGTCCTTTCGACTGCCCTGTTTGCAAGGCCGCAACGCAACAGAAGCACTTTCGACGGCGTCGCTGGATGACGTTCTTTTTCATCCCCATCGTACCGATCTCTTCATCGAGCGACTTCTTCCGCTGCCAAGCTTGCCAAACCACCATACCTGTCGCCGCCTATCTAGGTGAGTCCACGCCGCCCGCTCGGTTATCTCGACAGGCTCTCTTTGGCATGATCTGTGGCTTTTTTGCATTGCTCACCTTTTGCATCTCGAGCATCTCGCTACCCAATGCATTCTGCGCGATCGCGCTGGGTCACGCGGCACTCCGGGATATCAAGAAGAATCGGCCCCAAGTTGATGGAAGATCGCTGGCGTTTGCCGCCCTGGCATTCGGCTACCCGGCGTTGATCCTTTCGTCTATGGTCGGCTTGAATTCTTTGTTCCGACCGAAGCAGTTCGCAAGCCCTTCTTCTGCATCCTCTTCCGTCGAGGCGACCGCAGATGCCCTCGCGGATGAAGGTACCTTCAATGTCTCGGACTCCCCCAACGAAGCCTTCAAGAATGCCGAATACCAAATCGCCAGCAAACGCGATAAGCCACCGGGCCGCGGCAATAGCCCTGAAGCCATCAAATTGGCGAATACTTTGGCTGATCGAATCAAGGAAGTGAGCGACGAAGTGTTCACTTCGAAACGCAAACCGCTGTTGCAATTGTCCGATGGCGAGTATCTGACGTATTGCGAACTTCATCCCGATCGCGTCCTATTCCTGGTTCACGTACCGTCGTATCGCAAGTTCACAAACGAAGCGAAGGAGATGCTTGCGGAACTCGTCTGGCTTGTCGCACAATCCACTGCCGCAGAGAATGCACAAGCCGACACCAAGTTGGGGGTGGGCCTGCGTGGCGTACTTACCTATGGCGACATCATGTTAGGGGCCGTACCGGCATCGACAGACGATCTCGTTACGACTTTCCGCGCAGGCAAGAAAGACGACCTCGTCGCGTTCTTTCAAGCACCTATCACGCGCGGCGCCCAAGCCGTTCCTCCGGCCGAAGTCGATGCGCGCGATTCAGCACAAAACAACTTCAGCGTTTCCACCGACGCCCCGATTCGAGCATCCTCGGTGCCGAACAACTCAAATCGTGCCCCCGACGCTTCATTAAACGACCCGTTCATACCACAGCCTGCTTCGCCAACGAACCTGCCGAAACAGCCCGATGTTTCTGCGGATCGGCCGAAAGCCTCAGCACCTCCGAAGCGCCCACGCGAAGCCTCGAAACCCGAATTCGTCAATAAGATCTCCATCGAGCGGATTGCTTCGATCGAAAATGCGTCTTGGGGCACCACTTCCATCGCCCTGAACCCGAATGGCCAATGGATGGCCACCGGCAAATCCGATGACAAGCTCGCACTATTCGATATTGCGACCAGCAAGCCGATCGGCGAGCCATACTCGCTGCCGCAATCTGGACAAGTAACCGCATTGGCATTCAGCGCTACGGGCAATCATCTGATCGCGGGCGGCTACAGCGGAAAGACATTCGTGTGGCAAGTAACGCCCGAAGGACGATTGACGAACGAACAAGAATTGTTCCGTTTCGATGGTGAAATCACCTCCCTAGCCACCAGTCCAAAGTTCGATTTCTACATCGGGGCAAGCCGCAAGGGCACAATCGCTTGGCAACCTTTTGGGGGGAACAAAACCCAACCGCGGTTGATGCAGCAATTCCAAAATGAATTGCATGCCGTATGGCTTCCAGCCTCCGGCAACGAAGCAATGGCAACCGATGGGGAACGCTTGGTACGCTTTTCCCTGCGCGATGGCGAAGCAACGGAATCGATTGCCCTCGGGATCAAGTCCGCCCGGCACGCCAGCTTCAGTCTCTCAGGCAAACGGCTGGTCATCGCGGACACCAATGCCCTCCACCTTTTCGACTTGGAGCGAATCGCCAGTCGACGGACGATCAAGCTCCCTCGAGGCGAGATGGCTTTCGGCTTGAAGTTCCATCCATTAGAGAATTGGGTCGCGGTCGGAACGCGAGGCAAAGTCGCCCTGTTCGATTTCGAACAAGCCGAACTGATCGCATATGCAGACGCAGAATCGGTCTTCTACCAAACGAACCTCGGGTTCTCTTCTGATGGCAAGCTCCTCGCCGCCACCTCGGATTCCGCCCGAGACTCGATCCAACTCTTTCGACTGAATCTCGCCACGCCCTAAAACGGGTGTATCGCAATCGCGCTTCGACTGAGAAAAAACCAACGGGCAACGCAAAAACCAGCAGAATTTGCACAGTCGCTTTTCCCAGCAACAGCAACGAGCTGACCTCGCGAATCGCGTTGTGTTTGCCTTGCTATACAATGCATGTCGTGGTTCGACACGCCGATTCATCGCGACCTCACTTCCTGCGTAAATCGCGCTCATCGGATCCATGAGGTTTGGCGAGCTACGACACTCCTAGTTCTAACGCTGGGCAAACGAATGGCGTATCTCATGCGAGATTTCGTAAGAGCCAATCCGGGAATGTGTCCTGCCCCTTTTCTCGCCGGCACAAGGGAGTCGGGAGGTCGAAATGTACTTAGCAAAAGCGATGGTGTTGTGCATGCTGTGCATTTTGGCGAGCGCGGTCGCATCGGGGCAGCAGACCAAACCGACCTTGATCGTCGGGGTCGATGCGAACTACGCCGAAGGAATGGAACGCGATCTCGGCGCAGTCTGGAAATGGAATGGTGAGCAATGCAATCTGTTCGACGCAATGCATGCTCGCGGTGTCGACGC
>JBKCUI010000221.1:0-39809 GCA_046318495.1 Pirellula sp. | reverse complement strand
TCCCACAACACCCCAACATGGCTTGATCGTCGATGTCGGTTCGACCACCATCGACATCATCCCGATCAACACCCAGGGCGTCGCCACCCGATCGACGACCGACTCGCAGCGCTTGCGTCGCCGAGAACTGATCTACACCGGCGTCGAGCGTTCCAATCTGGCGGGACTGCTTCGCTCCGTCCCTCTGTTCGGCAAACGCTGCCCGGTGATGAACGAACAGTTCGCCACGACGCGCGATGCGTATGTGTGGCTCAAGCATCTGCCGGAAGCCCACGACGATTGCCAAACCGCCGACGGCCGGCCAGCCACGCGCGTCGGAACACGCTACCGACTCGCGCGCATTGTCGGCGAAGATGGCTCCACACTCACCGATGCCGACATCGATGCCATCGCAACCGCAGTGCTTCGCGCGCAATGTCGACTCTTGACGCGCTCCATGTCGACGGTCATGCAGCGAATCGCGAAAGCTCGAAACGGTCGCATGCAACCTGCATCGTCCCCTGCCCCATCGGGCCGCCAGCGCAAAGTCGCCGCCACCCAAAGTCCATCCTTGGAAGACGGCCTGCTCATCCTCAGCGGCCACGGAGGCTTCTTGGTCGATTCCGCCTTGCAAGGGGAACTGCGAGGGCGGATGGGAACGCTGGCACCGCTCCGTTTGGCCGATCAACTCGGGCCGGAACTCTCCCGCTGCGCCCCGGCGTACGCGGTGGCAATGCTAGCAGCGGAAACCAAGTTTCCCGCGTAATCCCGGCAAAATCTGCCTTTTCCGCACATCCGTTACCCCAGGAGGAAAACACAAACCGGAAAAAACTCGTCCCGGCCGAGGGAATCATTTGCTTGATCTATATATCCAATGGAGCGTGAATGAAGAAGGCTTTTCCCGGTAGCCGCACGCCTCCATGGATACCGGGAAGGATGATGTCGCAGTTTCAAGGAGGCAACGACGACAACCCATGAGCGAGCACCCTTCGACCCGCAAAAACGCTTCTTCCCGGGCTTCTGGCAAGCGTAAATTGTGCTTCGAATCGCTCGAAGGCCGCCGCGTGATGGCTTCGCTGCCTCTGGGCGCGACCGCCGAAGACACCGGCGAATTCATGCTCGGCCGGATCGCGGTCACCCCGGTATTCCTCGAAAGCGACGGCACGATTGACCGCAATACCGAGGATTGGAATCCCGGGCACATCGCCGCGGTGATGGACAACATCCAAACCGGTCTCAACTGGTGGAATCGATTGCTGGCCACCAAGAGCTCGGTGCACACCATTGAATGGGTCATCGACCGCACCTACGTCGATACCCGCATCTCGACCCCTTACGAGCCGATCAATCGACGCTCGGATGATTACGTCCTATGGGTCGGCGACTTCCTGAACAAAGTCGGCTTCGACGCCAGCTTTGATCTGGAAACCAACGTCCGGTCCTTCAACGAAGCCCAGCGACAAAAGCTCAATACCGATTGGTCCTTCACGATCTTCGTTCCCAACAGCTTGAACGACGGCGCTGGGACCTTTGCACCCGGCGGATCGTTCTCGCGAGCCTTTGCATTCGCAGGCGGGCTGTTCGAAGTCGTCCCGTCGATGCGACCGGCTTCGACGTTCACCCACGAGACCGGACACATCTTTTGGGCGCGCGATGAATATAGCGGCGGAGGTTCTTTTTCGGATCGCCGCGGCTATTACAACGCACAAAACACCAACGCCATCGACGGCAACCCGAACCCGGGCTTCCAGCAATTGCCGAGCATCATGTCGGCCGGCTCGAGTTTGCAAACGGCCTATGACACCGTCGTCTCACCCGATGCGACGCTGGCTCAACTCGGGTGGCGCGATTCGGATAGCGATGGGATCTTTGATGTCCTCGATGTTCCGCTGAAACTCGAGGGAACCGGTCGCCTCAATCCAACCAATTTGACCTATCAGTTTCGAGGTAAAGCGTCCGCACAAACCTTGCCCAACATCAACTCCTCGGGCACACAGAACGACATCACCCTCAATCGCGTCGGCCGCATCGAGTACCGCGTCGGTACTGGAGCGTGGCGGACCATCGCTTCCCCCAATACGGCTGTCGCCGATTTGGATTTCACCATTCCGATCACCGTTGATCAGATCGGTGCCACCATCGAGATCCGCGCCATGGAACGCAGCTTGCCTCTGGCCAGCAACACGTACCGAGGCACCCTTGGCGACGCACCCGACACCACATCGCAGAACGGCCTCGAAGGCTTTGTGTGGGTCGACGCCGACAAGAATCAGCGCTGGGGTGCCGAGGAAGTCGGATTGGCCCGCAGCACGGTCACCATTGTCGATGCCAGCTTGAAGCCGCTGGCGCTGCAACGCGTGGTCGAGCCAGACAACTTCTCGATCGGCCAAATCGGCACAAACCAAAACGGAGTGCGCTTGGATGTCGTGGGCATGGATGCGACCGGAGTGCTGGGGGTCTTTGAAGATCCTAGCGCTTCGACCGGCACCAAGGTTTTTCAACCTTACTCTTGGCAACTCAAGCAATTCGTCGAGGCCTTCTACGACCGCGACCAGCAGTTGCGCGGCCGCTTTGACGCGCTGCAGTCCTACGTCTCGGTCGATGCGATCGCAGCCGCCGATGGGACCAACGTGCGTCTGGATGCCTACGACGCCAGCGGCAATGTCGTGGCCCGGTTCGAGCGCAAGGGAATGCTCAAGGACCAAAAGGTAACGATGGAAGTCGAGACCGGTTCGGCTCGCATCTCCTACGTCATCGCACGCGGTTTCCAACTCTCGTCCGTGAAGTTCGACAACTTCCGCTTCGGTCCCAAGAATTCAGCCACCACCGCCAGCGACGGCAGCTACTCGCTGCGCAACTTGCCGCCCGGGACGTACAAACTCCTCGTGTCTCCGAATGCGGCCGGCTGGGAATCGACCAACACGCTCGATGGCACGCTGGATGTTGCGTTAGGCAATCAAACCGTCGTCACGCATGTCGACTTCGGCGGTGCCTTTGTGCCGAGTCCTTGGCAAAACCAAAACCTGCCCGCCGATGTGGATGCAAGCGGCTCCGTCAATCCGCTCGATGTGTTGGCATTGATCAATGACATCAACCTCAACCAAGCCCGATCGTTGGTGGGTTCTCCGTCAGGAGTCGCTCCGTTCTTGGATGTCAACGGCGATCGCTCGGTCAGCCCGCTGGATGTGCTGGCGGTGATCAATTACTTGAACTCGCATGCCAGCAGCAACGGCAACGGCGGTGGGCTCAGCGGTGAAGGCGAATACGCTGCCCCGGCGGTGATCGTCGATTCGCAGCACGGCAACGATCGCCCAGCCTTCGCATCCTTTGCCAACGACCGACCGGCCGACGCCCCGACCACCTGGATCGTCGAGCGGATGGGATCGCGATTGCGATCGCAAGGCCCCGAAAAGTGTGGCTGCCCTGCGTGTAGCAGCTACGACAGTGCCGTCGCCAACGCGCCATCTCAGAGCGCTGATGCGGGCAACCCAACCGGAGAGTTCTTGAGCGAGCCGCTCGGACCGGCGCTTGCGACCTCTTTGCCACAGCGCATCGCAGCCATCGATGCAGCCTTCGCAAGCGACGCGACCTAGTCTACGGCGCGCTGCGGGACTGGGTGAACCGATTGGCTATCCATGCCGATACGGCAACGTGGACCACCATCCCGAACAAGTCGATGGCGTAGTGTTTGTACGCGCCATAGGGATCGGGGTCGGGACCTAGGCTTGTTATGTACGCAGCCCGGATGATGGCCAATGCTACCGCCGTACCGATCAGCATGGAAACAACGAGCGACAGCGCGTAACGCATCCATTGTCGCGAATGCCAATAACGAGGAACGAGCCACCGTTGGTTCCACGTCGCGACGATGGCATACGCGACCACCAGGCTCGTCGTCACGATGAACGCCAGCAGCAGCGTCGGATGCTGGCGATGTGTTGCCACCATCCAAAAGGCCCAAACCAGCAGCCATCCCAGCCAAGTGGAAACGTTCATCGTGTGTTCACTGCTACCCTGAACCCATGCAAACGAAACGCGAATCGTGCCCGCTTCAGAACCATTCCGCCTTGTCGCTTGGCAGCATAGCATCGATTGAAGACGCCGAGTCGCCGAGTGGATCCGAAGCCGGATAGGGCAGAAAGATCGAACGCAGAAAAATAGTTCAGCTATCTATCTTTCTGCGTTCGATGTTTCTGGCAACTCTTCTAGGTCGTAGCATTCGGCTGTCGATTCAGTCAGTAACCGCCCCGAGCGGTGCCAGGCACTCGTTTTCCAATCGTCTTCTTTTGAGTGTTTCGTGTTTTTCGTGGTTGCATCCCACGCGCATCGAGAACCACGAAATACACCAACTACACGAAAATAGAACCACGTCGCGACAGCCCGGTCAGTGCCAGGCACTCGTTCTCCTATCGATAGGAAAGCCGATAGGGCAGAAAGATCGAACGCAGAAAAATGGTTCAGCTATCTATCTTTCTGCGTTCGATGTTTCTGCCCACTCTTCTTGGTCACGGCATGCCACTCAATACAAAGAGCCCGGCATTTGCCGAGCTCCTCATGTTCTGTTGCGGCTGTGGGTCCTTCGAACAAGACCTAGCCCAACGTGGATCCGGTGGCCCATGCCCCGGGATCGCGATTACTCGCGTGGTCGGATCGCACCCGTCAGTCCACTGTAATCTACCCGGTCATCGTTGTGCCACAGGGGTTGACCAAGCTCAACACGGCGACGCAGGACTTCGATCTTTTCTTGCGAACCCGCCGGAGCGTCGGTAGGCAAAAATCGATTGTCCACCACGGGATCGAAATCCTCGTCGTGCCCGTACTTGAGAATGGCCTCGAAAACGTTCTTGCACAAACTGCTCATGCCGTCAAAACCCTTAGGTTAAAAACACCAATCGAACTTTTCGTTCATCAAAAATTGTTCGATTTTTCGTACCCGGAATTATTTGCACTTGCGTAGGAAAGTCAAGGAAATTTCACGCCATTCCGCGCGCGCTTTTTTTCAAAGCCGCGCAGACGCCCCCTGGGCAACCCTTGACACCTGACCGGGGGATGCTACCGCACCGATCGCCCAGGGCCCTATTCGCCCCCTTGATCGGTGATTAGGGGGAAAGAGTGCCATCTTACCCGACTTTTTTTGGGTGCTTCTCCCGGGACTTCACCGTCCGCGAATCGATCCCTCCCAAGGCTTTGAGCGACCCCCTGTGGCGGAACTGCGCAGCCTCGATTCCGCTCGCGTGCGGACTCCCATTTACAGACACGGGGCGTTTACAGATATCGGGCCAACGCCCCACCACGGGCTGCCAACGCATCGATTCGCCGGGTCACCTCCGGCGATTCGACCAACGGAGGCGCATGATGCGGCTTGATCCGGGCGTCGATCACCAGCGGTCCATGGCAACTCCAGTGCTTGTCGACCATACGCTCCCCAAGCCCCCGAACATCCTTGGCCGGATTGCTGCGGGTGAAGACCACCCACAAAAAATTGTTCAAACTGCGGCTGGTGAACTCGGAGTCGTCGACGACCGCGATGCACGCGAGCCCTTGCCAGTCGGAGGGCCGCTCGCGCCGCTGGGCTTCCAGCATGGTGAGCAGCCCTTCCATATCGGCCCCCACGCTGCTGCCGATAGCCAGCACGCCCGGCATGCAAAGGGCGGGTCGATGAAATCCCTCGGGCAATCGCAACCCTTGGGGAATCGCGGTTTGGCACGTGCGACGCGGCTGCCCGCTGACGGCCACGATGACTTTAGAGCCTTGATTCCATCCTTCGCCCGAGTAATCGAGGGTGTCGATGGTGGTCTTGGTCAAGAAGTGCAAACCCGACTCGAAATCGAGCCGCTCCCACACCCAATGCAGGAACGCCCCGACATCGTGCAGATCGAGTTGCGGCGCATCGGTGCCATCGGCGATGAACAAGTACTTCGCGAGCGACATCTGGCCTTGGCCGAGGATCGCACTGGCTTGCGTGAGAAGCTCCTGAGGGCGTCCCGGCTTGGCATACGGCGTGTAGCGTTCGCTGCCGATGGCCAGCAGCAGCGGATGGACTCCGGCAGCATCGACCGCATGCACACCGCGAACGCCGGGCAAGACCGTAGGAATGATGGGACCGGTCAGCTCATGGATCAGCTCGCCAAAAGTCGTGTCTTCTTGCGGCGGGCGACCCACCACAGTGAACGGCCAGATCGCGCCGGGGCGATGGCTGACGGAGTGAACTCGCATCCATGGGAACGGATGCTGCAAGGCGTAGTAACCCAAATGATCGCCGAAAGGCCCTTCGGGTTTGAGTGTCGAGGGGTCGACCGTCCCGGTGATCACGAAATCGGCGTCGGCATAGACCGGGGCTCGGTCGGGTAGGATCGCCATCGGGATACGGTAGCCTGCCAACGCGCCGGCAAAGGTGAGCTCCCCTACCCCTTCGGGCAATGGCATCACGGCGGCGAGCGTCATGGCGGGGGTTCCTCCGACGCTGACGGTCACATGCAACGGCTTGCCGGCGGCAACGCATTGCTGATGATGGACTCCGATGCCGCGATGCAGTTGGTAATGCAATCCGATCTCGCGATCGGGCTCGTAGGCGTTGCCCGCCAGTTGGATGCGGTACATGCCCAAATTGCACTGCGCGAGGGCCGGTGGCCGCTGACCGGGCAAGGTCGGCGCTTGGCTCAGGACTTGCGGCAGAGTGACGAACGGTCCGCCATCGTCGGGCCAACTGATCAACGATGGCAGTTGGCTAAGCGAAATCGGCTGCGATAGGGATGCAGCCCTCCGCACCCGTTTGGGCAGCATGGTCCAAGCGGTCCACGGGGCGGAGCGATAGCGCCAAGGATTGCGAAAGAACGCCGTCGGGTCGATCTTTAGCTCGATCGCTCGGCGGACGCGGTCGATGGTGCCGCGAAACAGAAAGCGAGCCGCATCGAGCGAGCCGAACAAATTGCTGACCATGGGGAATTGGCATCCCGATGGCTGCGTGAAGAGGACCGCTGGGCCGCCGCGGGCGTAGACGCGCCGCTGCACTTCGGGGATCTCGAGATGCGGCGAGAGTGGCTCATCGACTTCGATCAACCGGCCGTGGCGTTTGAGATCCTCCACCACGTCGCGTGTGCATCGATGTCGCATGTGCGTCATTGCCGTGAGGAAAGAAGCGTACCGAGGCGGCTAACCGCAGCAGCGGGCAAGCGTGCAACAGCCCCACGCGACGCAGGCGTTTACCGAACGGCGCACGCCCTCATGTTTCGTTAGCGACTGTCAATCGTGCGAGGCCGTCGGCGCAGCGAAGACAAGGACGCAGCTAGGCCGCGACGATGTCTTTCATCTTGGGCTCGAGGTACGTCACGGTGGACGCCATGCTCGCCAGATGGCCGTAGTCTTCCTCGGGAATCTGGACGCGATGGCGTTTGCGGAGTTCCATCACGATGTCCAAGAAGTCCATGCTGTCGAGTTCGAGTTGCTCGCGAAACGACTTGCTATCGTCCAGCCCGGACAGGTCTTCATCGGGTGCAATGTCGCTCAAAATGTCGAGGATTTCGTCTCGAATCTCTGCTGGTGTCATGGAATTGAGTCACTCCCAAGGGGGGTTGCATGCGAATGGGGGGTCGTCGCAGATAAACCAAATAGTAATCGATGGCGGGACGGATGGAACCCGAACGGGGCAAGAACTGCGGAGGGCGAGCGGTTCGCGACGGAAAGCCACGGGCTCGTCCGCTAGAAGCGTTTCACGATCAGCACCGAGTTGATCCCGAGCATCCCGAACGAATTGTTAAGGATGTAGTCGACTCGATCAAGCTCTTGCGGCTGATTCAGGACCAATCCTTCCAGCGCGCACGCCGGGTCGAGATTGTCCACATTTATGGTGGCATGGCAAACCCTGTCCTGAAAGGAGGGCAAATTGCCTGCCAATTCCAACGCGCCAGCCGCTCCCATGGTGTGGCCGATGAAGCTC
The DNA here is from genome assembly GCA_046318495.1 of Pirellula sp. GTDB lineage: Bacteria > Planctomycetota > Planctomycetia > Pirellulales > Pirellulaceae > JBKCUI01. Next base: position 31,894 of record JBKCUI010000221.1, on the reverse strand, counting down.
TTGGTGTTGTTGAAGCGGACGCCGGAGCATCCGGCAAAAACTTGTCGCAGCGCCTCGCACTCTTGGTTGTCGCCGCTGGTCGTGCCGGTGGCATGGGAGCTGACGATTTGGATCTGGTCGGGGGTCAATCCCCCCCGTTGCAGCGCCGCCCGGACGCATTGGGCTTGCCGCTCGGGGTTGGGCAACACAAAGTCGGTGGCATCGGTATTGATGTGGTAGGAGACGATTTCAGCCAGGATCGGGGCCGATCGGACTTTGGCGTCGGAGAGCCGCTCGAGGACGTACAAGCAGCCACCTTCTGCGACGACGATTCCGGTGCGGTCGCGGTCGAAGGGGCGGGAAGCGCGGGTCGGATCTTCGCCGCTGGCCAACGCCCCTTGCGATTTAAAGGACGCGAAGATGCCGAACGTATGGATGCTTTCGGAGACCCCGCCAGCCAGCGCGATGTCGCATTCCCCGAGCCGCAGCATCTGGACACCTTGGATGATCCCCGCGTTCCCGGCGGCGCATGCAGCACCGATGGTGTAGTGCGGACCGGTGATTCCCAAGTTGAGCGCGATTTCGCCGGCCGGGTTGTTGGCGACGGTTCGCGGGTTGTGGTGGTGAGACCACACCGAGGTGTCGTAATCGAACTGCTTGATCGAGTAGATTTCGTTTTCGGTTTCGACGTTGCCGTGTTCGGTGATGCCGACGTAGATGCCGACGCGCGACTTGTCGACGTTGGCCCAATCCAACCCGCTTCGAGCGATGGCTTCACTGGCCGACCAAATGCCCACCGTACCGGCCCGGGTGCCGCGACGTATGTCCCGCTTGCTCTGGTATTTGGTGGCTTCAAACTCGCACACTCCGGCCAGCGTGTCGCCGACATAGCGGATGTTGTAGTTGCGCACGCCGCTGCGGCCAGCCAGCAGGGATTCGCGATACTGCTCCAGGTTCGAACCGTTGGGGCTGGTCAATCCGACCGCCGTCATCACGATGCGTTGATCGTCGGGCAAGCTGTGCGTGCGATCCTTGGGACTAGTCGACATGTATGCAGTAGCCGTTCGCGTGGAGAGTCGAGGCGCAGCGCCTCACATCAAGGAGCCGAGTTGCAGTTTGGACCGCACCGCATCTGGGATTGTAACGAGATCGCGGAGGGTTGCCGGTCCAGGCGAGTCACCGCTGCCACGGCCGCACCGGGGTGCACAACCGTGGACAACGAGCCACGAACCTAGCTTGCAACGCTGGAAATTGCAAGCGATTCCACAGCCGTCCCGCACTCGGTGAACGCTCGGGGCTAGAGCAAACTCTGTTGCAATGCGTAGGCCAACAGCCCGGCGAAGTAGCCTGCCAAAGCCAGCCACGACACATGCCGCGCGTACCAGAAGAAATCGATCTTCTCGAGCCCCATAGCCGCCACACCGGCCGCAGAACCGATGATCAAGCAACTCCCGCCGGTCCCTCCGCAGTACGCTAGCAACATCCAGAACGAATCGTTCATGCCATGGACCGACTGATACATCTCGATGCCTGCGGCCACCAACGGAACGTTGTCGACCACGGCGGAAACCAATCCGATGAGGATCGCAATCGCTGCGTGGGATTCCACCGTCCGTTCGAGGAACTCCGCTAGCTGCCGTAGCAATCCCATCGAACCGAGCGCCCCCACCGCGAGCAAGATCCCCAAAAAGAAGAGCACGCTCGAGAGATCGATATGACGCAGTGCGCTGAGGACTCCAGTGCTGCTGCGAGTCCGTTCATCCATGTCCTTGGAGATCAACTCCGACACCAACCATAGCGCGCCCAAACTCAGCATCATCCCGAGGAACGGGGGCAAGTGCGTCGTCGCCTTGAAGATCGGAACGCTCAGTAGCCCGGCCAATCCGAGCAGCAAGAACAAGCCTTTGTGCCATTCGGGGAGGACGATGTCTTGGCTGCCGTTTCCGGCCTCGGGATTCGGTTCCAAATCGCCGCGCAGTTTCAGGCTCAGCCCCAACAAAGGGATGAGCAAACAGACCGCGCTGGGAAACAGCAACGCGCGAATGACTTCCCATTCCCCGATCTTGTGCTTCATCCAAATCATCGTGGTGGTCACGTCGCCGATGACGGTCCATGCCCCACCTGCATTGGCGGCGATGATAACGATGCCGACGAAGAGCAACCGTGTTTCGCGATCATGCACCAGCTTCTTCAAAACCGAAATCATCACGATGGTGGTCGTGAGATTGTCGAGGACCGACGACAGGAAAAAGGTGAACCACGCGATGATCCAAAGCAATCGGACTTTGTTCTTGGCACGGATCCAGCGAGTGATCCAGGAGAACCCTTCGTTGGCATCGACCAACTCCACAATGGTCATCGCACCCATCAAGAAGAACAACACGCCAGCGATTTCGGCGAACTGATGCATCAACTGACCATCGAGCAGAAACTCGAGCTTTGGACTCAGCAGCGAAGCTTCGTAGGAAGCGTCTTGAGCCGGCTGCGCACCGTGCCACGCTTCGAATGCGCCCGCTGGGACCAATGCATCGGCGTTGCACGCATACACCGTCCAACACAGCACGCCGGTCAACAGCGCGCTGGCAGCTTTGTTGATGTTGATTTGGTGTTCGAGCGCGATCGCGGCGTACCCGAGCACGAAAAAAATCACAACCAAGCTAAGCATCGGGACGAAACCTACACGAGGAGCATCGGAAGATAACAGAAAAATCAGCACATGCTGCAAGTGCCGCGCCAGGGTATTCGCGATCGGCCGCTCGGCTCGCGATCAGCTCCCTTTGCGACCGCGCGGCGAGGGAGTGCGTTCGGCACTACTCGGTTGCAAAGCCTTTTTGCCCGACGCCATCCACGTTTGCAACGAGTCGTACCCGGCAAACGCCAATTCGCTGGCCAAGCCCGCGACATAGCTGGCGACTGCAGGCCCCAACCAATCGCTGCTTGCGGCGGCGGTGCGCCCATAGTCTCCCAAAAACGATCCGAACGAATCGCTCGGGCGCGCCTCGGGGACGGTTTGGTGGGCAATGAGGTAGCCATCGAGGTTGATTGCGCGCACGCCCATCGCCAACCATCGCACCGCTTCTTGGGGAGGGCAGGCATCGCAGCTGATCAGCAGCGGAAGCTCGGGTCGGCCTGCATCGTGAAGGGCTTGTCGAGCCAAATCCACCGCTCGCTGCACGTCCATCAAGCGATGGAATTGCCCCGCGCCCATTCCGTAACGCACATCGCATAGAAGCGAGACGTAGTCCAAGCCTAAATCGGCCATCAAGCGCACGTCGTCGTAGACGGCTGCGGCTGGGATCGCCCCGCCCACGCGGACTTGGGAAACGGTGCTCCACTGCCGCATCAGTTCGATCCGCGCGGCGAATTGATCGAGTCGCGATAGGTCCGACGGCAAGGTCGGGCTCCAATCCGCTTTGCGAGCTCCCCATGGTTCTGGGTTGGACGAGGAGGAGCGCGGTTGGGGGCTAGGCAGAAACTGCCATTCGATGAACGAGGCGTGCGCGGTTGCTTCGGGAACGATGGGAGCATCTGCATAGATGGCCACCACGCGATGCCCAGAAGATGTCACTGCACCTGGATCGTCTGCCGTTTCGCTGGCAGCAGTTGCCGTCGCTTGGCTGCGATCGACGACGCTGCAACCCGAGTGATGCCGAGCCGACTGGAGAGCAGCGAGAACCGCTGGTGCGGCATCGCAGTCCAAGGCCAAGCGCGAGAACACAGGAGCTGGCCACACCACCGAATCGCCTGAAGCTGCGGCGTCGAACCCGCACGCCAACCGCGGCGCGGCGGGGGCTCCGGTCGGATGCGCAGCATGGCGATCTCGAAGCGATCGGATGAGAGTCTTCGCACGGTCCGGGTCCACCATCATGCTTCGGCCCTCGGACGGTAGACACGAAACTCTTTGCCGGAACTCGATTTGATTCCAGACTTCATCAATAGCAGCCCGAGCTTGAGCCGGTCCGGTTCGCGCATGCGAACTTCTTCAATTTCACTGCAAACATCGGTTGCCTCGCCACGAACGTAGATCGTGCCACCGCGCATGCCTCGGCCCATATTGGGACCAGCGGAACCTCCGATGATGATCGTTCCGGAGCGCATCCCAAACCCGACATCGGCGCCTGCATTGCCACGGATCAACACATCCGCTCCCTGCAGTGAAACGCCGACTCGATTCCCCGCCGAGCCATACACGGCGATCAATCCCCCGACACCCATCGCCCCGACCGAGTCGCCTGCATTCCCGGTGATGATGACCACCCCCGAGCGAAACGAGTGCCCCAAAAAATCTCCAGCGTTACCATGAATGGTGGTTTCGCATTGGTCCGAACCGCACAGCGCATAATCGCCCACCGCACCGTCGATCTCGACGCGGTTCAGATTCGTCAACCCGACCCCAACGTAATGCTGCCCGGCCGCTTCGCGCACCATCAGCTCCATCCCAGCCCCGGCCTGAACATCTAACTGCACCGAAGTCGCATCGCAGGCTTGTTCCATCGCTCGCTGCAAACGGGCTGGGGGCGTCTTGGACAGCCTCAATTCAACGTTTTTGCTGGCGGGTTGTTTACTCACGAAACGGGGAGCCGATTGGGTTGATACGTTGGATCGCGGATCGAGAACGGGGGAGGTATGGCGGTGTCGCGACCATGCGACGCATCGGATGGCGAAGGCTAGTGCTCCATCCGATCTTAGTCGTTAACGGGCCGACTTCACTCGGATTCTTCTGGGTTCGCAGCCGAAGCCTTTTTCGCGGCCGACTTCTTGGTGGTGGTTTTCTTGGCAGCCGCCTTTTTTGTGGCCGTCTTCTTGGTTGCGGCCTTCTTTGCAGCCCCCTTCTTGGCGGTCTTCTTCGCTCCGCGCGCACCCTTTTTCTTGGGGGGGGCCGCGGCAGCTCTGGCTTCGAGCAAACTGACCGCTTGTTCAAAGCTCAAATCGTCGCCGGCCATGTCTTTAGGGAGGGATGCATTGGTCTCTCCATCGGTGACGTACAACCCATAGCGACCATCTCGAAGTTCGATGGCTTTGCCGGTCACCGGAGACGGATCCAAGGTCTTCAAGGGAGGAGCCGCCACGCCGCGGCCTCGACCTCGCATGACCTTGGGCTGCGCGAGGATGGCCAACGCCTCCTCGAGGGTGATCTCCAACAAATCTTGATCGGGACCTAGCGAGCGCGAGTCGGTGCCGTGCTTGATAAACGGCCCGAAGCGGCCTTGGGTGGCGATGACCGGTTCGCTATCGTCGGGATGCAAGCCGAGCGTTCGAGGCAACGACAACAGCTTGACCGCCAGATCGATCGTCATGTCTTCGGCTTTGACACCCTTGGGAAGGGACGCGTTCTTCTTTTCTTCGTCATCGGCGGTTCCCATCTGCACGTAAGGCCCGAATCGACCTTGTTTGACGAAGATCGGTTTTTGCAACACGGGATGGAATCCCAAGGGCTGTTCGCCGCGTTCTTGCTTTTCGAGCAACTCCAACGCCACTTCCAATGTCAGTTCATCGGGTGGCATGTCATCGGGGATGCTGGCGCGTTTGTCCCCGCGTTCGACGTAAGGGCCATAGCGACCGATCCGAACGCAAACGGCGGGCACATCGGCGTTCGCCGAGATCTCGAGCGGGTAGGAGCAAGCCGTGCGCGGGTCGATCTCCGCCACCTTTTGTTCGAGCAAAGGTTTAAGCCCGATCCCACCGGGAGCCACTTGTTCGGCCGATACATCTTCGCCAAAGTAGAACTCTTGCAAGTACTTCAAGTTCTCGCGTTCGTTGCGGCTGATCTGATCGAGGTAATCCTCCATCTCGGCCGTGAACTGATAATCGACCAGCGATGCAAAGTGGTCTTCCATCAGCCGGATGACGGCAAATGCAGTCCAGCTCGGAACTAAGGCGTTCCCTTTTTTGAAGACGTAGTCGCGTCTCAAGATCGTGTCGATGATGGCAGCGTACGTGCTCGGGCGGCCGATGCCGCGCTCTTCGAGGGCTTGCGTCAACGAGGCTTCGGTGAACCGGGCTGGCGGCTGGGTGGTGTGCGAGAGGCTCTCGAGTTGCTCGAGCCGCAGCGGATCGGACACCGCGACTGCGGGCAGTAGCTTTTCTTTTTCGGCCAGCTCTGCGGCAGGATCGTCGCTTCCTTCGACATAGGCTCGCAAGAATCCCTCGAACTCGATCGAGGTGCCGGTGGCTTGAAAGACCGCGTCTCCAGCTTCGATGGTCATCACCATGCGGCGTTTGCGAGCATCGGCCATCTGGGACGCAATGGTTCGCTTCCAGATCAAATCGAAGAGTCGGAACTGATCGTAGTTCAATTCGCCTCGAAGGGCTTCGGGCAATTGGAAAGGATGGCCTGCAGGTCGAATGGCTTCGTGAGCTTCCTGAGCGTTCTTGACTTTGGTGGCGTAGGTCCGTTCGCTGGCGTAGAGGAAATCGGGACCGTATTGCGTGCGGACCAGTTCGCGCGCCGCACCGACCGCCTCTTTGGACAGCGTGGTCGAGTCGGTACGCATGTAGGTGATGTAGCCGTTTTCGTACAAAAACTGAGCGACGCGCATGGCGTCTTTGGCCGTCATGCCGAGCTTGCGGTTGGCTTCCTGTTGCAGTGTGCTGGTGGTGAACGGAGCCTTGGGCCGCTCGACGTACGGTTTGACTTCGATGTTGGTCACCACGAACTTCTCGCGGGAGAGACGCTCGCGGAGAGCCGTCGCCGACGCCGCATCCAGCAACAGCAAATTGGGGTCCTTGAGCTTGCCGGTGGAGGAATCGAAGTCTTTGCCCGAAGGGAGCCGGCGGCCACCGACGCTGACCAAGCCCGCTGTAAAGGCTTCGCGATTGGCGGTTTGCAAGTGGGCTTCGAGGTCGAAGTACGTTGCGCTGCGAAACGCCATTCGCTCCCGTTCGCGTTCGACAATCAAGCGAACGGCCACGCTTTGGACGCGGCCTGCCGACAATCCGGGGCGGACCTTTTTCCACAGCAGCGGCGATACGTCGTAGCCATACAGCCGGTCCAAAATACGGCGTGTTTCTTGAGCTTTGACCAACCCCTCGTCGATATCGCGGGTCGATTGCAGCGCACCTTGGATGGCTTCCTTGGTGATCTCGTGGAACACCATCCGATGGACGGGAACCTTGGGCTTGAGCACCTCGCGGAGGTGCCAGGAGATGGCTTCCCCTTCGCGGTCTTCGTCCGTCGCCAGATAGAGGTCTTTGGCGTCCTTAAGAGCCGATTTCAGGAAGCTGACGTGCTTCTTTTTGTCGGCCGGCACGATGTAGAGGGGCTCAAACCCTTCGTCGACGTTTACCCCCAGCGAGGCCCACGGCTGCGATTTGAATTCGGCGGGGACTTCTTTGGAGCCTCCGGGCAGGTCGCGGATGTGGCCGATCGAGGCCTCCACCTGAAATCCGCTCCCCAGGAACTTGGAGATCGTCTTGGCTTTTGCCGGGGATTCGACGATGACGAGGGACTTCTTTTGGCTCATGGGGACGCGTCGCGATCTGGAGATGGCTCGGTTGGGCAGCGAATGGATTCGTTTTGTGATCGCATGATCGACGTCTTGTCAAGCCCCCATGGCTCGGAAAAATCCCCGGTCACACTGAGATTGCGTGGGATGGCGGAAAGCCTACAATCCTCGGATTGCTGAGCATTTTTTGGCCTGCAGCCTTCCGAATCGCAGCGACTCAAGGAACGATTTTTCATGGCTAGTCCGTTTTCGATTTTTCGCAAGAACCAGCGTCTGTGGATGGCGGGTGCCGTTTTGATCGCCATCCTGGCATTCGTGGTTGCGCCGATGCTTCAGTCGTTTTCGGGGTACAACGCGGCAGCCAGCGCCCGCAGCGCCGGAACGGACGTTGCCGCTTCCTGGGCTGGTGGCTCCATCAGCCGTCAACAGATCGATACCGAACTGGATCAGTTGGCCATCGCCAATACGTTTCTTAGGAAACTCGCCGTCGATGTCCGCGATAAGGGTGGGTTCCCCCAAGTCCCTGAAGTCCGTCCCGATTTCGCCATCGTCGGCATCTCCCCGGAATCGCGCGATCCGGCCACCATCGTTCAGCGAAAGCTCCTGGCCGCCGAAGCCAAACGTTTGGGGATCCACTTCGACGACGCTTCCGTGAAGCGATTCCTCCAAAAATTTGTCAACGGAAAACTGTCCGGCGACCAAATTCAAAAGACCATGAAAGAAGTCTCTGGAGGGCGCATGAACCTCATGGACTTCAACCGCTTGATGCGCGAAGAACTCGCCAAGCAAGCCATGTTGCGCGTCGCCAGCACATCCCAACGCTTCGAAGAACGGATCAACGCCCAAGGCTTGCCCACCACCGTGCTTTCGCCACCGAGCAAGAATTGGCAGTACTTCACGCGGTTCAATCGCACCGCCAACGTGGAGATCTTCCCGGTTTACGTAAAGGACTTTGAAACCAAAGTCACCGGCACGCCATCCGACCGCGAGCTGCGGGAACTGTTCGAAAAAGGAAAGGAAGTCGCTCGCATCGACATGCCCGTCCAAACCGAACCAGCCTTCTTGACTCCCGCCATGGCCGACTTCCAATACATTGAATGCGATATCGAAAAGATCATCAGCGACGAATCGGCCAAGATCCCCGAAGATGTGCTACGCGCTGAGTACGAACGTAGAGTCGGCCAAAATCAATATCGCGTTCTCGCTCCCGCGGCCCCAACCGATCCTGCGACCACCGAGCCAGGAGCTCCTGCGACCACCGAGCCAGGAGCTGCCGCGCCTCCAGCCTCGACGCCCACCGCCGAGCCGGCTCCTGCCACAGACAAGCCTGTGCCCCCAACTTTGGAAAATCCAGATGGCGGAGCCCCTGCTACGGATAAACCGACCGCGAGCTATTCGCCTGCACCAGGTCGCAACGGTTCGATCGAAGCCAGCAGCAATGCGGTACGATTGGTAAGCTTCCAAGAACCTGCCGCCCCGCAAGATCCAGCCCCTGCCCAAGAGACGGCACCTGTCCAAGAACCCACAGCGGTTCAAGAACCGGCTGCCGAAGCACCGGCGGCCACCACCGCCCCGGCCACCGCGGAACCCTCCACGACGCAGCCAGCCCCGACGGGCGTAACCATCCAAGACCCCGCCACTGCTTCCGGCGAAGTTCCGGCCGCCACCGAAACGCCTGCTGGCGGCAAACCACAAGCCGACAAGCCGGGCATGCGCGTCCAAACCTTTGAAGAAGTTCGCGAGGGACTGGCTCGAGAAATGGCCATCGGTGAAGTGCGCCGCATCCTCGATCGCAGCATCGGCGAGATCCGCAACGAGATGGAGATCTATTCCGTCAATCGCCGTGCCTACGAGCGAGCCGTCGCGGAAAAGGACACGACCGCCAAGGAACCCGAGGAGCTGAACTTGCAACAGCTCGCAGACAAATTCGGCTTTCAATACAATCGCACAGGGTTGGTCGATGTCCGCACGGCCAGCACCCTCCCGATTGGCCGCTCGGCGATTTCTCGGGTACGGGGCATGCAATCCCTGCAGTTCCTCCAGTTGATCCGCATCCAGCCCGACCCCTATGAAGGCGACAATATCGGTAACACCTATGTTCCCTTGATCAGCACATCGGCAGCCTCGCAGTTCATTTTCTGGAAGGTCGATCACAAAGCTCCAGAGACCCCGTCGTTCGAATCCGCAAAGGAAGCTGTGCGGAACTTGTGGCAAGTGCAACGCGCCGCCGATCTGGCCGAGTCGAAAGCCAAAGAGATCGCCTCCCGCGTCGGCGCTGCCTCGCTAGCCGAATCGCTCGACGACGAAGCCGATCGCAAACTGGTCATTCGCCCCAACCCATTCACGTGGCTCAATGCTTTGATCGCGAACTTCGACATCCAACTGAGCGATGTGGAAGGCCTTCAACCCATCGGCAACGACTTCATGGAAAAGGTCTTCTCGGCCAACCCTGGAGACACGGTCGTGGTTCCCGACTTTGCCAAGGAAGTCTATTACGTCGTGCGAGTGAACTCCTTTGCTCCAAACGAAGACGATTTGTTGGTTCGCTTTGCCACCGCCCCCAACACCACGGGCGTCCAAAACGCCGCCAACTTGGACAGCGCTCGCTCCCTTCCAGCTTGGTTCTCCAACTTGCAAAAGCAACTCGGCTACCAAGGCCGTTAACCCAGCCACCCTATGATTCGGTTGCAAAAGATCGCCCCGAGCGGCACGATCCTTCTCGACGCTCCCGCGACGTGCAATGCGCTTTCGCGGGAGATGATTCAGCAACTGATCGAAGCCTTCGCGGATTTCCACCGCGACAAATCGGTCCGAGCCATCATCCTTTCCGCCACCGGTGCAACATTTTGTTCGGGGGCCCATCTCAAGGAGTGGCACTCAAACTCCCAAGCTCTCGATGCCCTGGATAACTGGCAAGACATCGCCAGCGAGATTCAAGAGTTGATCGAGTCGATGTTGAGGCTACCCAAACCGATCATCGCTGCCATCGACGGACCGGTATTGGGATTGGGACTGGGGCTGGTATTGGCATCCGACCTCGTGATCGCCAGTCCGCGAGCAACCTTCTCTGCCGATGCACCAAAACTCGGGCTGGTCTCCGGCATCGTCGGCCCGTTGTTGACGTTCCGTTGCGGCGGATCGATTGCCTCGCGTTTGTTGTTGGGCGGAGAAACCATCGATGCGAACGAAGCCCTGCGGCTGCACCTGGCCCATCGTATCGTGGCCTCGGATGTGATCTGGGCGCAAGCCAACGAATGGGCGAAAGACGTCGCCAACCGCGCTGCCGAAGCCATCCAGCTCACTAAACGCCTCATCAATGAAATGGTCGGCGAATCGGTCATCATGCACCTCGCCAGTGGCTCGGCCGTGATGGCGACCGCATGTAGCACCGAAGCCGCCGTCGAAGGATTGACTGCGTTTGTCGAAAAACGCCCGCCCAAGTTTCCGTAAGGCTCGCGGCCATGCGCCTCGATCGCGCGTTTTTCCAACAACCGACTTTGCGTGTCGCCAAACAGCTTCTCGGCACGCAGTTCGTCCACCGTACACCCGACGGCATCCTCTCGGGTTGGATCGTCGAAGTCGAAGGCTATCTGTGGCGCAATGACCCAGCATGCCATGCGGCTCGGGGCGAAAACAACAAAAACCGAGTCATGTTCGGCCGGCAAGGCCACCTCTACGTCTATTGCATCCACGCGTGTTGGTGCATGAATGTGGTCACAGAAGTCGAAGGCCAAGGCGCCGCCGTTTTGATCCGCGCGTTACAACCCATCGACGGCATCGATCGGATGCGCGAGCATCGACGCGGAGCGTCCCTCCAAGAACTCACCAACGGGCCGGGAAAACTTTGCCAAGCACTCGACATCAATCGCCTTCAAAACGGTTTGGATCTATGCCATCCAGACTCGGAGCTATGGATCCAACGCCCGGCCAAGCGACCTCGCTTTCGCATCCGATCCTCTGGCCGTATCGGCATCCATCAAGGCACCGAGCTGCCCTACCGTTTCTTCATCGACACCAACAGCCACGTCAGCGGTCCCGCCCGCGACCACTCCGGCCCCAAAATCAACCGACTACCTTTTGAAACACAATCCACGTAGCAGTCCAGTTAGAATTGGTGCCACTCCCTGCCCAACCCCGACTCTCGATCGCTTGGTCAAAGCATCCAACCATCTCGCCTTATGTAGAGCTTCGCCATTGCAAGCGATCGTTGACGTGCGAACATTCTCTTCGTAAAGCTTCCTCACCCGGACGTCTGTGCAGCCCCCTTAAACGCGAAAAGAACACAGATTCAAGGGTCCCGCCCGTTTCGCATTCCTACGCTGAGGTTTGGATGCAGGGATGCGAACCCGTGCACTAGAAAGCCCACCGATAACGAACGAAATGCTTGCCGTACATTGCGGAGAACATCTCTGATGGGACTTAGGCCATGCGTTTGCGCAGCAAGGTCTGCAACTCGGTTGCCATCGCCTCCAACTCCAAGCGAGATTTCACTTTGAGTTCCTCGATGGAGAACAAGGCTTGATTCAACAAGCTTTGTAGCGTTCGTATCTTGCCGTAAAGCTCACCCTCTTCACGGCCTTCCGCCAGCCCCTCTTCACGGCCTTCAGCCAGCCCCTCTTCACGGGCCTCTCGGCGAGCCGCGTTGAGCATCCACTGCTGATCTCGGATGGCTTTCTCACGTGTGTCGTACATGGCTTTGTCCTCAGTGATTTCTGCGATGCGAGTGATCGTATCGGTCGCTTGCCGAAACGCGGGCTGGGGAAACAAACGATCCAGGGTTTCGGAATCGTACTCCTGCGCGTGCAACAACCAGAACAGCCAACGATCGAGCAAACCAGCCCCCTCTAATTCGGCCTCCGATAAAGTATACCATCCCAGTTCCAATGTGTGAATTTCCAGCGTGTCTTCCAATACCCGGCCCGATTTACGATCCGTAAGCCGAAACTCATGATGCACCCTCGCCGCATCCTGCCACAAGCGTCCTTCCACGATGCAAATCGTATAAACCGGCTTAAGCTCTTGATAATCGTCCCCGGACCTGAGTTGCCCTGCGTAGACCTCGCAACCGTAGAAAACGATTCGGCGGACCAAACCGGAAAAGGTCGACAACTGCATTTCGACATCATAGATCGCTCCTCGCTGGTCAACGGCCCGGATATCCAAGATCGACAGTTTGTCGTCATGAAAGTCTTGGGGGTTGAACGGGTTCTCAAGCCTCACATCGACGATTGGATTGTCGAGATCGAGGATCGCATTAAGCAAACTCACCAGGGCGGCCTGATTGGCAGGGGAGCCGAAGGTTTTCTTAAAGGCAAAATCGTTGGTAGGGCGAATTCCAATCGGCACCATGATGCGTTCCCCTCATCCTCTACAACAAGCGCTCCTAAACTACCCCGAAACCATCGCGGACAGACCTTGTTCGCATTCCTATCCCGAACCCGTTGCAGGCTGGGGTTACACCCGAAGTTCCAGGGACAACCTTGCTGTCCTGATCGCCTCGGCAAAGCTGTGGGAAGTTTCAAAACTTCTTAGAATCCATAAGGTATTCGAGGGTTGACCAAGACCGTACGGTCGAACGCAACGAGCGCTTATTCATAGATTGGTCTGGCATCCCAAACTCCGTGCTCATGAACGCAACCGGCGCAAACTCCACTGGGACCGCTAGGGAGAAAGCCAACGCAATGTGACGCGCGTTACCGTCTCGGCCGCGTCTTGCTGAACGAAATGCCCGGACTTGGGAATCGTCATCAACGTGCACTCTCGGTCGATCCAGGTCCATGTGTCATTGAGCGCCGGCGCGAGCAAAGCTTGATCGTCGAGCCCATGGAAAATCAACACCGGGCACTGGATCTTTGGAAGAGGTTCCGTCGGCATCGTATACGGTTCGCGCGGATAGTTGGCCTTGTAATAGTTGAGCATGCCATCGATCGAGGAACGTTTCATGGCTTCGGCATACTTGGTTCGCGCTTCAGGATCCTTGACCCATGCGATCAACTTGTCGGGCTGAACCAATCGCGCTGCGTCCTCTTGCTGAAAGAACCTCGCGTACGCGCTATTGGCTTGCTGCTGCGGGTTGTTCGCCAGCTCGCGGCGCAAGCCATTGGGGTGAGGCAAATTCAAGATCACCAACCGCTCGGTCATCTCCGGATGGGCCATAGCAAAACTCCACGCCACCATCCCTCCCCAATCGTGTCCGACGATAACGGCTTTCTTACGTCCCATGTGCTCGATCACCGCCCGCACATCCTCAACCAGTTTGGGCATGGCATAGTTCTCCACGCCGGTCGGCGCATCGCTCCAGTTGTATCCCCGTTGGTCGATGGCTACGATCTGCATCCCCTCCGACCACGCAGGCATCTGCTGCCTCCAGGTGTACCAGTAATCGGGGAAGCCATGAATCAGCACCATCAAAGGGCCTTGGCCACGCGTCACGTAATGCAGCGTAACGTCTCCCGACCGCGCGTATCCATGCGTTCCCAACCCCTCTTCCGCCTCGGTGCCAGGCGCGGGTGCGCCCGCCCGCTGCGATCGAATCGGTTCGGGTTCGCGTTTGGACTCTTGAGCCGCGCCCATCGCCCCACACACGATCCAACACGCGATGAGGAACCCGCAACATCGCTTTCCTAGGCCTACGTTTGCCGATGTCCGTGCACGCATGGTTGTACCCCCTAGGCGTTCGCGCGATGGTATGATGCTGAAATCCCAATCGACGCGGCCGTTAATCAATCAGTCCCCGCCGATGGCACCTTGGAGTCTAGTGCAATCCAATACTCGCTCCAACCGCCCCAGCCAGAATCCTTCCCTCCCCTGCTCTCCCCTACCTACCATCATGATTCGCTTCCGTACGCCATGGTTCTTCAAGATCGTCCCCCTGATGCTCCTGATGCTAGCAATAGCATCGCATGCCAACGGCCAAGGACACCTGCCCGATGCCAAACGCATTGTGTTCCTCGGGGACAGCATCACCCATGCCGGTGGCTACATCGCGCGCATCGAAGCCGCCATGATCGCCGCTCATCCAGAGACCAAGATCGAAATCCTCAACGTCGGTTTGCCTAGCGAAACAGTCTCGGGACTGAGCGAGCCGGGACACGCAGGAGGCCAGTTCCCAAGACCCGACTTGCACGAACGCCTAGAACGCGTGCTGACGCAAACCAAGCCCGACTGGGTCGTGGCCTGCTACGGCATGAACGATGGCATCTACTATCCGCTCTCCGACGATCGTTTCCAAAAGTTTCGCGACGGCATCGCGCGGTTGCATGAAGCGGTCGAAGCGCAGGGCGCGAAGATCCTGCACCTGACGCCTGCCTACTTCGATGCCACCCCCATCAAAGATCGGTTGTTGCCAGCAGGACGCGATGAGTACCGACAACCCTACGAAGGCTACGACGATGTGCTCGAAGCCTACAGCCAATGGTTGCTGAGCAAGCGTCAAGACGGATGGCTGGTGCTCGATGTGCACGGGGCTATGAAGCAAGCCGTTCTAGAACGCCGCAAGAGCGAACCGGCCTTCACCTTCGCATCCGACGGCGTGCATCCCAATGCGGCCGGTCAAGCCGTCATCGCTGCGCCCCTCGCATCGGCGTGGGGACTTACCCTCGATGCACAAGGCTTGCCCGAGCATCCACAAGCCGCCAAACTGCTGGAATTGGTCTCCAAAAAGCAAGAAGTGCTCAAGCTCTCGTGGCTATCGGCAACGCGTCACACGCGACCCGGTATTCCCGAAGGACTGCCAGTGGAGAAAGCCCAAGCAGCAGCGCAAGAATTGGACGCCGAAGCCCGCCGCCTCGCGTCCCAGCGTTAGACGCCTTACCCCGCGGTGTGCAGCGATCTTTACTGCACCAGCCGCGCTGTCACCGTCGCCTCGACTTCTTCCCCGAGGCTGGTGATGAACCGAACACGTTGATGCACCGAAGCCGGTTTATCATCACCGCTCAACATCCCTTTGAATGTGAAGGGGATCACGTGTGCGGATTTTTCACCGGGTGATGGCGTGAATTCAAAGCGGTCGTCGTCGCACACGATCGACTCGATCGAGAACGGTTTCTTCGACTTGACGATGACGCGGTACTGCCGCAGCTCGCCACTGTGGATGTCGCCGATCGCGATCTTTTCCGGAGTGACCGTGACCGGAGGCCGAATGCGAGCGGTGACCGGCAACGTGAATTGGTTATCCCGCTCGTTGGGATCGTCGGTCACCATGATGATCTCATCCATGAAATCCCCGGCCGGTACGTTGTCCTTGAGCCGGATCTGCATGCGGTAGCTCACTTGATTGGCCTGGCGTGCCGGTTCGCCCAATCGCACTTCCAACACATCGGAATTTCCGCGGACATCCACCAGCTTCCAATCGCGACGACCGGCGTACGAGATCTTCAAGTCGATGCTTTTGGAGGTCCCGACTTCGACATCTCCAAAGCGAACCTCACCCGGCTCGACCACGATATCGGAGCGGATGGTGCCTCCGACAGTGAGTTGGACTTCTGCATAGTAAGGGCGATCGATGACCACGGTGATCATGGCCGTCTTGGTGCCGATGAACGATCGCGTGTTGAATTGCGCGATGATCTGGCCCTTCTCCCAAGACTTCAGCGTGTTCTTGGTAATGACCGGCGTGGTGCAACCGCAACTGCTTCGGACCGAAGCGATGTGAATGTCTTCTTCGAATGGATTCTCGATGACAAAGGCATACTCGGTCTTTGCGTTGCGACTGACCGTGCCAAAGTCGTGATGGGTTTCTTCAAAGAGTTTCGCCGCCCAGGCTTGCCCTCGGGCTTCGGTCCCGGCGCACGTCATGAGCAGCATCCATCCCAGGACCAAATAGCAGCATCCCATCCAGGAAACCGAATACCGAACTCCGAACGCTTGCCGCATCTCTCCCATCCCTGCACTGGATTCCTATTCGCTACGGGAGATAGCGCGTCGACGACGCCTCGGGACGACCCGTGGCCATCGATGGACGGCGCTACCTCACGCTTCGTCTATCGGCAGCTTCAAGCGTCTTGCTTAATCGGAAAATCTGGATTACCAATCGCAGATTGCGCATCTTCGCCAAGCCTCCCAAAGCGAGGCGACGTCGATGCTGTATAGAAAGTCGATGCTGTATAGAAAACAGCCTGATCGCCTAGCGATCGGGCTGCGATAGGTCCGCCAATCGGCTGACGATGTTGCTGGGCTCGAACAGGAACATCGAGAATTCCCTCGAACGCCGCCACTTCTGTTCGAGCGATTGCATTTCCCACTGGTTGCGGCGCTCTTGCAATTCGCGCCGTCGTTCCGCGACGGCGTCGACGATCTCACGCTTGAGACGTGTCATTTGATGATGCCATGCCTTCTTTTGTCCGCGCGGCGGCATGGTTGCCAAGAGGTCTGCATGCATTGCGGATAATCGCTGCTGGTTGGCATCGGAACGCTCCAGCAACGTCTCCGGGCGCGAACGCATCCATTGCTCCTCGCGCTGCAGGACTCGTCCGGAGTTGAGCAAGTCCTCTGCGTGCGTCTCGTCGACGCGAGGCATCGGCAACCACAACGTGGCGCTGCAAACGGCAAAGTCCGGGGGCTCGATCTCCAAGAACCGTCGGATGATCTCATCGGTGAGCCGATCGTAGATCCCTCCCCCGATGCCGTGGATGAAGAGATCCGATGCAAAGCACCGCAAAAACAGCGTGGTCATCAATGCCCTAGGTCGCATGCGCACGCCGTTCGCTATCGCGCTCTGCCAAGCCTGCTGTGAAGTCGCCAACTGCGAGGGCCACTCCATCGTCCCCAGGAACTCCTCGGGCGATGCTCCAAAGCCCAGCCTCCAATTGCCGCCTTCGCGACGAAACCACATGCGCTGGCGAGTCGCAGAATCCCTGCGGTAAAGCCAAAACGGCAACTCCAACCAACCGTCGGCTTCCCCTAACGCTGCGACCGGCTGGCCCGGATTGGTGATCCCCTCGCGCTCGCGGTACTCCGCCAACGACTGGTTGTAGACGCGATGCAGTTGGCTCGCGTGCGACCAGCAATGATGCAGGAAGTCATGCCATGCAATGCCCGAGCACAAGTCGCTCATCGGCAACTCGCTGTTGTTCAAACCGGCTTCACGCTCTATGCGATGCCGCACCATGGAGAAAGCGCGCCCTGCATCCCAGCGATCGGGAGCGTCGCGCAGCTCGTGAACCAACCGTTGCACCAACGCCTTCGATGCCCCAACCGAATGCAAATACAACATCACTTCATCGTGAAAGATACTCAATCGCGCGGGATCGATGCGCATGTCATGCCAAGGGCGAACCGGGCCGACCTGGCTCTGCAAAGGCAACGGCACGGTTCGCAGAATCACTCGCCCACTCTCGGGCTCCAAGCACGGAACCTTGATCGTCGAGGCGCGCGCCAAATCGTGATCGACGATGCAATGCAGCCCAAATCCATCGACTTCGCGAGCCACCGCTTCGATCAAAAAGTTCTTGAACCAAACGCCGGGGTGAAAGAGTTCGGGTTGGTGCCCCCCTACGATCCAGGGTGCATCGACCACGGTGGTTTCAGCGCCTGCCATCGCTTTAGATGCGTCGGGGGCGTACGCACCAACGTGACGAGCCGCCAACGTCGCCGCCTCGTGACGCACATGGTTTCGCAGGGTACGTATCCAGCCTGGGATACGATCGCTTTGAAAGCGCGCTCGGTTGCTATAAGCTCGCGACGCGAGCTCCATGCGATCCGGATCGATTACCGTTTGATCATTCCCTCGTGGCGCTCGAATCCCTTCCGGGCGGAGGGCGCTCGAGGCGGTCACTAGAAATGCTCTCCGCCGCAGCTTACTGGTGCAGGAGCAGGAAGGGAGAAGCCTCGCTGTTGCATCGCGAGGATGCTATCGTCGATGATCTTGTTGTAGTGGTTCAGACGGATGTGGCCGTCGTCCAATGCGCCACCGAACGATCGCGACAGGTCCAAGTAGATCAGTGGCACGGGGACTTCGAGGATCCGCAGTCCCAACATGGCGGCTTGCGCCCACAACTCCAACGGCATGGCATAGCCATCGACCGTGATCCGCAATTGCTCCAGCGAGCTGACGCGGTACGCTTTGAACCCGCAAAATGCGTCGGTCAAATTCCAATGAAACGTGTCATTGAGACGCTTGGTCACCGTGCGGTTGATGAACAGTCGCTCCGCAGGAGGCTGGCTATCACCCGAGTAGGTTTTCAGATACCGCGAGCCCGACACGATGTCGGCATTCTTGCAGGCTGCCACAAATCGCGGGATCCGCTTGGGCTGATGCTGGCCATCGCAATCCAAGGTAACGAGGATGTCATAGCCCTCTTCGATCGCATACTGAAACGCTGTTTGCAGCGCGGCACCGTAGCCTCGGTTTTGCGCGTGGTGCACGACGGTGATGTCGGAGCGATCGTCGAGCAATTGCGAGGTGCCATCGGTGGAGCCGTCATCGACGGCCAAGACGTCCGGCGCGTACTTGACGACCTCGTCCAACACGGCGTGAACGGTCGCCACCTCATTGAACACAGGGATTGCAGCCAGCCAGCGAGCCATGATGGACCACCTTGCAGGAAAGGGGAAACAAGCACTGCATTGTAGATGGGGGAGTCTCAAGGTCAACTTGGACCCCGCCAGGCAAGCGCTTCACGCATCGCTCGGAGGGCGGTAATGCCAGATATGACGCCTTTGCTAACGCACGGAAATCATGCTGCGAAGCGGCGTACACGGACTCGGGCCGAGGCATGCATCCTTCTTTCCTTCGCCTGGCGCTTGCTGGAGTCGATCGTTTAGGTAAGGGTTGTCGATGCAGGTGCCCGTGCTGGCATCCGGAATGCGCAACCAACGGACGCTCCCATCGTTGTACAAGACATTCACCGCGCGAATGCCGTGCACGTCCAACGGTTCATCAAACCGACTCATGTCGTCCAAGCGATCGCTGTCAGCACCGCGCCCCAACCAAGCATCGCCAAGCATCGCAAACCGAAACGGCTGATCCAAATTGGGCGTGATGTACGATCCATCCACCCGATTGCCGAGATTGAACGCATAACTGCCGCCGCTGATGAACCTCATCACGACTTGTTCATCCGGAGAAGCGTTCAGAAACTGGCGCGACGTGGGAACCGCTGCCGGCAAATCAATCGCCACCGAATCGTTGGACGGGCAACGCAACCATGCTACCGAATCGAGCAACCCCAAGTCCCGCAATCGAAGCGAATACACCCCCGCGAAGGATAAGGCACCCGTTCGGTCGATGGACGGAATCCGCCCTGTCGCGGTGATGTCGCCGAATCGGCGAAATGCATCCCCAAGCTTGCGGACGTTGTCCTGACAACCGGTGCGACGAGCCGATTCGCGCCAAACCCAGACAGCCGGCAATAGGAACGACAAGAAGACAATCCCCGCCGCCAGCGACACCAAACTATCAACCCACGCGATCTTCACCCCGATCGGCACATCTTGCCAATCAAAGACGGGGCTCTTGAAACCGATCCCAGCGGCAGCCTGAGACGGGCTGGCTGCATTCGAAACAGCATCGCCGACCAAGGCCATCGTTTGTTGAACCAAGTCCGCTGGAGGTTCAAAGGACTCTTCATCCGACGCGAGCGGTTCAAGCATCGCGCGTAGATCCGACAGTCGCTGACGCATACTCGGCGAAGACGCAACGACCTCCTCAATCCACGCCGACTCCTCGTCGGTGAGTGCACCGATCAAGTAACCCAGCAGGGTTTCGTCCGAGATTCTGGGGTCGTCACCACTCATGGACACTATCCATCCACAGACTGCGAGTGCGGGAAGTCCGCCGAAACGAGCCAGCGACGATCAAACGGATCGCTGCTCGCCTTCCTTACGCATCCATATCTCATTCAGTTTACGAATCGCCGTAAAAACTCGACTCTTGACCGTTCCCAATGGAATTTGCAAGATCTCGGCGATGTCGGCGTACTTGAGTCCTTGATAGAACGCCAATTGGATCAACTGTTGTGTCGGTTCGTTGAGTTCCTTCAACGCTTCGCGCACCCGCTCGTGCGTTTCATTCGATATCGCATGCTCGTCCGGCCCGATCTCACGACTGGCCAAACGCTGGGCGATCGAGTCGTCCGAATCCCCAGACTTGCTGGTCTGGTCCAAGCTCGGCATCAAATGTCGCTTGTTGCGACGCATGAAGTCGATCGCCTTGTTGCTGGCGATCGCGTACAACCACGGCCGGAACCGCTTGCCCGGCTCAAACTGCTCGATCCGAAGATGGACGAGCAAAAACGTCCCTTGAAAAACATCCTCTGCGTGCTGGGCATTCCCGAGAAAACGCCTCAGAAACGTGTAGACTTCGCGCTCGTACCGTCGCAACAACATCTCAAAATGCTGCGGATCGCGATGCTGCAAATACAAAGCGACCAACTGTTCGTCACTCGGCTCGGCAATCCCTGGAGCGGACGCACCCAATCCAAACAGCGGCTTTTCTAAGGAACTGTCCATCGCACGACAACCTTTGCTAAGGTTCGAACCCTACGCCCCGCATCCCGGTGATTCTAGGCAACTGCCAACCCTCCCAACGATCACCATCCCACCACGCGCGCGGTAGTCGGCTGAGGAAGGTCTTGGTCAGGATCACCTCGGCTTTCTAGTGTAGTACTCAACCTCCCCAAGAGTCAAAGCTTTCTCGAAACGATTCGCCCCGATCCCCCAATCGCATCGCGTTCACGCCGAACCAGACACTTGCCACCCACACCGCCCCGCATCCAGGAGCCCCTCTAAATAAACAAAACTGATTTCATGGAATCAGAAAAAGAATTAGTCATCTTGACTCGGCGCGATGCAGGGAAATATCTTGGAAGTGGGTAGAAACGGTTCCTCGTTCTTGAGATCAGGAGCTTTTCATCATGGAGTTTCATGAGCATGCATCCTCTCCAGGTGCAGGCGGCTCGACCAATCGCGTCTTAGAGCGATTCTTCGCCGGACTGTCCGAATACACGTTTTTCACGCAGCTGGGTGTCGCCGACCCTCCGTTGGTCCAATACATCAGCCAATTGCTGGTGCGGTTCACCAAAACCGATGCCATGCTTCGGATTCGCCAGCTCAACGGCCGGCCTGCCACCGAAGTGGTGACGATGATGACCGAAGCGCAACAGCGGATCGGGCTGGCCCGGCGCGAAGTCCATCGCCACATCGGCGACTTCACGTTGTTCTGGACGGGCTTGTACCCGGAATCGCTCCGGAGCTTGCAGTCCAACGATCGCGGAGATCAGTTCGTGAGCTACTGCGAACAAGGCAAGCTCGCGTACGAGATCGCCAGCGAGATCGAAGACGACGCCAACGCCGATGCCCCCAGCGATCTGCTCCATCGGCTCAGCGAGCAGTTTGATCTATGCGCCTACGGCCTGCGCGAAGTCCGCAGACAATGGGAAGAAGGGACTTCCGATAGCCAAGGAGCGATCTTGCTCTGACGAACTGAACGCCGTGAGCGCCACGAAACACACCAATCACACGAAAGAAAAACCCTCGGTACATCGGGTAGGAACCAACCGCGCCCAACGATGGGTTGCACTTCAACATCCAATCCCATCCACTTCTGTGCGCATTCTCCGACAACCGCGTCCCCCCATTCGTGTCCTCCGTGTCCTTCGTGGTTCCAATCCGCGCTCACAAGCCGACTGGGTGCACCCGCATCCACTCGGACCATTCCATCGAGCGCGGTATCAGACGCGCGACAACGATGCTTCGAGCTCGCGCAGTCGCGCTTCGCGATCGTTGGCAGGGGCATACCCCAGCCGCTCCTTGGCCGCGGTGATGTCAAAGTAATGGTCGACCCCGAGTTGCAACGCAACGAATCGAGTCATCGGCGGTTCGTTGCCGATGCGTAACGTCCGGTACACGCCTTCGAGCACCGCACCGATCTGATAGGCGCGGCGCACCGAAATCGTTCGCGTTGGTGGACGTAACCCGGCGCACCGCAACAGTTCCGTGATCCAATCCCAACACGCGACGGGCTGGCCATCGGTGATGAAGTACGCTCGCCCATTGGCATTCGCATCGTGAGCCAACATCCGCTCCAAAGCCAACACATGCGCTGCCGCCGCATTCTCAACATGCACCGTGTCGATCAGATTGCGGCCATCCCCGACGCATCGCAGCCGACCGCTCTTGCACCGCTCGATCACACGCGGGATTAAATGCGGATCCCCAACGCCCCAAATCAAATGCGGCCGCAGCGCACAGGAACTGAATCGCCCAGTTTGATTGGCCTTCAATACCGATTGCTCGGAGATGGCTTTGGTACGCGGATAATCGCACAACCATTGCGCCGGATACGGAACCGATTCGTCGATGCCACACTGCGGCGAACCATCAAAGGTCACCGACGGAGAACTGGTGTGAACAAAGGCCGAGACTCCATGCCGATGGGCGGCATCCAGCAATCGGTCAGTCGCGATCACATTGATGGCTTCGTAGTCGGCCTTCGCGCCCCAAACTCCGGCCAGCGCCGCCGTGTGGATGATGGCATCGACTCCTTGCACGGCCCGATCGCAAACGGTCGCATCGGTGATCGAACCGCAATGCGCCGATACCCCGAGGGATTCGAGCTGGGGGTAACGCTGACGCGCCACGCCGCGAACGCGGAACCCGCGATCGATCAGTTGTCGGCAGATGGCGCTACCAAGAAATCCACCGAATCCGGTCACCAGTACGAGGGGGCTCACGATTGCCACATTCTGCGGTTGGAATCACTCCCAAGGAGCTCGCTTCACGCGCATGCCCCAAAGGCTGCCTGCGAAAGCTGTGCCCGCTACCCGCAGCGCGACTCAACCTCGAAGGAACGAAAACAACCATGTTAGCGTGGAGTGCGCGAACGTCGACTGGGACGCATGATCGCGATGGGATTCCTCTTCGGCAGCGATTCTTCGCAGAGAACTGACGATCTCGCGCCGTTCCTCAAGCCACGTGTTCGATTCCGCCAAGACCTTGACCGGAACCATCTCTTCGGAGGGCTCGACGCAACTTCGATCGATGATTTGTCGGATGGTCGAGCTGGGTTCGCGCGAGCTTTTCCGCTCACCCTCCTGAGAATCATCGCCAGACCGCGCCGACTCCCTGCTCCCCCTCGATTGGATCGATGGGGCACTGGCCTCGCGAGCCCGAGGCATGGTGCTGAAGAACGTCTCGGCGATCTCGTGTTCGTCCCGATCGATCGAATAGGTCAGTTGCACCCGTTCGACGAGACGCTGCCGTCGCCGAGGGTCTAGCAGCCGATAGGTCGCCACGGCGATTTCATGCCGCCGAGCCTCGACCGACTCGTCCCCCGAAACGCTAGCGAATTGGTTCAGCCGACGAGCTTGGTTGGTCGCTGCGGTGCGGATGACGTGGGCGCGAGCCTCCCCCATGCGCAAACCGAGGCGGCGAAAGTAAGCCAGGTTCTCGCGGGCGTGATGCTTGGATTTGATCGCCCGGAGCCGAGGCGAAACGAAGACTTGTTTGCTGGAAACCGTTGGATTTCCCATTTTGGATCTTTTCATATGGAGATACGTTCACGAGTATCCTAGGCACAATATCGGCCTAGCAAAGCCCCTCGCCATAGCAACTTCTTTCGTACTTTCTGTCGCATCTGAGATGCGGTCATCCCGAAAAAAGTTCGGTCGAATTCACTACGCCGGGGAGTCTCCCCGGGACGAGGCTTATGGCCCGATTCCCATCCCCAACGGGGCGCTGCCCGGAATCGCAATGCGGGCAAAACTTCACCTGCCCACCGCCGAAAAAAATTTGGGCACACCCCAGAAAGCAGACGACAGATCGGTTTTCGACACCCGAAAACCTGTCGAAATCCCCCAGATTCGCGCTCGGCTCGGAGACGGAGCCAATCCCGTCCTCGAACGCCAAACGGCCACTCCGCGATCCCGTTCGGATGCGGAAACGGCTGGCACGAGGGAAGACCGAGAGGGGAACTACGGGAACTAATTGTCCCCAAACACGGTCACCGAGACCGGCGATGGCTCGGGCGAAACCAGCGGAATATCGCAACCGGTCACAATCCCCATCATGAAGCGGTCGGCCGCTCGTAACATCTCCACGTCGAGCGAATCGGCCGCAGCGGTCGCATCCATTCCGGTGGAGTCGAGATCTTCCGCCGTTTCGGCCAGCTCCGACAGCTCGAATCGCAAGAACTGATACTGCAATCCCGCCGAATGAGCCAACTGCATAGCAGAAATCGTATCGTCGACGGTGCATCCCTTGGAATCGGAGCCTTGCATGAACAGCACGGGAACCCGTCGCGCGCCTTTCCACTGCGACAGCGCCCGGCGCGTCTTCGGGAACGGGCCGTTGATCGAGATTCCACCGGCGAAACGATCTGGATGCCGTAGACTGAGCCACTGCGCAACCGATCCCCCCGCTCCAAAGCCCGCGACAAAGACGCGATCGGTCGCGATCGACAGCGACTGCGATACTTCAGCAATCGCATCCATCACCAAATCCTCGGCAATGGCCAAATCGGCGATGTGCGTACCCCAACGAAACCGGCGCGACTCTTTTTTGGTCGCACGCGGTCCGCGCGGCGCGATGGCGATGTAATTGCGCACGCTCAACGCTTCCATCACCGGATCGAGCTCGTATTCACTGCTCGAGTCGCTGTGCAGCCAAACCACTAAGGGATAGTCGTAATGCGGCTCATAGTGCGTGGGCACAAACAGCCGATAGGGGAAATTCAAACTCGGGGGCGCGGTCAACGCACTCGCGCTGGCCACTTGCTCTCCTCCATCGCGAAATGCCAAACGTGCCTTCCATAGACTTTGCAGTCGACTGCTCATAGCACGATTCCTTGTTCAAGTCGCATGGAAGGGAATGCGCATCCAATCGACGCGCGGAGTTTCGATGTACCAACCGGTGGGGCGCAAACCCAACTTCGATTCGAAACTTCGATTCGAAGGACGAAGCAGCACTCGGTTCTTGCGATGGCATAGACCCGCAATCAAGACGAGCATCGCCGGGACCAAATCCCGCGATGGCTGCGCCGAGTGCCGTTTTTAGAACGATGCTTGTCCATGCGTCAATCCCGCCGCAACGAGATTGATACGCATAGCAGCCACCCTCGCCTTCAACATGCAATGCTTGCATTCCAATCCGAGTGCCAGCGTCGCAAGGCGAGGTGTTTTGAGATTACGCCGAGAGAAGCGTCTCCATCGATGCGACGAGGGACTTGACCGCATCCACACTCTTTTGAAAAGCAGCCTTTTCCGAGTCGGTGAGCGAAAGCTGAATGATCTTTTCTACCCCTGCCGATCCCAAGATCACCGGCACACCGACATAGTATCCGCCGACTCCGTATTCCGACTGGCACATTGCGGCCACCGGAATCAATCGCTTCTTGTCGCGCACGACCGCTTCCACCATCTGCGCCGTCGCGGCGGCTGGTGCATAGTAGGCCGAACCGGTCTTCAACAGGGATACGATTTCGGCACCGCCATCGCGAGCGCGTTGCACGATCTCCGCCATGCGGGCTTCGGGGATCAATTGCGTAACCGGAATACCACCGACGCTGGTGCAACTCGCGATCGGAACCATCGTGTCACCGTGCCCACCCATCAACATGGCCGACACATCTTCCACGCTCACTCCCAACTCCATGGCGATGAACGTTCGGAACCGAGCGGTGTCGAGCACGCCCGCTTGGCCGATCACGCGCTGCGCTGGGAAACCGAGCACTTGAAAGGCCCGTTGCACCATCGCATCGAGCGGGTTGCTAACCACAATCACCACTGCGTCAGGACTTGTGCCCTTCACTTGTTCGGCAACGCTGGTGACGATCTTGGCATTGGTGCTGAGCAAATCGTCGCGACTCATGCCGGGCTTGCGAGCGATCCCTGCGGTGATCACCACCACATCGCTGTTGGCGGTATCGTCGTAACTGTTGGTCCCGATGATGCGGCTGTCGAAGCCCATGATCGGCGAGGATTGCATCAAGTCGAGCGCTTTGCCGCGCGGCATGTTTTCCGTCTGGGGCACATCCAGCAATACCACATCTCCCAACTCAGCAGCCGCACACCAGTGTGCACAAGTAGCTCCGACGTTGCCCGCTCCGATAATGCTGATCTTGGCTCGACGCATTCGTGTGTCATCCCGCGTAGAAGTTTTGGATAGGAAGGATTTTTGGTCCGACTGCGAAGTATCCAAACCCCGGCGTGAACGTCAAGAACCTAGCTTGCTCAAAACCCCAAGGCCGAGCCATCCATCCCCCCTACGCAGCCATCGCTCCACAGCCGTTTGCCAACCTTTCGCCGCGTTGAAATCCATGGATTCGGATATACTCCTCCCAGCAATCCTTCTCGCCACGAATCCATTTGGCGAGATTCTCGCTGGAGGAGCGAAATCTCCAGCCGCGATCGCGAGCGCGAACCCTTTGGCGGTCGTTTGTGGATTGCCATCAAAACCCTTCGAACGAATGTGGCCCTCTCCATGCTCTGGCATCAAAACACCTTGCGGCTCCAAGCGATGCCGCGCGGCTTCCACTTGATCACCTCCTCCGTGCTCCATGCCATTCCCGAGATTGAGCGCGTCCGCATCGGATTGCTGCACGTCTTTATCCAACACACCTCGGCAAGCTTGACCATCAACGAAAACGCCGATCCCGACGTTCGCGCGGATTTTGAAACCAGCTTCAATCGCATGGTCCCCGAAAACCAACCCTTCATCCACACCATCGAAGGCCCCGACGACATGCCCGCTCACATCAAAGCCTCGATGCTGGGCGCGAGCGTCTCGATTCCGGTGCGCAACGGGGCGCTGGCCCTCGGGGTCTGGCAAGGCATCTACTTGTGCGAACACCGCGATCAAGCCACTCCGCGGACGTTGATCATCACGTTGATGGGCGAGGTCGGCGAATAACGTCCGATCCTACAGCATGCTTGCACCTCGATCGCCGAGCACTGCAATCACTTCTTGCCCATGCGACGCTTGCGCTCAAAGAACTCGGTCAGGACTTGACCGCACGCCGTGGCCAAAACTCCCCCCACCACTTCGCAGCGATGGTTCAGGCGCTCGTCGGTCAAAAGCTGATACAGGGAGTGCACCGCTCCGGCCTTGGGATCGGCCGCGCCATAAACGACTTTTGGAATGCGGCTTTGAAGAATCGCCCCAGCGCACATCGGGCATGGTTCCAGCGTGACGATCAATTCGCACTCGGTCAAACGCCATGAGTTCAAGTGCGCGGCGGCTTGCGTGATCGCAATCATCTCCGCATGCGCCGTGGGATCGGCGAGCTGTTCACGCTGGTTGTAGGCGCTGGCGATGATGCGGCCTTGATGCACCACGAGCGCTCCGACGGGCACTTCGTCCTCGCTTGCCGCTTGGTGCGCCAGCGCCAACGCTTGCCGCATCCAGTGCTCATCGCGAACCGGCATCCAGTCCAATCCGCCAGCCAACAACCCTTCTGCGTCTGGTAATTCTTCTTCAAACTCGAAATCACGCATGGTCGCGGAATGCCTTTACTGTCCCGTCGCAGGAGAGGCGTTGGAGCCAAAACCCGATTTCCGCCAAGCTTGAATGCGGGCGTCTCGTATCGCATCCGCGTCGGAGGCCTCCGCGATAGTGCGCGGTACGAATCCTCGCAGTTCATGGACCTGGATCCTAGGGAAATACTTACGATAATCCATCGTAGCGATCTGCATGCACGCCAGCACGGCCACATCGCGCAATTCGACGGTCGAAGTGTTGCGCGGGAGGTTTTCAGGAACGGGATTCAAGCCGTTGGGGGCAGCAGGGAAATTGAAGCTCACGACTTCTTCGCAAACTTCGCGACGCTCAAGCCAAGTTTCGAGCAACGGAATGTCATCCTGCTTGCCGTATCGAAAAAAGGTTTGAATGGCGATCATCGCTTCGCGGGGATCGGGCGCGTCTGGACCGTTTTGAACCGACAACATTTTTCTCGCGATGCTCTTCGCGGAGTTCAAGTCGGCTTCGAGCAAAACAATCAATGCATCCGCTTGATCCGACGCGCTCCGGATGCTCTTCGACCATCGCTCCGTCATGACTTCCATCGGCCGCTTGGATTGCGGGTCTCGAAGAAACTGGTTGTAAGGGGATCGCCTAAACATGCGAACGCTCAAGGCATAAAGCGCCCCGTCCTCGTCGGCGGATGCGCCGTCGTCTTGTTGGGCAGCGCACAAGCAGTACAGCAGCGCGAGCCCATCGCTCTTGTCCCCTTCTGGCCGTCCTAATTGATCTTCTTGAATGTCCCGAGCCACGCGCCGGGCCCACTCCATGGCAGGCTTGCCCGGCTCCAATGCATGTTCAACCAACTCGCCATAGCGATCCCCAAGTTGCAAGAACAATCGCTTCGCGCTGCGGTTCGCGCCAGCCACACGCGAGAAACTCGCCCAGCCGTGCAATTCGTGATCGTGGCTCATGTCCGGATCGCGCAAAAATGTTCGGATGGTGCGCTGCTGACGCTCGTACTTGAGCTTGGCCAGTACCGCCCCCAATCGCACACGTACTTCGGCATCGGTCGCCAGCTTGAGCTCTCCCTCGAGCAATGGGATCTGGTCGTCTCCCAGTTGGCTCAGCCGTCGCATGGCTTCTTCGCGTACACCAAACTGACCGCTTGCCAACTCCGCGATCCAAGCCAGGATCTCTTCGCGCGTTGCGTCGGACGATCGGACCTTTTCATCGGACGCAGCCACTGCGGCTTGTGGATCACCTCCTGGGATGGGAGCCTGTCCCAGCGCCGTTCCAAATCCGCAGGCGATGAGCGCGCACACCAAGCCAAGCAACGACGGCGCTCCGAGCCTCTCAAGCCCGCGCTGCGAGGGATAGCACCCGCGCAATGAAGTCGGCTCGCCAGACCGAATCGGCCGATACGATGGGGGGAACAGGGAGGAAAACGACATGGTTTCGGTTGGAAGGTGCAAATGAAAGGTGCAACGGGATCCCTAGCGAAGGGCACCACCTTGCAGCATCCTTGGGACGTTGCGCATTCCTGGTTTCTCTCCTGCTCGAACTCAATGGATGGGTGAAGCGGGTACTCGGTCGCGCAGCGGCTTCTTCGAGTACGAAAAACGCGGCAATTCTCGAATGGAAACGCCAAGGTGCTCGCTGTGGGCAGCTTCCATTGCGCAGCCTGGGTTGAGACCAAGCGATCGCAGGGACGTTGCAGCCGTGCCGGCGTCGCTTCGTATTCTACCGTTTTGCGCGCGATCCGCAGACGCAAAACGGCTTGAAAATCGCTTGTGAGCCTCTTCAGTTGTGGCTAGACTTCAACTGGTTAAGGGATTTGCGGCCGATTGCAGCCTCACTGCTAAAGAGCCATCCATGCATTTCCAAGTGGCATTTTGCAGCCGCTTTCGCGATTGCATCGCCTTTCGGACTCCCCCTCGCGTTGCCCCTCGGTCTCTGGATCGCGGGTCTGCCCAGGGCGGCCCAAGCATGGACTCTCCAGCGCCCCCGCTTGCCCAGCGCACAACGCGCACGCACCGCCTGGCGGTTGTCGTCGCATTCGATGCATGGGGCTCGTAGCGTGCGGATGCGCGTGCGTCGAGGCGATCGAGGGTTGCATATCCTCGATCCGCAAGCCCAGGCAATCCATCCTGCGGCCTAGGCGCGTTGCCACCTTCTGGCTCCGCACCGTCCCCACGAATAACGTCCCAACGACTCCCCCTCCACTCCCTGCGCCCCAGCAAACTTTTGGAAGATCAATACGTGGACAGCACATCCTCCACTTCGAATGCCGACCCGGTCCCAGTCACCAACACATTGGGCATGAGCACCTCCTGCGTGCACGCTGGCGAAGCCCGTCAAAAGCCCAACGACGCCATCACCGACTCGATCTGCTGCGCCAGCACCTACACCTTTGCGTCGACGCAAAGCATCTTGGACTACATCCATGAGAAGCAAGATCGCGAAGAGTACGGACGCTACGGCAACCCGAACGAGAAAGTCGTCGAACGCAAACTCGCCGCCCTCGACGGAGCTGAAGATGCCATCGTGTACTCCAGCGGCATGGCCGCCATCGTCGGACTGCTGATGTCCCGGCTGAGTTCCGGCGATGAAATCGTCTTCTTCGACCAATGCTACCATCGCAGCCGCGAGTTCTGCGCCAAGCACCTCGCGCGGTTTGGTGTCGTCACCCACCAAGTCAAAACCGGCGACTTCGATGCCATGGCGGCCGCGATCAATCCTCGCACCAAGATGATTGTTAGCGAATCCCCAACCAATCCGCATTTGACTGCGATCGATTTGGAACGCTTTGTGGAACTGGGCAAAGCCCGCGGCGTGGAAACCCTGATCGATGCAACGCTGGCCACTCCCTTCAACGTTCGCCCCATCGAGTTCGGTGTCGATTACGTTTGGCATTCCGCGACCAAGTACTTGGGGGGCCACAACGATTTGCTCGCAGGCGTGATCTGCGGAAGCCGCGAACGGCTCGAGCCGGTGCGAAAGCTGCGCGGCATTCTCGGTGGCATCAATTCCCCACACAACATGTACCTGCTCGAACGAGGCCTCAAGACCTTCGCCCTGCGGATGCAACGGCACAACGAGAACGGTCAAAGCATCGCCGAATTTTTGGCGAGCCATCCCCGCGTCGAACATGTCTTCTACCCCGGACTGCCATCTCATCCTTCGCATGCCATCGCCAAGCGAACGATGAAGGGCTTCGGTGGATTGATCACCTTCCTCGTCCGCGGTGCCGACTGGCGCGAAACAGGGGCCGTGATCGATGCATGCCGTATCCCGCGCATCGGCCCCAGCCTCGGCGGTGTGGAAAGCTTGATCGAACAACCGCTGGTCATGAGTTACTTTGATTACCCCCCGGAAACCCGCGCTCAGTTCGGTATCTACGACAACATGATCCGGCTTTCATGCGGGATCGAAGACACCGACGACTTGATCGCAGACTTGGAACAGGCGCTCTCCCGATGAAGTTTCGCACACGAGCCATCCACGTAGGCAGCGAGCCCGACGCCACCGGTGCCGTCGTGCCACCGATCTATTTAGCCACGACCTTTGTTCAGCCCGGCCCCGGCGAATGGGGAACCTACGACTACTCGCGCAGCGGTTCGCCAACGCGAGCCGGCGTGGAGAAAGCCCTTGCCAACCTCGAAGGCGCCGCTGGCGCGCTCGCGTTCTCCTCGGGGATGGCCGCCACCCACTGCGCCATGTTGCTGCTCGAATCGGGAGCCCACGTCGTAGCCGGCTGCGACATCTACGGCGGCACCTACCGAGGGCTCCACAAGATTTGCAACCGCTCCGGAATCTCCGTCACCCTCGCGCCCGCCCACGACGCCGAGCAAATCCAACGCGCTATCCGTCCCGAAACTCGCATGATCTGGGTCGAGACCATCGGCAACCCGCTGATGACCATCCCCGATCTACCCGCCATCGCCTCCATCGCGAAATCCGCGAATGCGCTCCTGGGTGTCGATAGCACCTTCGTTCCACCCAGCATCCTGCGCCCGCTGGAACTGGGTGCGGATATCGTCATGCATTCGGCAACCAAGTACTTGGGTGGACACAGC
>JBKCUI010000220.1:0-3391 GCA_046318495.1 Pirellula sp. | reverse complement strand
GCAAGATTTCTTGCAACAGATCCTCGGCGTCCGAGTCCGCGTAGGCGCGGGCGATCGCCAGCAAGCGGCCTCGATTCCGCTCGATCAGCGTTTCGTATTCGGATTGGCGTGGATGCATGGTGTTCACGTTCCATTAGTCGCTGCAGCGGTCTGGAAATTACATCGCCTTCGGTTTTTTTCTCGTCATTGTGCGATGTATCGATGGGGCGTAGAACGGGTCTCCAGGCCCGTTTTGTAACCTGAGCCTTCATTGGAAGCGATTGCCGATGGGCTTGGCTGGATAACACTGCGTCAACAATCGCCAAGGTTTTGAGATTTGGATGCGCTCAGACGGGCCTGGAGACCCGTCCTACGGTGGAGTACAAGCGCTTAACGTTTCGATAGTTCATCGACTCTGTAGATGCCATTCACACCAAAAGCTAAGCTCCGCAAAGCTCGCGAAGGCAAAGTGTCATGGTAACTTCGATTGATCTATCAGAGCAAGAATTAGCCGAACTGCGTGAATTGACCGAGCAAAGCGATACAGCCGAAGCGATTCGATTAGCGATACGCGATTACCTTCGCTATGCCCGACGTATGTGACTTCAGCATCTTTCCGGTCATGTGGTGCTGCTCGACAACTGGCGTTGCTTAGAACAATCCGAGATGGGCCAACAAAATGACGACGTCAAGAAGTGACCTCGTACTGATCGACACCTGCATTTGGGTCGGGTTTTTCAATCGGAATCGATTCCATCGAGCGGCGCGCAATCGATGTTTTGCTGGATGATGATCGCGATGCCATCACAGGTGTGATCCTTACTGAAGTCTTGCAAGGATTTCGCAGAGAGGAACGAGCAGAAGGACTTGGATCAATGCGTCAAAGCTAGATTTCTCCAATCGGCACTCCCTCACTGTACACCCGATAAAGTCCTTGTTCGTCCATTTGGCGCTTAATGGCTCTCCGCCGATCGATCTCTTGATCGACTTGGTCGTCGCTAAGATTCGGCTGCTCTGCTCGGATGATCTGCTTCAGCCAGCGGATGGAGTCGTCGAAGAGATCAGCTCCCAGTCGAAATTTGTCCGCCATGCTTAGTTCCGAAGCGCGCCGGAGGGTCGATTGATCAATCGACGCTTGCAGATCAAGTATTTCCTGCGTTGTCATTCGGGTGATCCCTGGTCCATGCGCGAAAAACCGTGCTGACGAACGAATCGCTCACTCTCAAGATCTTATACCCGAGATCACCAACCAAGGCAAATTAGGCCCACTCGTCCGGCTTGTTTTAGCAGGGCACGGCAGATGCGTGGGTGGCAATGCGTTGGGGAGTTTCTAGGGTGCGCGTCGACGGGCCTGGAGACCCGTCCTACGGTGGAGCGCTCGTTAATCGCGTTGTGCGATGGGGCTGGACGTTACTCGCGCGATGCGAGCGAGGTGACATAAGCCAGAACGTCTGAGTATTGCTGCGGTGACAGTTTCGCTTTCTTCGACATCCGCGGCAGTATGTCTTCGGCCCAGGCTTGCGCCGAATAGTCGGACACGGGCTTGGGACGATGACACATCCCACACTTCAGCAGCGACACGTAGATCCTTCTGCCAGCAACCAACGAGGAATGGTCGATGGTATCCGTTGCGGGGACTGGCGCCGCGGTCTTGGTCGGTACCAGCGTGCACCCTGGACCAATGCTAACGATCATCATCAGTGCACCGAGCCAGCATCGGGTGGCCAGGGAGCTTCTTACACTTTTGAACATCTTGAGCTCCTCCATGAGCATCGAAAGGATGATTGAACCTAGAACGAGTCGTTTCTCTACCCGGTCGTCGATGGTTGACTCACCATCCGTCTGGAATCGGGTCGCAGAAACCAAGAACATCCACCGATTGCAAGGATGACTAGCGGGATGACCGTTTTCGCGATGTCATCTTGGACCATGAAGTGCGAGATGCTGGCTCCTGTCAGATCAAAAAAGAAGCCTGCGTAGGCCCACTCCTTCAACAGCCCGAGTTTGGGCAAAAGAAGCACAATCACACCGCATATCTTCCAAAAGCCGAGGATCGCCGCGATGTAGGCTGGGTAGCCCAGATGCTGGAGCGACTCCATGATTTCTGGATTCTTCATCAAGTCTGCCACACCCCCAAATCCCATCGCCGCAGAAAAGAGGACGAGGGATACCCAGTAGCCAATCTTCTTCGCGTTCATTGCGGAGTTCCTGCCATGTTGCCTGAAAACACTCTTCGGTTGGCTCGTGCGGATGCTACGTAGGAAACGAGTTCGCTCGAGGAGTTCGATACGCGAATAGTATCGGCAAACGCCCTGGACGCAAAATATCCGCGATGCCACAATCCTTGTCCAATCGTCCACCGAGTGGCGTTGTGGGAGACCCAACTGCGGGGGGGAAAGGTTTTCAAATGGATGTGCTTGCCGATTTCTTGAAGACCGCCGGAGTCGCGGCCAGGGTCGATCCAACGCCCTTCACAGACCAAGTCTGGTCGCAATCTGGTGCGGCTCTGGTGACGGCTGCGGGGCCAGCTCAATTGCGGATGATCGGTGTCGCCGCTGGGGATTACGCGCTTGCCCAGGAACCCAGACGCAAACCGCTGACGACAGGCGATGTCGTCTTCTTGCAAGAAGGAAGTCTCCATCGTTTGGAGAGCTTGCGGCCAACATCGAAACTGATCGTTGGATCGATCGTCTTTCGGGCTGGGACGATGGCGTTGGCGACGCTCAATCTACCAAGTGCAACCATCGTGCATGGCAAGGACCATCCTGAGTCGAAGGACTTGGTTCTGCGATTGGCATCGGAAGTTTTGCAGGCGCGCGGTGGATGGCAGCAAGTTGCCGACAACTTGGCGACGGCATTGTTTATTGCATCGCTTCGTATCAGCGAGCCTGGCGATGCCAAGGATGGCGAAGCTGCGGATGGTGGGGCCAAAGGGTGGTTGCGAGCGTTGGTCGATCCGGAAATCGGCAGCGCGCTGAGGTTCATGCATCAAACTCCCGAGTACCGCTGGACGGTTGCGGAATTGGCCGACCGATTGTCGATCTCGCGTTCTGCGTTCGCCGAGCGATTCAAAAGGATTACGGGGCGACCGCCGCTTGAGTACTTGACGTGGTGGCGTTTGCAGAGGGCCGCAGCGCGACTTCGAAGTAGTGAATCGGTATCGATGTACGAATTGGCGAGGAACTCCGGGTATCAATCCGAAGCCGCTTTTAGCAAAGCCTTTCGCAGGGAGTTCGAGATGTCCCCGGGGGCGGTTCGCCGACTCGCGATGGCGCAAAAGGACACCCCTTCGCAACTGCAGCTTGAGATCAAGAAACGCAATCCCTTCGAGTCCCCTGAGGAAGAAGCGAGTCTGAATTTTGTGAAGACCTTTGAAGCGATTCGGCTGCGGTTTGAGGAGTTGCTGGATCGG
>JBKCUI010000219.1:0-5995 GCA_046318495.1 Pirellula sp. | reverse complement strand
CTTCGCGATTCCCCCTGGTTTTTCCTACTCGTACTCCGCGTTAGCAGTACTCGTACTCGTACTCGACGATACGGCAACGAGTACGAGTACGAGTACCATTTCATTGAGTACGAGTACGAAGGGAACCCAGAATGCGCAACTTCAAAACGCGCCAGCGAGGGAATCCATGTCGAACAAGATCGCAGCGCAGAACCCTTGCTTGCGCTGCGGGCTGGTAGTGCGCCGCGGGTTGCAAGTGCGCTGCGGGCTGGTATTCGCAGTGCAAATCGGAGTTCCGAAGATGTTGCAATACGTCTTGGGAACGCGGCGAGGAGACTTAGTGTCGGAAGTGACGACGGCCGGTGAAAATCATCGGGATGCGATGTTCGTCGCAGGCTGCGATGACGTCTTCGTCTTTTTTGGATCCGCCAGGTTGGATGATGGCGATGATGCCGGCTTTGGCAGCTCGATGGATCGAATCGGGGAAGGGGAAGAACGCATCCGAAGCGAGGATGCTTCCTTGAGAGCGTTCGCCCGCTTTGTCGATGGCGATTTCCACGCTATCGACGCGGCTCATCTGGCCGGCGCCGACACCGACGAGGGCAGCATCGCGCGCTAGCACGATGGCATTGCTCTTCACGTGGCGCACCATTTCCCAACCGAATGCGATGTCATCCCATAGTTCGTCGGCGACGGGGACTTTGGTGACCGTGTTCCAGGTCAAGCTGACCGGGGGCAGGGTGTCGGCTTCTTGGACCAGCACACCGCCGCTGATGAAACGGTAATCGAGGTGGCGTTCTTGGGGGCCGGTGCGACCGATGGCCATCAAGCGGATGTTGTCCCGCCATTTGGGTTTCGTGGTCAGGATTTCGATGGCTTCGGTGGTGAAGTCGGGTGCGACGATGGCTTCGATGAACAGGCCGGGTTGGCAAAGGACATCGGCCGTTTCGGCATCGACGGTGGTGTTGAAGCCGAGGATGCCACCGAAGGCGCTTTGCGGATCGCCGTCGAGGGCTTTGCGGCAAGCGAAGGAGAGTTTGTGCGCCGAGGCTCCACCGCAGGGGTTGTTGTGTTTGATTACCACTGCGGAGGGTTTTGCAAAGCATCGCACGATCGCGTGGGCGCTATCGAGGTCGAGCAGGTTGTTGTACGAGAGTTCTTTGCCGTGCAGTTGGCGGGCTTCGACCAGCGAACGCCCAGAGGATGGGCGGGCGTAGAGGGCAGCCAGTTGATGCGGGTTTTCACCGTAACGCAGATCGAGCTTCTTGGTCAGTTGCAACTTGAGCTCTTGGGGGAGCGTCGCATCCCGTCCGGGAACGGTTTCGGGAGTAGCGGAGTGGCTCTTGAGATAGTTGGCGATGGTCGCATCGTAGGCAGCGGTGGCGGTGAAGCAATCTGCGGCCAGAGACCGCCGCAAGGCATCGCTGGTTCCGCCGGTGGACTCGAATTCGGCGAGAATCGAGGCGTACTGCGTGGGCGAGGTCGCGACGGCGACAAAGGCATGGTTCTTGGAAGCGGCTCGAATCAAGCTGGGGCCGCCGATGTCGATTTGCTCGATGGCTTCTTCGAAGGCGACGTTCGGCTTGGCGATGGTGGCCGCGAAGGGGTACAAGTTCACGACGACCAAGTCAAACGTCAGGATGTCGTGTTCGCGGAGGGATTGTTGGTCTTCTTCGAGGTGGCGTCGCGCCAGGATGCCGCCGAAGATTTTTGGGTGAAGCGTTTTGACCCGTCCGTCCATGACTTCGGGGAAGCCCGTGTACTGGGCGACTTCCAAGGCTTCGATGCCGTTTTCGAGCAGGAACTTGCGGGTTCCCCCGGTGCTGTATATCTCGACGCCGCGAGCGGCCAGCCGTTTGGCGAAATCCGCCAATCCGGTTTTGTCGCTGACACTGATCAAAGCTCGACGG
The DNA here is from genome assembly GCA_046318495.1 of Pirellula sp. Lineage (GTDB taxonomy): Bacteria > Planctomycetota > Planctomycetia > Pirellulales > Pirellulaceae > JBKCUI01. Next base: position 4,106 of record JBKCUI010000219.1, on the reverse strand, counting down.
ATGGCGGGAGTGGTATTCACGTGTGGCTGATTCGTTAAGACGTTGGGATAAGAAGATGAGGGGGCAATGCGAGTCGAACTCGAACCGCCCAGCACGCGTCACACGGTTGCGGCCAGGATGGTTGCAACCGGTTCGATCCATGCAGTGTTCGGTCGATGCAGTGCGATGCCCGCAAACCGACTTGCCGCACTCTGGCACCAGCAGTGCGAATTGCGTACCGCACGCGGGGGTGACACCGAGATTCGCAGCCCTTGGCGGCCAGCGACCTCGGGGAGGGCCCCGCTCCAATCGGCGCAGCCATGAATGTCGCCTAAGCGGCTGAAAATCGCAAGCCTATCCCACGGCATCCCCCATGGCCGGGGCTTGCGAGCGCCCATCCGGGACCATACAACAAATGCCCCGTAGTCTCGGCGGAATGCGGTTGCATTTTCCCTAGTTGCCGCCCGCCCCCCCTCCCACCTGCAGTTTCGAGAAGTTCCATGTCGGGTACTGGCTTAGATGATGGTTTGGTCGCCAAGGACAATGTCGCACGGATTTTGGATCAAGCGCTGGACGCGGGCGATGGCTTGCTGCGATTGACACCGACTTGGGTGCCCCGCAGCTTTCTCCATCCTGGCCGCCGGATCAAACTTCATCCCGATGACCTCTACGCATTCGGAGCCAATCGCGGCGGGATCGACGAACGCTGGTTCGCCAGCACCACCGAAGCCGCCAACGAAGGCCGCGTCTGGCACGAAGGCTTGAGCTTCTGCTTGTTTGAGGGGAAGAAATTCTTGCTCAAGGACGCCATCGCCGAGCAAGGCAAGCGGCTGGTCGGGGCTCCGATCTTCGATAAGTACAACCGTTGGCCGGTCTATTCGAAGTTCTTTGACAACATGGGCCCGATCCCGCACCACATGCACCAATCGGCCGAGGATGCGGCTCTCGTGGGTCAAGAAGGAAAGCCCGAGAGCTATTACTTCCCGCCGCAATACAACAACGTCGACAACAACTTTTCGTACACCTTCATGGGCTTGGAGCCGGGAACGTCCAAAGAGCAACTGCGACGTTGCCTCGAAAACTGGAACCGCGGCGACAACGGCATTCTCGATCTCTCGCGAGCCTATCGACTCAAGCGAGGCACCGGTTGGTTGATCCCGCCCGGAGTTTTGCACGCGCCCGGTTCGCTGTGCACCTACGAGCCGCAATGGGGCAGCGACGTGTTCGGTATGTTCCAGTCGATTGTCGAAGGCCGTTATGTTCCTTGGTCGCTGTTGGTCAAAGACATGCCCAAGGAAAAGCATCAAGACCTCGACTTCATCATCGGTCAACTCGATTGGGATAAGAACGTCGATACGCACTTCAAGGATGCCAACTACATCGAGCCGATCGTCGATGCGGCGCGCAGTGGCAAGGGCTACACCGACCGTTGGATCGTGTACGGTTCGATCGATGGCAAGCAGTTGTTCAGCGCCAAGGAACTGACGGTGGAACCGGGAGCCAAGTGCATCCTCAAGGACCACGCAGCCAGCGGCTGGACGACGGTGCAAGGCAAGGGCCGCATCGGCAAGCTCGCTTTGCAAACCCCAGCTATGATTCGCTTCGGACAAAATACCGAAGACGAAGTCTTTATTAGCTACGACGCAGCCAGCCGCGGTGTCGAGATCGAGAACACCGGCAGCGAGCCGCTGGTCGGTCTGCGCTACTTCGGTCCCGATGCGCACACCGACATGCCCAAGAACGGTGCATGGCGCAACGCGTCGTAACGGCTGTCTGGATCGCATCGCAACGCAATCGGATTGCGAGCGCCGGCGAGCATGGGGCTCTCGGCGCGATACCTCGACGGATTTCTTCCCTCTCCTGGGTTGCTTAGCCGCAACGCTCGCATCATGAATCAACTTCCGAAATTGCATAACGCCATGTGGCCCGGCTTGGTGGGCAAAGGGGATGGCCCTGGCCAAGAGCCGCCGATTTCGCTCGAACGGATGCTGCAGCTCACGGCCGCAGCCGAAGTCGATGGCCAGAAGTTCGACGGGATCGATTACTTCTTGTTCTTTCCCCACACCGATCCCAACGCCAGCGAAGCGGAACTGCAACGCATCGCCGAACAGATCGCCAGCTATGGATTCTCGGTCGGTTCGCTGGTAGCACCGGTGTGGCCGGGCACCGTCGGCGATTCCGCCATGGGCGACGCCGCCGCGCGCGAAAAATTCCTATCGGCGGTGAAGCTCGCATGCCGCATCGCCAAAGTCTTTGAAGATCACGGCATTCGCAAATACGGTGTGATCCGCGTCGACAGCGCCGAGTTCGGCGTGGAAAAGTGGCGATCGGATACCAAGGCCAACACGGCCCGCATCGTCGAAACGTTCAAGGAAGCGGCCAAGATCGCCAAGGATCACGGCCAGCGTCTAGCCGCCGAAGGAGAGATCTGCTGGGCCGGGATGCACTCGTGGCGCGACATGCTCGATGTCCTCGAAGGGGTGGGCATGCCCGAAACGTTCGGCTTCCAAGCCGACCTCGCGCACACGTATCTTTATCTGCTCGGGTACAACGCGCCCGAGTACGCGATGATCGGGTCGACCTACACGACCGACGAGTTCTACGAAGCGTACAAAAAGATGACCGACAAGCTTCGACCGTGGACGATCGATTTCCACGTCGCGCAGAACGACGGTCATGTGCACGGGGCCGGTTCGCACGACAAGACGGGCAAGCACTGCCCGGCCGACGATCCCAACGGCAAGCTCGACATCGTCAAGTGCTCCGGATATTGGCTGCAAGACGCGGCCGCGCGCGGCATCGAGCACATCTGCTGGGACGGATGCATGTTCCCCAACGCCACGCTGGAAAATCCCAAGACGTGGAACACGATCTTGGCAACGATGATCGCGGTTCGCAACGCCCACGGCTGGAATGCCGGCAAGCGTGCGTAACTCCGTTGCCGGATCCCTGACACACAAAACCCACCATCGACATCTATAAGGAACATCATGAAAGAACTTCGGATTGGAATGATCGGCTATGGCTTCATGGGGAAAGCCCACAGCAATGCCTACTTGCAAGCGGGCCGATTCTTCAAGAGCGAATACAAACCTGTCTTGAAGGCGTTGTGCGCACGCAATGCGGCCAAGGCCAAGACCTTTGCCGACAACTGGGGCTACGAATCGATCGAAACCGATTGGCGAGCGCTGCTCAAGCGATCCGACATCGATGCGGTCGACATCTGCACTCCGAATAACTTGCACAAAGAGATCGCCATCGAAGCGGCCAAGGCCGGCAAGATGATCTTGTGCGAAAAGCCGTTGGCGATGAACACCGCCGAAGGTTTGGAGATGGTTGCGGCCGTTGAGAAGGCGGGCGTCCCGAACATGGTTTGGTACAACTATCGCCGCATTCCGGCGGTGACAATGGCGCAGCAGATCGTTGCATCGGGCAAGCTCGGACGGATCTTCCATTACCGCGCCAACTTCTTGCAAGACTGGACCATCAACGCAGACGTTCCCCAAGGGGGAGCTGCGACATGGCGTTTGGATGTCGAGGCCGCCGGCAGCGGCGTGACCGGCGATTTGCTGGCCCACTGCATCGACACGGCGCTGTGGATCAACGGTTCGATCCGCGATGTGTGCGCGGTGACCGAGACGTTCGTCAAGGAACGGGTTCACGCTGAGACCGGACAGAAGGCACCGGTCGGCATCGACGATGCGTGCTCGTTCTTCTGCCACTTCGGCAACGGTTCGCTCGGACTGTTCGAATCCACGCGGTACGCCCGGGGCCACAAAGCCCTGTACACGCTGGAGATCAACGGCGAGAACGCCAGCTTGGCATGGGATCTCCACGATTTGCATCGCTTGAAGTACTTCGATTACGAAGACGATTCCATCGTTCGCGGATGGCGCAGCATTCACGTCTCCGACGGCAATCAGCCGTACATGGGGAACTGGTGGGTGCCCGGATTGCAGATCGGATACGAGCATTCGTTCACGCACCAAGTCGCCGATTTCTTGAAAGGTTTGGAGACCGGCGAATCGGCCCATCCGACGTTCCGCGATGCGCTCGAGACCCAACGCGTTTGCGATGCAGTGCTGGACAGCGCCAAGGATCGCCAGTGGAAGACGGTTTGATGAAGG
>JBKCUI010000218.1:0-13037 GCA_046318495.1 Pirellula sp. | reverse complement strand
GTCTTGACCGAGCTGGAGCTGCATACGAACATCGTTGCATGGCACCAGCTTGCCGTGCGGAGCTGGGCGGTGATCCGATGGGTGGATGTCGGGGTCGAGTACCATCTGGATCGAAAGAGCCTCGAACGCTGCTTAGGGCCCAAGACAAAGATCGTTGCCTTCACGGCGGTTTCCAATGTCCTCGGGACCATCAATCCGGTCCGCACCATCGTCGACGCCGCGCACCGAGTCGGTGCCCGCGTGTTGGTCGATGCAGCTCAGAGCGTGCCGCACGGAGGCATCGCAGCCCAGGAGTGGGACGCCGACTGGATCGCGTTCAGCGGGCACAAGATGCTCGGTCCCACCGGGATCGGTGTTCTCTATGGCAAGCGTGAAGTCCTCGAAGACATGCCGCCATTCTTGGGTGGCGGCAACATGATCCACAACGTCTCGCGCGAAGGCTTTGTGCCGGCCGGTTTGCCGCACCGCTTCGAAGCCGGCACGGCACCGATTGTGGAAGCCATCGCCATGCGACCTGCGGTGGAGATGCTGGTACGGCTCGGCGCCGAAGCCATCGTCGAGCACGAACGAGGATTGGCAACGCGCGCGGCCGCTGGGCTTGCGAACTTGCCTGGCCTGCGGCTATTGGGTCCGACGAATCCCGAGCACAAGACCGGCATCGTCAGTTTTGTGGTGGATGGCATCCATTCCGATCAGATCGGTCAATGGCTCAATGCGGCTGGGATTGCGATTCGGGTGGGGCATCATTGCGCGATGCCATTGCATGCGAGGCTTGGGGTCGGCGTCAGTTGCCGGGCGTCGTTCTACATCTACAACACCGAGTCCGAAGCAGACGCCTTCGTCGAGGCGGTCGCCAAAGCCATCCGCTGAGCGGTGATTCCATTGCGGAACGTTGCGAGCGGTTCAAGGATCTTTAGCAAGATCCACTACACCCCGCAAAAGTCCTCCTGCTTGATTTACCGTAGTGGATCTTGCTAAAGATCCCGGCGCCTCAAACCGTTGAGTTCCGCATCGCTCAACAAGCACCAGCAACATGCTTATGCTTGTTCTCCGGCAATTCAACGTCGGGAGGAACGCAAGGGAGTTTATGGAGTCTTCGCGGTCGGCTCCAACATGAACTTGATACATGCCGGGCGCGACGCACGAATCGAATGCCCGGTCGGGCGCAACATCCCCGTCGCCGAATCGATCTTGAACGCATGCACCGTATCGCTTTCTTGATTCTCCGCGAGCAAGTACATTCCATCGGGGCTGATGCGAAAGTTGCGAGGTGTCTTGCCAAGCGTATCAAAATTCTCCACGCGTTGGGCGGCTCCGGTCTTTTGATAGACCCCGAACAGCGCGAACGTATTGTGGCCGCGAGTGCTGCCATACACGAAACGCCCCGTCGGATGCACCAAAACCTCCGCCGTCGACCAGCCTTCCGACGGTTTGCCTTCGGGAACGGTGCTCACATCCGAGACGGTCTCCAGTTTGCCTTCGGCGGCATCCCAACTCCCGGCGGTCAGCGTCATGCCCATCTCATTGATGGCGTACAAGGTCTTGCCATTGGGATGGAATGCCAGATGCCGAGGGCCGCCCCCCGGAGCCAATACCCATTCGGGATGTTTGCTCGGGCGCAACTTTTTGTTCTGCGCATCGAGCTCGTAAACCAACACGCGATCCAGACCCAAATCGGCGACCAATACCCAGCGATTGGTCGGATCGACCATGCTGCAATGCGCGTGCGGGCCTTGTTGGCGAGCTGCGTTCGGACCGGTCCCGCGATGTTGAACCGTATCGCACTCCGGCAGCAGCTTTCCATCGTCTCCCACCGGAAACATCGATACCGAACCGCTGGTGTAGTTGGCCACGATGGCAAAGCGGCCCGTGGCATCGAGCACCACATGGCACGGCGCATCGCCGTGGATGATTTCCCGATTGATCTCCTGCAGTTTGGGCAGATCCCCGGCCGCATAGGCCTTGCGGTCGTATCGATACGCCACGATCGAGGCGCCCGACTTGGACGACGGATCGCGGTTGGACTCGGTGACCGCGTACAGCACATCGAGCTTCGGATGCAGGGCCAAGAACGACGGGGATGGCTGCTCGGCGACCAGCTTGGGTTCCGCCATCTTGCCGTCGGGTTGCAATCGGCTGGCGTAGATCCCCGGACCATAACCGCCGATCCAAAAGACTTGCGCCTGAACACTTGTTGGATGCATGGCGACCAGGAAACAAGCGCCCAACAGGACTTGCCAGAGACGGTGGGAAAAGAGCGAGATGCGATGCGTTGCGAGCATAGGAGGGATACGCCATCGAGAGGGAAATGGAAGTGTCGACTGCAAGGCCCCAGTATACGACGATTTTGCAAGCCGCAGCGAGCCTCGGCCGAATCTTGCCTGTGTAGAATGAACCGTTCGGCTGTGCAGCTCTCGCGCCCTCGTGCATCGACGCGGATCCGCTAGGCTCGGTGTTGAGGATTGTGTCGATTTGGATCGAGGAACGAATGTGCGGGATCGCGGGCGGAATATGGTCGGAACAGCATGCCGGATTGGATGCCGGTCGACTGCGGCGCATGACCGATGCGATCGTCCATCGCGGACCCGATGACGAAGGGGCATGGTTCCAATCCCCCTCTCGAAGCACGCTGCTGAACGAATCTCGAACGACTTCAGGCGTGGCCCTCGGCTTTCGCCGCCTGGCCATCATCGACTTGGCGACCGGCCGTCAACCGATGGCCAACGAAGATGGATCGGTCCATCTGGTTTTCAACGGCGAGATCTACAACTACCGCGAATTGCGCCATCGCCTCGAAGGGGCAGGGCACACCTTTGCCACCCAAAGCGATACCGAGACCATCGTTCACTTGTACGAAGACCTCGGCGTGGAGTGCTTCCGCCACTTCAACGGCATGTTCGCCATCGCCATCTGGGATGCACCGCGAGAACGGCTGATCTTGGCCCGCGATCGCCTCGGAAAGAAACCTCTCTTCTACTGGCACGATGGCGACCAGTTGTACTTCGGAAGCGAGCTCAAGCAACTCGTCGGCTTACCGGGCTTCCCGCAAACCATCGATCCCGGAGCCGTCGACGCCTATCTGACCTACCAATACATCCCTCACCCGTACACGATCTATCGCGGCGTCTCCAAACTCGCTCCAGGCCATTGCTTGGTCTACCATCGCGGCCGCATCGAGATCCAGCGCTATTGGGATGTCGATTGGTCCAAAGAAGTCCCCACCACCGCCGGCCAAGCCCGTGAACAACTCGATGCGCTGCTGTCGGATGCCATTCGATTGCGACTGCGAAGCGATGTCCCGCTGGGTGCGTTCCTCTCGGGCGGCATCGATTCGTCGTTGGTCGTGGCCCTTGCACAGCGTCAACTGGAGGCACCGATCCGCACCTTTTCGATCGGATTCTCCGAAGCCGACTACGACGAGACGGGCTTTGCGCAGATGGTGGCCGACCACGTCGGGACCCAGCATCAACGTTTCGAAGTCCAACCCGACGCGCTGCAGATCATCGATGCCTTGGTCAAGCAGTACGACGAACCCTTTAGCGATTCGAGCGCTGTGCCAACGTGGTACTTGAGCCAGATGACCAGCGAAGCGGTGACCGTCGCGCTCAGCGGCGATGGGGGCGACGAACTCTTTGGCGGTTATGAACGCTACCGCGCGCTGCAACTGAGCGAGCGGTTGCAACGCTGGCTGCCGCTCGGTGCGCTGGGGCGATCGTCGTGGATTCGCAGGCTGCCCGATTCGACCGCCCGGCGTTCCTTGCTGCGGCGCGTCCGCAGATTTTGCGAAGCGCTCGGGCAATCCTCTCCCGATCGCTACATGAATTGGCTTCAGATCTTTGGAGAAGCCAATCGATTGGATCTCTATCAAGAATCGTTTATCGAACGCTTGCCCGATCGCGATCCGGTCGCATTCCTCAAGGGCGCTTGGGGACGGACATCTTCCACGTTCTGGGGAGACGGCGCAGGCGAACGCTTGCCCGCATCCAAACGCGATCCGATGAGCTGTGCCATGGCTGCCGATCTGCAAACGTACATTCCCTGCGATCTGATGACCAAAGTCGACATCGCATCGATGGCCCATTCGCTGGAGGCGCGGCAACCGTTCCTCGATTATCGGCTGGTCGAGTGGGCAGCAGCCTTGCCCGTCCATCTCAAGATGCGCGGCGGTCGGGGCAAATGGTTGCTCTACGACACCTATCGCGACCTGCTGCCAGCCGCGATCTGGAACCGTCCCAAGATGGGCTTTGGCGTTCCTATCGGCAAGTGGTTTCGCACTTCATTGCGCGATCGAACCATGGATGCTTTGCTCTCGAACGACACGCGCTGCGTCGAGATCTTTCGTCCAGAAGCCATTCGCAACCTCGTCGACGAGCACATGTCCGGACGAGCCAATCACCAGTACCGATTGTGGAATCTGCTGATGTTCGAGTTGTGGTTGCGGCATTGGCCCAGCCGCTGGAGCTAAGACAGTCGCTGCAGCTAAGCCGCACAACGGAGTCCGATCGACATGTTGATTCTTAGATTCGATGCCGTCGCCGAGCCGAACTGAGGATGTCCCACACGTACCATTCCAAGAACAAAAGCAGGATGGGTGCGACGAAGATTGCGAACTGCGTCATCGGCCCGATCAGCGGCAAGAACTGAAGCGATTCGCCGAGGGCTTTGGCAAGACCGAATACCAACCCCGCGTTGAGGGCCAGCATGCAAATGCTGATGAGAGTGATCATCAACGTGTAAAGCGCCAATTGCCACACAGCCCGTCGTTCGATGGCTCGATCTTTGTCTTGTGCTGTTCCCACCGTTGTTGTTGCTCGCGCGTCTTGGAACGATTTGCATTCTCACGACGAGGACCGACTTTAGTCCTCGGTGAAATCCCCTTCAAAACCCAATTCCGTCACGTCGCTGATTCTACCCGCCAGCAACCCATATTGGTTGGCGATGAAGAAACAAAGTAACGGAATCATCGCCCCGAACACAAAGTACGCCACCGGGGCCGTCATGCGAGCGATCCCTCCGAGCACGGCCAACAAGAAGAACGCGCCGCCCGTTTGGAAGTACATCGCCGCCCATGCATCTTGCTTGAGCGAAATCGATTGAATCACCGATTTGGAATACGCTCCGGTGATCCGCCCATTGTCGATCATGCCCAAGAGCAAGATGGGTGTGAAGGCGCAAATCGACAACAGCACCAACACTCCGGAGATAAACGACACCCCGATCAACGACGACAAGGCACTGGCAACGATCCCACCCGGCACGCTGGCCAAGGCCGCCGCGACCACGATCATCATGACTTCGCCAAACGTCTCGAACAAGCGTCCAAAGGGCCAGCTCTCCACCCGCGGTTGCTGGTCCGCAGCCATGGGCAAAATCGCCAGCATCATCATCAAGATCGACCAAGTGATCGGGATGAAGAACACGCCGAAGATCACAAGCTGAGTGAGGCCGATCTTCAACGGGCTCATCTCGCTATAGCTAACCGTATCGATGCTGTAGAGCCAAATGCCGGTCAAGATGCCAAGAACGATGGTCACGATCAAAACACCCGGATCGCGCAGAAATCCAAAGATCATTCGCATCCATCGACTCGATTCGAAGTTCATGGTGACCGGGTCGATTTCCTCGCGCTCGGTCTCCAAGGCGACGGCTGCTTTATCGAGCATCTCTTTGGTTTTGCTCGTGCCTAGCGCGTTCTCGCGGGTGCTTGGCCCCTCGACCGGCGCGAGCTTGACGTCGGCCACTTGATCATCCAACCGCAGCTCGGGCGCCTTCTTCTTTTTGGGCTTCGCAGGAATGCTGAACTCCGAATGGCAGTCCGGACATCGCGTCATCTTGCCGACGCGAGAAACGTTGGCGTAGATCAAGGTCCCACAGACTTTGCATGGGAATGTAAAGTCCTCGTCGTCGGCGGGCTGAAAGAACTCGCGCAGCGCGGCTTCATCGCGCGCCGATTGGTCGGGCACTTCTTGCAACACGATCGGCTCGGGCAATCCAAAGCCATCGTCGTCGGTCGGGTTGGGCGCCATCGAAGCTGGGCTCGGAGGTTTCGCAGGGGGCGCGTTCGGCGATGCGGGCTTGCTCGGCGGAGCCGATGGAGCCGCCGCGTTGGGGCTCGCACCTTTGGATCTAGGCGTTGCCACAGCGGTCGGGCTGGCTGTGGGCGGCTTTTGGGGAGACGCTGGCGGAGTCGGCTGGCTCCACTTGGCTGTCGTGGGCGCTGGGGCCTCGACGGGCAAAAGCGGTTCCAAGTCGAGCTCTTCTTCGTCAAAGATGCTGCGCGATCCGCTGCCTCCCGATCCGCTGCCTCCCGATCGCTCCGCGGTGGAAGCGTGCGGTGTCGAGGCGGTTGGCTCTGGCGAGACTTGTGGAGCTGGTGAAACAGCCGGCGCTGGCGTTGACTTCACGGCAGGGGCAGCAGCCGGTTTCGGCTTGGGAGCCGGCAACTCGTTGTCGATCTCGTCGACTCCGATCACTGCCGATGGCGTGTCGAGCGAGAACCAATCGTCATCGTCCTTTTTCGAAGCGCTCACCCCAGGGACCAGCACTTTGGCTTTGCAGCCAGGGCATTGCACCTTTTTGCCGATGAGTTCGGGGGGGGCTTTGAGTCGCTTCTGGCACTGAGGACAGAGGAAGCTGAGGTTGCTCGAAGGGCCGGTAGACAATCGCTAATTCCTCGATGGGAGTCGGTATCGCAACGGAAACGTTAAGGCTTGAGCTCAGGAGTCGCTTTTGCGAACTCGTCAAAGCGGGCATTGCCGCCGTCCAAATCCCATCGTCCGCGATGGAAGATGACTCGGTAAAAGAAGTGGATGGATTCTCCTGCAGGCAATTGGAAACCGCCAGGGTGGGGAGGCTCGACGGCGGATGGAGTCTTGGTGCGGTTGCCCAGGAAGTCGCGAACGCCAAACGGATTGTGGGCGAACAAACCATAGGTGCGAACGTGCCACAAGCCATCGGCGTGAAAGCTCTTGGGGTGGACCAAAATGGCGATGCCATACGGATCGGCATTGTTGGCGTGAACTGGGCCTGAGTAATCGACCCACTTGGCCGATTTGCCCCAGGTGTCTCCTTGGCGATCCCCCACGCTGTTGAGGATCTGTCCACCGTTTTTGTCCCCTCGCATCGGTTCGGGCACGCGGACGGCAAACATGCCTTCTTTGGTATCGCCAAAGTGCAAGGACTGATCGGGGGCGGCCGCGCGAAGGATCGATTCCACGTCGATAATGGTCTCATCCTCGCGGTTCTTGCGAATGGTGTAGCGGCAGCGTTCCAGCACGACGGCTGGAGGATGGGCCCCTTCGCTTTCTGCGGGAGGCACCCAATGGTGCTCGGCAATCAACGTCGCCGAGTCGCCCGAGGACTTCAGATCGACGATTTGATGATGGGCCACGATCCCCTTGCCTTTGCCTTCGGCCCACCAGTCATGGCCGTTGACTTCCCCATAGGTCAGCCACAATCCGCGATGGTGCGGGTGATCGTGATCTTCGCCACCGATGGTTGCATCGAGTGGATAATTGCGAGTCATCTTGACGTCGTCGGGTCCATGGATCGGCCACAGCACAGGCTTGGTCCCCGAGCGAAACAGATAGCTGGTAATCAGTTTGCCCTGGTGCAGAAACTCGATGCGGTCGGTTTGCTTGACCGTCGTGATCTGAGCCGAGGCAGGGATTGCACAGCTCGCGAAAAAGACCGTAAGCATGCCTGCGCTGAATCGCCCAATCGTGGCTAATGTACACATCGTGGAGAGGCCTTGAGATCGTTGGATGGGAGAGGTTGGCGGCAACCACAGCTCGGCCAGAACACCAGCCTGCGTTGCGACAAGGCTTCTTATCATACGGTGCTCGCCGCCGTTTTCGAGCAGGAATCTGCACGGAACGATCCGCCACCAACCGCCTGCGTTGCCTCCCCTCCGCCTGCTGTCGCAGTCGCTCGATCGCAGCCTCTGCGACTCCTCGACGGGGACTCGCATTAGGGCCTGGCTAAGGAGCGGCGAGTCCCTGGCAGCAGTGTGCCACGAACGCACCTCGTGTAGGCATTGCCAAGCGGGGCGGCGCGATGCGAGCGAACCCCTCCGAAAAATTGCATCAGAATCCTGTCGCAGAGGCTTGTCGTTCGGCGAAATCGGATACGATAAATCGAAGCGAATCTAGGGTTTTTCTGACCCAGCCGGCTTCATGATGAACTGCTTAGGGACGACGACCGTGTTAGCAAATCGGTGGAAAACGTGTTGTTTTGCTGTCGCGAAGGTGTTATTCGCTGTTGGTTGTCTATCGCCAGCACAGCGGTGTGAAGCGCAGGACTTTCCCTTCACCGTTCCCGATGGATTTTCGGTGACGCGCGTGGCCGATGATGCCCTGGCGCACGATTGCTTTTGCATGACGCTCGATGCGTCCGGCCGCCCGGTGATCTCAGGCCCCGGCTATCTCAAGACGTTGGTCGATGAGAATGGCGATGGCGTCTACGATCGCGGCGTCGCATGGACCGAGGGAATCAAACAAGGTGCCCAAGGCCTGTGGTCCGACGGCAAGATTCTGTATTGGGTCACCGATGGAGGATTGTGGCGCGCCGAAGACTCCAACGGGGACCTGGTCGCCGACCGCAGTCCCACGCGCGTGCTCGAGTTGCCCACGGGAGGCGAACACGATGCGCACGCCATTCGACGCGGACCCGATGGGTATTGGTATCTGGTCGTCGGGAACTTTGCCTCGGCCATCGGACAACTCGCCAACGACAACACCGCCGCCGTCACGCGAGCTCGCGCCGGCACGCTCTGGAGAATCAGCCCCGACTTCTCGCGCCGCGGCGTATGGGCTCATGGCCTGCGCAACTGCTACGACTTTGACTTCATGCCAGATGGTCAGATCGTGACGTACGATAGCGATGATGAACGCGAAGCCACGCTTCCTTGGTATCGCCCGACGCGGGTGATGGTACTGGGGCCCGGCTCGGATGGTGGTTGGTGCGGTCCAGCATGGAAGGACGATGATTACCGACTGACGATGCCGTTGGTCTTGGCGCGATTGGGACGCGGCTCCCCCACCGGCGTGGCGGTCTACCAACATCGCGCCTTCCCTCGCAAGTACCACGATGCCGTGTTTGTGTTGGACTGGACCTTTGGCCGCGTCATTGCGGTGCATCCTTCGGCGAATCTCGATGCATCCGAACGCGTTCCGGGCAAGATCCCCTCCGAGATCTTCATGCAGCCTTCGGGAACCGCCGGCTTTGCACCGACCGATATCTGCGTCGCGCCCGATGGCAGCTTGCTCATCTGCGTCGGTGGCCGCGGCACCACCGGAGCGGTCTATCGCGTGGCCACAGCCCAAGCCGTTGCAGCCCAATCCACTGCAGACCAAGCACCCATCGCTCAGCCGGCTGCCGATGCGGCCGTCGCAGCAACCGACCCAACCGATCCCAACGCTGTCGATTCCGCGCTCGCCGAGCGATTGTCTTGGTTCGCACCCGCTGGCAACAAACCCCCGCTCGCCAAGGACGTTTTGGAATCGATCATCGCTGTGCTCGATGCCCCCTGTCCTTGGGACGCGTGGTCGGAGAGCAGCTGGCGGCCCTTGACCAATGCGGCCGTCATCGATGGCTTGGCCAAAATCATCACCGGTCAATTGCCCGTGCAGGGACCTGCCGACCAAGTGGCACAATGGAAACTGCGCGCGGCGCAAGTGTTAACGCGGGTCGGTGCCAAAGTCGCACCCGATGCCGTCGCACGCAGCTTGGCCTCGCCCGCGTCCGGTTCGCGTGCTGCCGCATGGTGGCTTGCGGGGCGGATGAACATGCCTCTGGCCGAAGAGCAACGCTTGCAGCGCGGCATCAAACTCCCGGCACCCGAACCGGCCAACGAAGCTTGCCACTGGGACGCGCACCTCGGCCCCTCGGACCAACGATTGCAATGGGAAGCCCTCGGGCTCAAACGCTGGTCGTGCGCCGAAGCCACACGCTGCGAAGCCACCGACGACCTGGCTGGCAACGCGCTGCGACGCACGTGGTTATGGGCCCTGAGCCGTTCCTCCACGCCTCCTGCCAAGAAAGAACTCGCTCTCAAACTCGACGGCCAAATGGCCAAGCTCTTCTTTGGCCCCGCCAAAAACGGCATCGACACCGCCGTCCTGGAGACTCTTGGCCAATGGCTCAGCGCCATGCGCGAAAAACTGTCGACGCGCGAACAACTCGAAGTCCTGGCCACCATGCAAGCCTCCCTCGGTGATCGCCGCTGGACATTGCCACTGCAAAGCGAAGTCATTGCCGACGCGCTTGATGGCTACCGCGGCTCCTATGCCTCGCGCATGAACGATTCGGTCCGCAACAGTTGGGCGCGTTGGGCGTTGCACTTTGCACAGATCGCCGAATCGAAAGGCCAGCAGATCTTGCATGCGGAAGCCCTCCGAACCATGGCGATGTTCGAACCCAACGATCCTGCATGCGTGGAGTACTTGCTCTCGCAGATCGACGAAGCCTCCCACCCCACCTCCGATATCCACATGCTCTGCTGCATGGCCCAATGCGGAGCCCCGCGCGAACCGGATACCACCACCAAAACCGCCAACACGCTGGCCGAGATCGTTCGCAAAGTCAAATCGCGCGGACTCTACACCGACAACCAATGGCCGAACCGTTTGCAACAACTCGTCACTGCACTGACTCGCAAGGACGCCCGGCTCGGTACGGCCTTTGTCGAGTTGCCAACGCCTTGTTGCAATGAAGACCTCGTGTTGATCAATGCCTTCCCCTCCGAAGTCCAATCCTCGGCCCGGAAAAAGATGCGAGACCACTTGCTCGAATCCCCCGCCGAAGAATGGACCGTGCCGATCCTCAAGTACTCCATATCGGGCGACATGGACAACGATCTGCGAGACGCAGTGCGCAAGGCCGCATCGGTCGAGTCGCTCCGTTCGGCATGCATGGATGTCCTGAGCGCGAAACCCAGCCAAGACGAGTACGACTTGTTTCTGGCCGCCATCGAACAAGGGGACCGAACGCTCTGGCCCAGCGCTTGGCGCGGCATCGCATCGCTGACGCCGAGCGAACCCGAACGCGAATGGCCCACGATGGCCAAGCTCGTATCGGCCAGCCTAAACACTTCCGTTCCGCTGCCACGCCCCGCCGTTCTCAAGCGAGCTCGCGAAGTGGCCACGCAATCCAGCCGCCCCTCCCCGCCCGCCTCCGACTCTTGGAGCGATTGGGATGCCTATCTCAAACTCCACCTCGCCGAAGATCAGTATTCCGGACTGGTGGCCCCGACCGTCCAAATCGATGCGAACGCCGTGCTCAAGTCGATCGAAGGACTCCGCGGCGATGTCGCATCGGGAAAAACCATCTACGCGGCCAAGTGCGGACTGTGCCACGGCGGCCAAAGCTCGCTTGGCCCCAGCCTCTCCGGCGTCGCAAAACGCTTCTCGCGGCTCGATCTCGCCCGAGCCATCGTCGAACCCAGCCGCGACATCTCCGATCGCTACCGCTCGGTGCGCGTGTTGACGATCGACGACGAAATCTTGACCGGCATGATCATTTACAACGCGGCCGATGGCGTCACGCTTCAAGCTGCCGATGGGTCGATCTTGCGCATCAATCAAGACGCCATCCAAGAGAAAGGCTACTCCACCGAATCGCTCATGCCCAACGGGCTGCTCGACGACAAGGCACCGCAAGAGATCGCCGATCTGTTCGCTTACCTCGGCACGCTGTAGAAGTGCGGTGCACTAACCTTCTTCGCGACGGATCGATGCTGCGTCCTCCGATGCTCCATCCTCTGCGGCTGGTTCGGCGTTCGCGACCACAGCGGCCGCGTCCCGCCCGAGCGGCAAATATCGAATGCACAGTCCGACCAAGATCATCAATCCACCGACCCACGTCCACCATGCCGGTGCACGGTAATCGGGCTCGCCGCTGCGAGCCAGATGCACCCACAGCGGCAATACCACCGGTTCCAGCAACGTGATGAGCGATGCGATGTGGCTAGGGGTCGACTTCAACCCGGTGGCAAACAAGAAGTACGGCATCCCCATTTGCAGCACGCCGATGCCGATTAACATCCACCACATCGCACCGGTCGGCATGCTGGTTCCAGAGATCCATACCAGCGGCAACATCACCCCTGCCGTCACGATGTGATTGAGCGCAATGAGCCATGCTGGATCGAAACTGCGCAACGAACGCAAACTCAAAATCACTCCGGCATACGTGATGCCGCTGGCGATCGCGAGCCACGGCGACCACCATCGATGCTTGGGAGAGGGAACCGCATGCGTCATCTCCATCCCCAAAATGAACAGCACGCCGCCGATGCACAGTGCCAGCATCATCCAATCGCGCGGGATGGTCGGCTCGCGCAGCACCAGCACTGCCGCCAACATCACCCACGCGGGCGCTAGGTTTTGCAACCAGATCGCATTGGCGGGAGGTCCGCCGACCAATGCCGTCAAGTACGTCCAATTCATCAACGCAAAACAGAGCGTCATCGGCACCAATCGCCAATCCCATTGCGGACGGCGGACCATCGGCAACAAGATCAACAGCGCGAAACACGCCCGCCAAAACGCGATGGTGGCTCCGCGATCCTCTGTGGGCCACACATCAAACAGTGGCGAACCTGCAAAGAACGCGCTCGTGCTCCACAGCATTGCGGCGGCGGCGCAAAGCCAAGGGCCGCGCGACGTGAGCGTGACCGTTGCCGTCGGCTGGTCGGGCACTGCCGATTCAGGTGCGTTGCGACTCATCGATACTCGGGGTAACTGGCAGGGGGTAATTGACTCGGGGTAATTGACTTGGGCACTTGGGGAACAGAACTTCGCCGCGAAGGCGGTGCAGAGTAGGGGGCAGTTGCGTACCAAGTACGGGTGCAAAGTCAGGGGGGCAAGGATGGAAACCGCGGCGAAGCAGCCCATCCATTGCGTCGACATTGGATCGCGCTAGCGGCGATTCATCTGGACCGTGATGGGGATGCTGCCGAACTCGACTTCCCCTTCGTCATCCAACACGACCGCCTGCAATCGTACGGGGCCGAAACCGAGCTTGTCCGGATCGACCAC
>JBKCUI010000217.1:0-4872 GCA_046318495.1 Pirellula sp. | reverse complement strand
AAGCTTATCCAATTCCTTGCTACCCGTGCTTATCTTGACAATTTGATCACGTTTTTGATTGTACTCCATGGCCGTCATGAATCCTTTCAAAAAACAGTGTGTTTCTAATGTTATACTCCTCCCGATCTCGAATCCAGCCTTCCGGGCGCCGAGGCCGTTGTTCGCCTGATCGTCCATGATCAGGTTGCCTTCAGCCTCCAGTTCTTTCCGTGTGTTGAACCGAGAATTCCTTTCCGTTGTCAACCGCACTCTGGTCCCGTTGTAACGTCAACTCAGATTCCGCCGTGCGTGGACAGTCATTCGCATCGGCAACGTCCATTTGCCCGGCCGTGCATCCCGATACGAGTACGTGGTGGTCAGGAAGGACGCAAAGGCGGGGACCGTGGGTGGATTGCCAGATGGGGGTGGTGGTTCGGAGCGTTCGATTTGGGTGGTCCGACCTGCCAAGTCGTAGCTGTATTTTACCACTTTGGAGGTTGCATTGGGGCCCGATTGCGCGATGGTCTCGATCTGGCCAGAGGGGGTGTAAGAGTACTCGATCACTGAGTCGAGTGCGATGGATTCGGGTGTCGCCCCGACTAGGGTCGTGATGCTCGCTAAATTGGCATCGAGGTAGAAGCGGTTTCAAAACCCATTTTTGCAAGCAAAAACGATGAGGAATCTCAGCGCTTTCGACCAAATGCTGGCGTCAAAAACGGTTTTGAAACCGGCTCTAGTCGTAGAAGGATGTGGTCGCGTGGCACGA
Source organism: Pirellula sp. (assembly GCA_046318495.1). GTDB lineage: Bacteria > Planctomycetota > Planctomycetia > Pirellulales > Pirellulaceae > JBKCUI01. The sequence continues at coordinate 4,127 of JBKCUI010000217.1, read as the reverse complement.
ATGGCACTTTGTTTCCCTTTTAGTTTCCCTTTTTGAGTGCCGACAAATTCGACAACGTGCTTTCCCTCATAGGCCAAGTTTCTCCTCTAAGAAGCAACGATCATCGAATAGCTGCTTCTCGTCTGATCCACGCTGCGATAGCACGACTGCCCCATCAAAACCAATAGCCGCGAGAGCTCGTCGTATCGATTCCCATTCAAAATCCGCCTTCTGAATATTGCAGAGTCGCTGATGAATCGAATTGTATGGAGAAATCGTCAACTGGCGCACTCGAGACCCTAACTTTGAGATGACAAGCGATGGATTGCCATACATCGCACAAACCCCTATGTCCACATCAAAGCCAAGGCAAGGATGATGAAACCAATCAAGATACGCAATCATTAGATCGCTAACTTCTTCGATCGTATCACCGCAATGAAAAAAAACATCATTGATGTCGGGCCGTATTAGTACCCGCACCCCAAACTCACTTGGGTCCAAACGGCCTAACGCTCGATCTAAACTCAGCCGCAGTCCCTCCGTCCGATCCAGCGTCCGGTCACCAAAATCAACGCCACTACCTAAACATAGTGAAAGAGTTGGAATTTCTTGATTGTTTGCAGCAATCACTGCATCATGAAGAAAGTCTGCCGCCTTTTCCCATTCGGACTCGAACACTGTTTCGTGAGCTATTTGCCAACCCTGAAAAAGATCAACGGATATAACCGGTACGTTGGTTTGTTTCGCAATGTCGTTAAGAGCGACAAAATCCTGATCAGGGAATGTCGCACGCACTCCGGCAAATCCACTTCTCTTTGCGCACTCAAACTGTTCGGTAAGTGGGCGTCGTCCGAAAAGGTCTAGGTTTGCAACCAGCTTCATGAGTCCCTCAAGAAAAAAGAAACTATCGTTCGATGTCGAATCGCAGTTCTACCTTTGCCCTCTTCCGTTCCGCCATTTCCAATTGGCGCTTGGTTGCACCCCTTGCTTCAACAGCCATCGGACCATAACCGAATGGAGACAGCTTTTGATCGATCAAGTATTGTAAAAGCCTTCCAGTTACTATCGTTCCACTCTCGCCTGCGAAGAAGTCATCTCCGTTCCATGTAGACAGCAGAACTGGACAAAAATTCGTCCAGTTCAACCCCGAAGATTGGGAACGGCCTAATTCCAATACAAATTTTAAATAATAGCTTGACCATGGGCATCGCCTACACTTTTCTCTTAAGCAACCATCGCAGTGTAATGGCTGAAAGCCGCAAGAGGGGCAAAAATTCTCGGTTTCATCGATGACTCTTGTACCAAGTTGGCGTACGCCAGATCGTGTTGTAATAGTGCAATATTTTTGCTCATCGCTCGATTCTGTTGATCCTTGAGATTCCAACTGCACCATGCCAGTAAACCCGGCACTCTGTAACGATCTCGGAACTTCCACATGACAAATCCCGCCCCGCCACAAATTCTTGATCCACATCAACTCCTGATAGTAATCTACTGCGATCGGGACTGATGCTTCTATAGCGATATCCAGAATTGCACCACAGCATGGTGATTTCTCGGTTCGGTATTTCAGATCGCCGTGCAATTCCACGGTCGTACAATCACATGGCTCAGGCTCTCGATCAAATTCGTCGAAAGGCTCGAAGCCAAACGGACGCTGATCCTCTCGCAAAAACTCCACCACAGTGGCTTCTTGAACGAAGGATTGAGAAAAGTGAATCCAGTAAAATAAGTCGTCAACTGTCTCAACGGGATTCGGATGGACCTCCCTCACCGGTTTAAGGTTTGGTTTCACCTTGTTAAAACCCTTTATGTTGATTGAGTCGGCGGGTTTACTTCCCGCCCTCCATACGCAAACTGACGAATACATAACCCAGCGCAAGTGACTTGGGGTCCAATTCATATTCTCGTCCAGCGTGAACTGCCACACCTTGGATAACGTGGTGGCTTCCAACTTCGCTGAAACTACCGACACGGTATCTATCAATGTTCTTCGATGCATTCCTCGGAACTCTATACGCATTATGCACCCAAGCATCGAATTGCCAGAGTTTACCACCCACGAAGTACGTGTGGAAGTCGGGCACGCGGAGGTTGTAGACGGTGATCAAGCGATCCGTCACACGGATAGCGTCCATCGCGACGGAGCGGCCTTGCGAGTCGACCAGTCGGTCCTCCAGTGTCAGTTCGCCTGCGGGGATGAAGCGTTCTTCACCGGCGACGTAGAACGGATGCTCGCCGGTGGTGGTGATGACTTGGCCCCGGACCACCAACTCCATGACCGGCGCGACCCGGACGAATTTCTCTTCCACCCGTTTGAGTTCCAGCGGTCCCGCCGCATCAAACTCGCTCCGCGCTAGGACGTAGTCCCCAACCTCGATTTCCTCGATCGAGCGGCTATTCCCCTCGAAATCCACCACCAGCGGCGTCCCCGCCGCGAAACAGGCGACCGTGAGATTGCCGATCGCCCCGCCGAGTTTCTAATGGAACGAAGCCCCTGTAATCGCGCCTCAATGAGCAGTTTTGTGGATGGTACTAACTGTTCGCCGACATCCCTCGAATTCCAGGGATTAGATCATCCATCATTTTGGCCAGACCCACATTTTCCTCCATCCCGCTTAGAGACCGCCGATTCGCTTCTTGGAAGTGCTTTCTCGCAGCCACACCAGGGAACATGCTGCGAAGGCAGTTTTGCTTCGAACGCAACCGAGGCAACCTTACCTGAATCAATTATCTTTGTAGGATCGGGCGTAAAGTGCGGGTTCAGAATGGGAAGCGAACGGTTGGCTCCACTAACTGGGGCTACTGTGCACTACTACATAGCAACAACTCCTTCTAATAGGGCAGGCAAGATATCCCGATATCTCGGCGTGTTTGGAATCGGAGAGCTGATGCGTCTTTTTGTGAACATTACCTCCCAAAACGGAAAGCCGCCCGCTCGAATCGCTCGAGTGATTTCTTCGATCATGGATACAGGCCCTGCGCCTGCATCGTAAATGATTGGGTCGCGTGAGTTATCCGGAAGCCAAAGGCCTTTTGGCATCGAGTTCGACGCATACGTTCCCAACGGAACAAACACATTCCCGTCGGCTGTTTTACATTGAAAGCCCGTGGCTTCTAGCGTCGTTTGTCGCTCTCGTCGCGTCGACAGAGATCCGAAGACCATAGTGCAATTCAATCCAAGCCCGGCTATGGGATTTTCGCTGGGCTCAATAAGCTGACCTTCATGTTGACTGAAATCAACGAATTCAATGCGGTCGTACCACGCGACAAAGAAATCGGGGAGTTGTTCATACTCGTGCTTTAGCTCCGCCAATCCTGAATTCGTATTGGGGGGAATTCGTTTAATGGCTCCTTGTTCGTTAGCGAATTTGTAGCCAAGCTTTAGTAGATTTCCCTCAATTTGAATTAAGTTTGCGATTGCAGCTTCCACGAAGTCGCGCATCTGCTGAGTATCATTCGTAGTCATAGTTTGCTACCTGTTTCCATGCCAAACGTCCAAGAACTGACCAAAGTAGTTCCCTAGCGTCTCACGGCAATTCGCACTCATTGGGCCACATGGCGGTCTTTCGCTGTAAACGCCATGGACGTCTACTTTTTTGCCTCTTTCTGTCATCAATTTGTGCCAAGCGACCAGTCGCTGTTCTGAGTGCATTGCATCTGGATCGTTCTTGAATCGGACGGTCTTTCGAACTCCATTTACCGTTACATCAGCGGTTGCAACGTTACGGTAAGGCCCTAACTTGGCTGCCTCACGGTACGACTGTGCAGATTCGTGAAGCGCCCGACCTTGTGCGGATGTTGAGAAGTGCTGGGACTGCACTGGCCCCTTTGGGGCATACCTTGCATTATGCACCCAAGCATCGAACTGCCAAAGTTTACCACCCACGAAGTAGGTGTGGAAGTCGGCCACGCCGAGGTTGTAGACGGTGATCAGACGATCCGTCACACGGATCGCGTCGATCGCCACGGGGCGGCCTTGCGAATCGACCAGACTGTCCTCCAGCGTCAGTTCGCCTGCGGGGACGAAACGCTCCTCCCCGGCGACGTAGAACGGATGCTCGGCCGTGGTGGTGATGACTTGGCCCTGAACCACCAACTCCATGACCGGCGCCACCCGGACGAATTTCTCCTCCACCCGCTTG
>JBKCUI010000216.1:0-39927 GCA_046318495.1 Pirellula sp. | reverse complement strand
GAGCCTCGCCCTCCCGGTTGGCATGTTCATTGGGGGGGCGCGGAATCGCGGGAAGAAGGCAACCGAAGTTGCTAGGCGGACGAGTTGCGATGCGGGAGGGACTCTAGCCATTCTCGAACGAAACGCGGCCCCCATGCCGCCCACGCGCTGCACCGCGGCAGCCCATCGACATCGCTCCATGAGGTGCGTTACGTCCGAAATCCCAGTCAGGAATCAAGACGATGTCGCGGCAGTATCCAGGCTGCCGCCAAGCTCAGTTGTCCGGTTCGGGCTTGGATGCCTTCCAGGAATTCTTCGAAGATGCGGATGTCCAGCGCGCTGGCGGCGGGGGATTCCGGATGGAACTGGCAACCGACAACGAACCATTCTTCGAGGTTGCTTTCAATCCCCTCGATGACGCCGTCTTGGCAGCGGGCGGTCACTCGGAACACCTCGGCCAAGCGATCGATGGCCATGTGATGGCGGCTGGTGACGCGGATTTCCCCTTCGCCGTAAACGCGGCCGAGGATCGAGTTAGGCTCGACGACCAGGGAGTGGCGGTGATTGGGGTCTTGGGGATCTCGGTGCGGAATGGCGCTTGGCAGATCGATCGGGATATGGAAGTAGAGGTTGCCACCTTCGACCACGTTGATCAGTTGCAATCCGACGCCGATGGCGAGCAAGCTCATGCGGCGGCGGGAGATTTCTTGGGCAAGTTGGCGATCGAACGATTCGCGGCGCGGTTCCATCGGTCGGACCGAGCTGTGCAGCATGTAGCCATCATTGCGAGGGTCGAGGTCGCCACCGCCGACCAAGACAAAACCATCGAGCATATCGAGCACGGGGGCGAGGCTGTCGAAGTCGGAAGTGGGGGGCAAGAGGACTGGGGTTCCGCCTGCGTTGACGATCGAATCAAAGTAACCAGCAGCCAGATAGCAGTAGGCGGGAGTGCCTTGGTGCGTACCTCGGAAATCACAGTTCAAACCAATCAGTGGCTTGCGCGCCATCGTAAGGATCCTCCTACAGACAGATAAAGTTCGTTACACACAACTGGGTCCGCGATTGCGTTCGGGGTACGGCGAAGCCTGATCCAAGAAGCCGGGGGAGGATGGAGGATGATCGCTATGCGTCCGCGGATCCAATCGCGGGGCAACTTCGTCATGCCGCCAGAGGCGCCTGGGTCGATTTGTGGAGGGGGCAGGAGATGGCGTGGTCGCAAGGGGTTGCACCCCATGCATCGTCGTAAGGATGCAGGGGGGATTCGCGAAGCTCGAAGGATGGTTTGCATCCGCCGGGCGTTGCGGCCCATCGCAATCTCGTCAGGTCCGTCCGTTCTCTGGAAAAGGGGATAAGGTTTCGCAGTTCGTCGAACGCAGTTCCGAATAGGTTACGCCCTTGCTGGCGGTCGCATCGGAGGGAACGGATCCACAACCTCAGCATCACCACTAGCAGCATGGAACACGATCGAACGTGATTCGCGATGCAAGCGTGGGGCACAAGGTACGGAAGGGAAAAACGAATTTCAAGCGATACACAATATTTAGCGTTTAAAAGAAATGCTGGCGCAACATCTAATTGCAAGCATTCCCTGTCCCCATGCATTGTTCGGTGCATCGACGCGTTCCTTCGGAGCGTTCTGAGTTGGTTCAGGGAGCCAATTGCCCATGTTTTCGAAAGCATCTCAGACGCCTCTTGCAACGCGTGTGGCCGGCGGGGCGATAATGCGAAATGCAGTGCGATTTTCAAGGTGTTTTGCCGGGGAATGCGTCCGTGGCAAGGGGCATCGCCGAGGGTGAGGAGTTCGGTAAAATCGGAGCAAGGCAACGCTTTTCCGGTGATCGAGTTCTGGAACAGGACGATGAAAGCACCGAGAGAAGGCACCGAGACGGCCCTTGTTTTGTCCGCCAAGATCTAGAAAGCCCACGAGGAATAACGATGGCTACCGAACCTCGACTGAAGGAGCACTTGCCTCAGTTGATTGAAGAGATCGTCGGCACGTATTCGTCCACCGATCGCATCAATCATCTGGGGCATTGCCCATTGCCGCGTTACGACGTGGTGGTGCAGATCTTGGAAGACATCAAGGACATTCTCTACCCTGGCTTTCGTCGGCGAGAAGGATTGCACGCAGGGAACGTGACGTACCACGTTGGCAACTTGATCGATTCCCTGCACGATCGCTTGACCACGCAAATCACGCGCGCCTTGATCCACGAGCATCGCGTGACCGAGTCGGATGCGGATGCGTGCAGCCAAGCGGACGATTTTGAATCGCGAGGGCAAATGATCGCGATCGCGTTGTTGGAACGCATTCCTGCTTTGCGTTCGGCATTGGCCAAGGATGTCGATGCGGCGTATGCGGGGGACCCGAGCGTGACCAATCGCGATGAGATTGTGTTTTGCTTTCCTGGATTGGAAGCCGTCACCATCTATCGCATTGCACACGAGCTTTTTCAGATGCGCGTCCCCTTTATCCCTCGGATGATGAGCGAGTGGTCGCACAAGCAGACGGGGATCGATATCCATCCGGGGGCCAAGATCGGGGAGCACTTTTTCATCGACCACGGCACGGGAGTGGTGATTGGTGAGACGTGCGAGATCGGGGATCACGTCAAGATCTATCAAGGGGTGACGTTAGGTGCGTTGAGCTTTGCGACCGATGAAAACGGGGAGTTGATCCGGGGGGCCAAACGCCATCCGACGATCGAAGACCACGTCGTGATCTACGCCAACGCGACGATTCTCGGGGGGCGGACCGTGATTGGCCATCACAGCGTGATCGGCTCGAGCGTGTGGGTGACGTCCTCGATCCAGCCTCATACGACGGTGGTTTTGGAGAAGCCCAAATTGAAGATTCGCAATGGCAGCGTCGAAGAATCGATCTTTGACACCAACTACCAGATCTAACCGGACTACCAGATCTAGTCGGATCCGCGAGCCGAGGCCGCGAATCGAGGCCCGGGGCTAGCAGTTTGCCAAGCGGATGCTTCGTTCGCCGCAGGGGCCAGGCGTGAGACGCTTGGCCCAATCCCGATGGAGAGAGATCCTCGAACCGCGCGAGACAGGGAACGATCGGGCAGGGTTAGAGGCTATCGCGACCGGTACCCAGCGAATCGATTTCTCGCTGTTCTTCGGCCGAGAGGTGAAGTCGGCTCATGGCTTCGACATCGATCTTGCTTCGGATCTTGATCGCATCCTCATTTCGACCGGACTTCTTCAAGGCGGTGTACAAGTGCAGCCATGCGCGCGGGTCTGTGCCCTTGGTCGCAGCTTCTTCAAACAACGGAATGGAGTCTGCGTGTCGTCCAGCGATGGCGAGGATGTGTCCCTTGGAGTCGAGCAAGAATGGATTCCGGCCGCCGATTTCCAACGCTTTGTCGATGATCTCCAGCGATTCCTCGGTTCGGCCTGTTTCTTCCGCAACCAGGCATGCGATGTTGTTCATCGCGATGAGATTGCTGGGGTCGACGACCAGCACTTTGCGGTAGGCATCGATGGCGCGGTCGATGGCTTTGCGTTCGAGCCACATATCTCCGATGGACATCAGGAACGCTTTGTTCGATTCGTATTGTGCTTGGAGTTGCAGAAGCAATGCATCGGCTTTTCGCAATGGTTCCGATTCGTACTCGCGGCTGGTGAGCAAACGCATGAGTTGGATGCCGTTCTCGGCGGAGCTCCGCGTTTTGAGCAGTTCGGTGAGTCGCCCCAGTGCATACGATCGCGAAGCCAGGTTCTGAGAGCTGCATGCGGCTGTGGTCGCCTCGAGGGCTTTTTGGCTCGAGGACTCGGCCAAAGCGTCCAGTTGTTTGTCCGCAGAAGCGAAATCTTCGAGGTCGATGAACGCCACGGCGAGTTCGGCATCGATGGTGGACTTGTCTTCGTCCGACATGTTCTCGCCCAACATGCTGATGCGCCGACTCTTCCATTGCTCGAGTACGGCTGTGGCGTCTGCCATCCGTTGGCGTTTCTTCTTGATCCTCGCTTCGAGCATCGCGGTGCCGAGGGCTTCGGGTTGGAGAGTGCTCAGCAGTTGGAGTTTGTTGGAGGCATCGTCGATCCGCGAGGCATCGATCAAGAAATCGATGTAGCTGGCCAAGTGAATCGGTTCGGGACTTTCGACGGAAGTCGCCAAGCCGAATTGGCGGTCCGCCAATTGTTCGTTCTTGAGCCGTTCCCGTTCGCTCGCGTACTTCCCTTGTCGTTGCTTGTTTTGCTTGGTCGCAATGGTGGCGAGCATAAACGAGTCTTCGTTGGTGCGGGCCGTCGAGTCGACGACGATGTCTTCCAAAAGGTTCTTGGCTTTTTCCAGGTCGGAGGGATTGCCCCGACGGTATCGAAGCACCGCTAGGTAGCGCCGATCGCTTGTCTCGTTGGCATTGCGAGGTTCGAGCAGAATGGCTTGCAGGCGTTCCCAATCCGACGGAGTTCCTTTACTGAAAAGGACTGTGGCAAGCGATTTTCGTACTTCGGGGTCTTTGGGGAAATCGCGGTAGAGCTGTTCGAAGGCTTCGACCGCTTGTTCGGTTTTGCCCATGGTCAAATAAAGCTTGCCGAGTTGATTCCCGAGGTTCACTCGACTACCGCCTGCCGCCATTGCATTTTTGAAGCTCGTCTCCGCTTCATCGAACTTGCCGAGCGACATTTCGATTCGGCCTTGGAGTTCTAAGCGACTCGCTTCGTCCACTCGAGACGATTTTTGGACCCGCTGGTAGAGTTTTTCAAGTTGTTGTCGGTCGCCCAATTGGCTGAAAAATCCGTATTCGGCGTTGAGGACTTTGGGCGATCTGGCTCCATCCAACTGCGAGGCTTTATCGAACGCGTCGTAAGCGGCTGCGAGTTGCTTGTCGCGGTCCGCTTTCGCCACGTTGCGAGAGGTGGCTTCGAGCACAATGCCGTAGACCACCCATGCCATAGGATCGAGCGGACGGGATTCGATTCCGGATTTGGCTAGAGATAGCGAGTCCTTGCTGCGGGTTCCTGGCATACGGATCGCGAACTCTTCGAGTTTGTTGGAACGCCCTGCGTTATCTCCAAGTTGCTTGAGCAATTGTTGGGCTTCGGCAAACGCTCCTTGTCGGAAGAGGATGGAGATCAATCGTTCGAATACATCCAGGCTGCCGCCACCCAGAGAGATTGCGCGTCGGTAGTGTTTGACCGCCGATGCGAGATCACCTCGGCGTTCGGCCAGGTTGCCAGAAACGATATGGGAGATCGGCCACAACGGGCGCTGGGCTTCCAGTGTCCGGGCGATTTCTGCGACTGCAGTCAATTGGCTTTGGTTGGAATTCTTGGCTTCGAGTTCCAGGAATCTGCGGGCTCGCAGCGCCTTCCATTCGGTGCCTGCCTCGCCTTCGATTTTGCGAATGTTGTTTTCGATCGATTCGAGGGAGCGGTTCCAAGAATCGATGGCTGCGAGGACGGTTTTTTCTTTGTCTTGGTTCGGCGGGGCGGTTGCAGCGTCGGCGGTACCTGTTGCTGGTGTCGCATTGGCCGTTTGGGCTGGTGCGGCCGCTTCGCGGTTGGTGGCGGCTTGAGTGGACGCGTCCGAAACGGTTGTTGGGCTCGCAAACCAGATGCCCGAGGATGCCAGCAGCAAGTCCGCTAGCTCTCTCGATTTGGTGAGCGAATTCCCGGCCAGTTCGAGGAGTTTGGCGGTTTGGGCTTCCATTTCCTGAGAGGTGGAGCAAAAGCGGATCAAGTCGATGGCGGCAAGCCCTTGTTCAGGCTGATTGGTCATGGCATCCAGAACCAGTTGGCGAGCGGCATCGGCTTGGTTTGCCTTGAGCAATTCCGTGGCTCGTGCCAAAACGGCTTCGCGACAGTTGGGGTGCTGTGCGATGAATTGCTTTTGCAGTTCGATCAGTCGTTCGCGTTGTTTCCAGGAATCGAGGATGGTCATCGAACGGCGCCACAACTCGATGTCTTGTGGGGAGTCTTGGCATCTTTGGATCAATTCGCTTGCAGCGGCATCGACGGTTGCTGCCCGGTCTTCGGATGTAGCACGAGCTACCTTCGCGAGGAGTTCGAGGCTCTTGATCCGTCCTGGGGCCAAAAGATACGTAGGGATCTCATCCATACGGCTCCGGGCTTCTCGCAACGCTTCGTCGAATTGTTTCCAAAGATCTGGGATCGGTTCCGGGCCTGCTTGGATCGCATAGGTGGTCTGGGCTAGGAGCAACCAGTCTTCGGCTTCCTTGGGCTCGATTCCTTGCAGCTCTCGCAGGGCTTCTTCGGGGCGAGCGGCTTGGACCAAGGCATTGGCTGCGCCGCGCTTGTAGCTGTTATCCGTTGGATCGAGCGATGCGGCCGCTTCAAAAGCATTTCCGGCTCTATCCCATTGCGAAGTGGCCATAAAGGCTTGTGCGAGCAGTCCGATGGATTTGGCGCGCACTTTGGAATCCAGTTGGGAACTGGATGCAGCGAGCGGCTCGAGCATTCGAACGACTGCTTCATAGTCTTTGCGCTCAAAATAGTATTCCGCCCAACGTTGCTTTGCCTGAAACGAAATCGCCTGTGCTACAGACCGCGAAAGAGCGGGGGACTCAGCGTCTATAGACTTGTCCATCGCTTTGAGGGCTGTCTCCGCTTTTTCCCATTCGCGCTTCGAAATCCAAGAAGCGACAACTTGAAAGTGTAGATTCGCAGTCGGTGGGGGGCCCTTCATGCCGGAGGTCCACGCTTCCATCGCATCGTCGAAGCGACCTTTGCGCATCAAGATAGCGCCCAGAGGTCCGGCGACGACGGGCGGGATAATGGTGGCGTTGGCCACGCTGGCCCGAAGTGCTTCTTCGGCTTTGTCCAGTTGCTCCATATACGCGTCCGAGGCCTCGTCGGGAGGCAACAAGGGGAGCGACTGGAATAGATGTTGGCCAAGGGTGGCGGCGACGACTCTATCCTCGGGGAACTTCTGGCGGGCTCGCGCCAGTTTTTCGTAAGCTTCGACGGGTGAGAGGGAGTTCAGAATGGCATATTGAGCTAGCCACGCTTCAGGGGAGTCATCGTGGCTAGCCACCATGGAGTCGGCCAACGAACGCGACCGAGCTCCGAGTTCCTCGGGTGAGGCGGATTCGAATGGAGATCCCTTTAGACGCTGGGGCTCCGAAACGAAGATCTTGGCCAAGGCTCGGGTGAGCTCGATATCGCCCGGATTGGATCGCAGTGCTTCATCGATCGCGACGACGACGTGTCTTTGAGCCAAATCTCGAAGCCACTTGGGCGCGATGGACTCTGCACGAGCGGACCAGCGATCGGTAACGTTCGACTCGACCAATCGATTTCGAGTTAGCGCAAGCAATCGAGCTTGTTCAGGATCCCACTCGCTTTCCGAGCAGGAAGCGATCTGCTCAAGGGCTTCGTCATATCTCCCTGCGTCGTACAGCCTGGCTGCTTGCTTGCGCCGCAATAGAAGGGCTTTTTCCTTCAGTTCATCGCGCGACTCGCAGCGACCGATTGCGGCGGCGAGAATCGTAATCGAGCGTTTGATCTCGTCTTGTGTTTTGGCGTTCTCGTTCACCAGCAGAGCCAAATCGGCATACGAATCGGCGTCGTCGGGATTTAGACGCGTGTATTTTTCCAGGAAATTTCTGGATTTCTTGATGTCGCCATCGTCCTTGGCCTGCTTTGCCAAACGCAGATAGGCGGTGGAAATGGAACGCGTCTGCATGTTGTGGACGACGTATCCGACCGCGGCTACGACGGCCACAAGAAGCAGCGTCGCGAGCATCAGCTTCCAGTTGAAGTGAATCTTGGAAAAGCTGCCGGTCGTCTTTGCTTTTTTCATGATTGCCAGGACTGCATTGGTACGGTGGGAAGCCAACCATGCCCGTTTGATGTTGATATGGAGGGGAGTTTAGTCGTGAGGACAAAGCCGAGTAACATTGTAGGCTCGGCAACCCGCGTTGAAATTCATGCCAAGGGTGCCGGGATAACCGGTGCGCATCCGCTGACGGTTGCAAAACGAATCGGACATCTCCATTCAATGCGGTTGATCGCTTCGATCCTTGGATGCTTCCCTCGCGGCCAGCCACCAGTGCACTGTGGCAGGGCATTTCCTTCCCATCCTAGGGAAGCATTGCCTCGCGGGACAAAAGTCGTCCCAACGCGTTCGCATGACCAGCCCACGCAGCGACCTCCGCACCCGAGAAAGATTCATTGCAATCCCGCAAATGCGATGGGCCACCCCGTGTTTGCGCCACGACAAAGAGTCGTCCTGACGAGGTTTTGAAGCTTGTCAGAAGCATAGCAAAAGGTACTCCTGCGTTGTCATCTTCGCAAGGTGTTGGCATTCCAAACACATGCAATCCGCAGTGTTCGCAAGAGACTTGGGAACGGTCAAGGAGCCTTTGCCCCTGCGTCTTTCGGGCTTCTTGCCGGCCTGCGAGGTGGGAGTTTAGGGGCGCTCGAGCGGCACAAAAAAGGAGGGGGGAGGGAATTCTACCCTTCTTTTTTTCATGCCTCGCTTGAAGGCATCGGGCGTGTCAGGAGTGCCCGGTGATGGGATTTCCCTGGGAAAATGTAGGGGATTGCTAGCTAAGCGGGGGTTGGAGTGCTAGCGGCTGGCCGTCGCGGTATCGAGAAAAACCCTACAATCGTCATCACCAGAAAGCGCCATTCACTTGACACAAGTAGAAAAAATCCTATTCTTTGGGGAATCGTTATCGTCGCCCGTACGGCGGGATTTGGATGTTTCTTTTTCCGGAAGGAAGAGCAGTATGGTTAAGAGTTTTGTACGTTCGATCCAGGCATTGGCCGTTGTAGCAGCCATGTCCTGTGCCGCCTTCGTTGGCAGCAACGCAATGGCCGCCGCTGTCACCGGTGACTTGGCCACCCTCGGCAACACGGCTGTCACGTTCGATCCGACCTCGGCAACGCCCGTTACGGTTTCGTTCTTTGACAACAACATCTCGGGCAACACCTTCTTCCAACTTGGTTTCCGAACCAATGATGGATCGTTTACGTCCATGCCCGCGACGGTTAAGTACTCGTTCGACAACGTGACCTACACCGATTTCTACACTATTGCAACGCCAGTCGGTTTGGCTCCTGCTTACCTCTACGGCGATGTGAATTCCTTGAGCCCCGGTGGTTCAAACACGATCTATTTCCAGTACACGATTCCTGCCAACGCAGTCGGTTACTCGAAGATCATCAACGTTAACTTGTTGTCCAACAATGACAACGCTCAGTCCAGTGGCGTTCTTGCGGATACTCTTTCCAATGGTTTCGTCAACTTGACCCGAACCCACACCGCCATCGATGCACCAACGGTTCCTGAGCCAACCACCTTCGCGATCGCTTCGATCGGTTTGGGTTTGGCCGGTGTAGCTCGCATGCGCAAGCGTGCGAAGAAGGCCTAGTTTGAAATTCGACGAGAGGTAGAGGTACGCTCTCTTTCCTCTTCGCGAACCTATCGATACCGCATCTCCTTCGGGAGGTGCGGTTTTTTTTTGCCTGAGCGGCTCCAGGAATCCCTCGAGAAGTAGGTCACCCGACCAGCTTGGAGTACGACCTGAATGGATCTCGCTGCCTACAACAGCATTGTGAGGCACGGGTGGGGATCCCAGGGACTGCCATCTCTTGATCCATGCGATACAATCCTACGAACCGAGACGATAACTTCACAATCCACCGCATCAAGGCTTGGCGAACTCGCCAGAAGGGGATCTGCGAAGGTCCTGTCGGCAATTGGTTTTCGGATCCACTCTAAAACGACGCATGACGGGTGACTGTTCAATCCCCGGTTTCGTCCCAACGTCACCCGCTTGAAGCCAGGACAAATGAACGCAAAGCCTCAGGATCCAAAAAGCGGACCGTTAGCGAACGGGCCAAATCGAAGGCAGACCGGGTACTTGTGGGTGCTACTGGTGCTATTGGTGTCGTTGGCGGTGCTGTTCGTCAGTACCGGGCCAGTGAGTTCTCGCATCGATTACAGTTTCTTTCTCGAACAACTGGATTCGGGAAACATTCAACGCTTGACGATCTACCCGAACGCTGCCGAAGGGACGTTCAAGGTCCCGCCCGAGAAACCCGTGACCTACGATGCATTCGACCGGGCGATCAAACCGAAGTCGAAGGATGGGCAAGTCGAAAAGCTCGGAGAGAGATTCGAGGTGGCATTGCCTGCCGATGGCGAAGTCCGAAAGGACCTTTTCGCGAGATTGGAAACGCTTCGGATCAAATCAAAGGCCAGTCAAGAGTCGGCCCCTGGAACGGATCCTTTCGTATTCGATGTCGTTCCCAGTTCCGGAACGAACGGACTGTATCTGTTGATGTCGTTGGCTTCACTGTTGTTGTTGGGGACCGGCATTTACTTCCTGATGCGACGCTCTCGTGACAGCATGATGGGCGGGGGATTCCTCAACGGCTTCACGCGCTCGACGGCCAAGCGATTTGAGCCGAGCGAGCAGTCGATCACGTTCGACGATGTGGCTGGATTGGAAGGGGTCAAAGCCGATCTCAAGGAGATCGTCGAATTTCTAAGGGCCCCGGAAAAGTTTCAAAAGCTAGGTGGGAGAGTTCCCAAAGGAGTGCTGCTCAACGGGCCGCCGGGAACCGGCAAAACGTTGTTGGCGCGGGCGGTGGCTGGCGAAGCTGGCGTGGAATTCTTTTCGGTGAACGGAAGCGAGTTCATCCAGATGTTTGTCGGAGTGGGCGCTTCGCGCGTGCGCGATTTGTTTGCCAGCGCCAAGGAGAACTCGCCGTGCATCATCTTCATCGACGAAATCGATGCCGTCGGGCGACAGCGCGGGGCAGGATTGGGCGGTGGACATGATGAGCGCGAGCAAACGCTCAACCAGATCCTCAGCGAGATGGACGGGTTCTCCCCGACCGAGTCCGTGATTGTGATGGCGTCCACCAACCGGCCCGATGTTTTGGACCCAGCGCTTCTGCGTCCCGGGCGTTTTGACCGGCACATCACGGTAGGACGTCCGACTCTCAAGGGCCGAGAGGAGATCTTCAAGGTCCACGTTCGCGATGTTCCGTTGGACAACGATGTCGATCTGCATCGGCTGGCCGAAGCCACCGTCGGTTTGACAGGGGCCGACATTCGCAACGTCGTCAACGAAGCCGCGTTGTGGGCGGCGCGCAACGACAAGACTCGGGTGTCGATGTCCGATTTCGATTACGCCCGCGACAAAGTCTTGATGGGGGCGAAGCGCGAAGAAGTGATGTTGCCTGCCGAGAAAGAGAAAACCGCTTACCACGAAGCAGGGCACACCTTGGCAGCTTGGCTGCTACCCGGTGCGCAGCGAGTCCACAAAGTCACGGTGGTCCCGCGAGGCCAGTCGCTGGGCAGCACGCAGATCCTCCCCTCGGAGGACCGGATGAACATGTCGGAGAATGAGATCCGCGACCAACTCGTGGTGCTTTTGGCCGGACGAGCCGCCGAGCGTTTGATCTACAACGAAACCTCTGTCGGGGCCGAGAACGACCTGGAGCGAGCAACCAGTTTGGCGCGACGCATGGTTTCCCATTGGGGGATGAGTCAGAAGTTGGGTCCGGTGTCCTATAAGCTTTCGGACAGCGATCCATTCCTGGGCCGCGAGATCCATCAACAAAGACAGTTCAGCGAACGCACGCAAGAAACCATCGATGTCGAAATCGGGGAGACGTTGCGCGTGGCAGATCAGAGGGCAGCTGAATTGCTTGAGCAGCGCCGCAAGGAATTGGAGTGTCTCAAGGACGCGTTAATGCAGCGCGAGGAGTTGGATGAAAAGGAGATCGCCGAACTGATCGGCGAAAGCGTTCATGCGGCTCGTCAGCGCGCCAAAGGAGCGGAATCGCCTCGCTCGCCAGTGGAATCCTCTCCCGACAATACCGATCCACCTACGGTCCCGATCGGTGCGCTGTAGTCCATGGCGCGCAAGAAACCCAACAAGATGCGGATTGATTTTCGGAAGGGGCACCAGGCCCAACCGAGGCGAGCCGATCTGACGGGAGACTACCGCGAGGCTCGCGACGATATCGACACCATCGGATCGGAGCGAGTCAGCGGCAAAGGAGATCTCACCCGCAAGCGGACGGTGCGCGGTACCTCCGTCGAGGAGGGAGATGCCGATGTGCTTGGGAATGTCGAGTTGGAGACTCCCGACGGGACGCTGCGCGGAATCGTGCTCCGCGTTCACGGTGTAGATTGCATCGTACAACTGCAAAGCGGTGCCATTTTGCGGTGCGCGGTGCGCCGCGTTCTGAAGAATCTCGCCACCCAGCAGCGGCACATCGTTGTCGCTGGTGACCGCGTTTGGATTCAGCCTCATGGAAACGATCAAGGCTGGATCGTGCGCATTGAGAACCGCGCGTCCGAACTTAGTCGCACCAGCCGCAATCGGCGGCATGTGATCGTCGCCAATGTGGATCAATTGCTGATCATCACCAGCGCAGCCCAGCCATCGATCAAACCGAACTTGATCGATCGCTTGCTGGTGACCGCAGAGCAGAACCGATTGGATGCAGTGCTCTGCATCAACAAATGCGATTTGATCGACCCCGCCAAGCTGCAACCGCTGATCGGCACGTACGCACAGATGGGGTACCGTGTGGTGATGGTGAGCGCTGCTCGCGGCTGGGGAATCGATGTGCTGAAAGGGATTGCCCATGGCCGAGCCAGTGTTGTGGTCGGTCAGAGCGGGGTCGGGAAGTCATCGATATTGAATGCCTTGACGCCAGGCTTGAATCAAAGAGTGCAAGCGGTCAGCGCAGAGAATCAAAAAGGCAAGCACACCACGACGACCGCAGAATGGTTTGCATTGCCGGACGGTGGCGCCATCGTCGATACGCCGGGCGTGCGTCAGTTTCAGCTCTGGAACATTTTGCCCGCGGAGCTGACCGGATTGTTTCGGGATATCCGCCCGTTCGCATCCCATTGTCGTTATCCGGATTGCACGCATCAGCACGAGAACCAGTGCGCGGTCAAGGATGCGGTGGCCGATGGTCGGCTCGATCCGCGCCGGTACGATAGCTTCACACAAATTCTCGATCAACCGAGCGCTGGGTTTGTGGACGAGGATCCCGAGTGGTCCGCGTCGGATCCCTCGCGTCGCGTGCAGGACGATTCGGATGCCGAAAAAGACGAATTCGAGGAAGAATCGGAAGACGAGGGACAGAACGGCGAGGATGCTTAGGGCGTACCGAAGCCGAGAGACTTCATGGTATCCCAGGTGCGTCGTTCCCCTAGCCTCGCATACGCAGCGATTGGTCTCGCCAATCGAAGCCTAGGGCGTCGATCCAAAGGCGTTGGATATGTTCGCATTCGGGGCCGCGCTGCCCTGTTCCGATTGATTGGCCATCGAGGCTGCAAGCGTGCCATAGGCAGCCCGAATTACCCGTCAGCCAGACTTCGCGGGCGGATAGCAACTCCTCGAATGCAATGTCCCGAAACACCAATCGTTGTCCATGGTGTTGGAGCAGTGCCGCCAAGAACCCCAGCGAAGTTCCTTGCAGCACATCGCTCTCTTTCGGGGTTGCCAGCTCACCGTTGCGGCAGAGCACCACGATGTTTGCCACCGACGTATCGGCCACCGAGCCGTTGGCCGTGCTCAACAGTGCGAGCGCATCGCTCCCGTGTACGGCGGCATGACGATCGGAGAGGTAGTAGTTCAAGCGACTGCGCGATTTGGTGATGGCCGGCCAAGCTCTGCCGGCGACCGATTGCCAAGGAGCCCGGATCAAGGGGGTACCATGCGCGTGCCAGGTGTGCAGGCGGGGCCAAGGCAATGCCTGCAGGTGGAGCATGCACATCGGCGGCACCGTTACTCCGGTTTCAAGATTCGATGGCGATGGAGAACCCGCATAGCCGCCTTGGCCAGGGGCAACCAGCAGCACGATGCTGGCGTCGGGTTGGTACCGATCCACCGAGCGGTTGCTCTCGACGAGTCGATCGATTGCTTCTGGAAGCATCGACACAAGAGGCTCCGCGCGAATGCCGAGCGTATCGAGCCCGTGCTTCAGGCGCTGCAGATGCGGCTGGGTGGCGAGAGCTTTCCCACCAAAAGTGCGCAAGCGTTCGACGAGAATGGCACCATGCATCGGGCCGATGTCGAACACCGACCAAGTCATCGTTTGTTCGGGGCGTTCTTGAAAGCGTCCCTCGGCATGGTCCCAAACCAGTCCGAGGCCGTTCGCATTAATGGACGTTGCTGGCTCCACTCGGTTCGTTCCAAAGCAGATGATCGAGGAGGGGCATGAAGCAAGGGCACTGACTGTAATACGTGCGTTCGCTATGCGTGTTTCCGACGGCTTGGCTGCAATCGTATTGCCGGATGGCGGGTTGTCCAGCCAACGGTTCGGTGATTCTGGGATTGGCCAGCGATTCAAAGCCTGTAAAGCCTGCCGCAATCGGGCGAGACATCCGATCCAGAAATCGAAATCGACGCAGGACCGGATCGCTTGAGTTGTAGAGGTTGACCAGTCCATCGACTCGGTCCAGTGCGTGTCGATGGCGTCCTGTTGGAGAGAGCCATGTTCGATCCACGGCCGGAGCGACCAAGCCGACGCGATAGATCGAGCGGAGGTCGGGCGTTCCCGAGGCATGGCTATGGCTGAGGCCGGGGATCGTACCGCCGGAGACCAGATGGAGGGCGCCGGTGACCGTTCGGCCACCAAAGGAGAATCCCAACAGGCTTACTTGAGACCGATCGCCGAGTTGTTCGAGGAGCCATGCCAGGTAGAGCGATTGATCCTCGGCACCCTCTGCGTTCTCCAGCACATTGCGGTACGGATGGGGCTCGGGTTGGCTGGGCCATGAGAGCATGATCAAACGGTAGGAGCGATGGGCTCTGCGGCGCAGATAGCCGTCGATGATGCGGACACGTTGCAGGGAGTTGTTGCGTTCCATGAAGTTTCCATGGACGTAGAAGATGACCAGGCGACCATCGTCGGCCAGGGCGCGCTCGAGCGAATCGGATCGCCAGCAACCGTCTGCAAGTCGATGGACATCAAAGCCTGGACTTTCGGTGGAGATGCATCGAAAACGCTCGGGCATGTGGCGTGTAGAGAGCTCCCATATCTCGGAGCTAACATCGTCGGAGGCGCACGGTTCGATCGCCAGTTCGCGCTCTTGAAAGGAACTGGAGTTCGTGGATCCCAGCAGCCCTGCTGGAGCATCCAAAGCGTCTGCAACCAATTGCTCCGAGAGTTCGAAGTTGAGTCCTGCGCGAAGCGATGCGTCTGGATCGAGCGACGCAATGGCTGGAGCGATGGGGCCTTCGCCATAGGCATGCATGGAACGGGGAGTCGATGTGGCGACGGCAACGCATGCCCACAGCACGGCGACAGACAGCGCGTGCAGGACGGGGCGGATGATAATCGGTAGGCGACGCATAAACACGGCAGTCATGATTCCCATGAAGGCGTAGTGAGACAACGACCTTGGAATCCAATCCGAGAAGCATCCTCCGATGACCTGACGCAAAACTGTAGCTCTCGAAACTCCTGGGAGCGTTAGGAAAAGAATGCGGATTGTTGAAAATTTTTGGAGGTTGATTTGCACGACCCGAACGGTGGCGTAGAGTTGCACGACGAAGAATCGTCGGATGCAGTTGGGTGCGTGGATTCTCAAAGGAGAACGATAATGAGAAACAAGAATTTAGCGATCGCTGCCATGATGTTGGCCTTTACGGGCTGCAACACTTGCGGCAGCTGCAACTCCTGGCGACCGAGCATCTTTGGTCGTATGGGAAGCTGCTTGGGCGGAGCCAACAACGTCGGTGCTCCATGCGATGCTGGGGCTGGTGCAGGAGCAGGCGCTGCGCATTGCGATCCCTGCGCCGAGACCGCACGGTACGGTGGCTATGGCGAGCAAGTGATCGGAAGCTACGAGACCCCGATGAGCGGATCGATCAGCGGTACCCTCGATGGCGTTCCCGTTGGCTCGAGCGTTTCGGGACTTCCTGCCGGTGCGTATGTCGGATCGCCGACCCCTGCGACCGTGGGCGCCCCGCGCGAAATGGTTCGGCCCAAGCCCGCCAACTAGAATCGCGAACGTGGAATCTTTAGGACGCGACGAGCGGCCGCACTTCGGCGAAAGGCTGCGGTGCGAGGCTCAAGCAGCCAGGCTACTGCATTCTCAGGAATAGGCTCGTCGCGAGCTCGACAGCGAAGTTCGCGACAGCCGTTTGAGGATGCTGGAGCCCAGATTCAGGCTTCACGAACGTTAATTCCTGACGCACAATGCGGATATAGGGTATCTGCATCGCAAAGGGGATTTACTTGACCACAGAAACGGCGACGATCGAAAAGGCTGCGATTGACAAGTCGGGCGAGCGCGTCCAACGGATGTTCGCTGAGATCGCACCGCGATACGATTTTTTGAACCACGCTCTTTCTTTGAACGTGGATCGTTATTGGCGTTGGAAGACGCTCCGAATGCTCGATCTTCAGCCAGGTGATCCGATCTTGGATGTCTGCACCGGAACGGGGGATTTGGCGTTGGCGGCGGCCAAGCGTGTGGGACCTGATACCGAAGTCGTCGGCAGCGATTTCTGTGCGCCGATGCTGGATCGAGCCCGCATCAAGCAACAGCGGGCGATGCCGCAGTACGGGCGCTTGCGGTTCGTCGAAGCGGATACCATGCGGTTGCCGTTTGACGCGGATCATTTTCAGACCGTGATGGTCGCCTTCGGCTTGCGCAATGTGGCCGATACATTGGCCGGACTGAGAGAGATGCGGCGCGTCTGCCGTCCGGGTGGCTGCATGGCTGTGTTGGAGTTTTCCAAGCCGAGCTTCCCAGGGTTGAGCCACCTGTACGACTTTTATTTTCGCTCCGTGCTGCCTCGCGTCGGAAATGGCTTGGCAAAAAACTCCAGCGATGCGTATCGGTATCTACCTGAAAGTGTTCATCAGTTTCCAAGCGGCGAGCGTTTGGCGGAGTGGATGCGGCAAGCGGGATGGCGCGATGTGCAATGGCACAGCATGACGCTTGGGGTCGTGACGTTGTACTTAGCGAAGAAGTGATCGCTCTCTCCAGGGCGAATGCCCAAAGGAATCGATGATGCAGTCTGCATCCGCCCCGATCGTATTGGCCATCACTGGAGCGAGCGGCGCTGCATATGGCGTTCGTTTGTTGCAGCAGTTGACGCTTGCGCGCATCGACGTTCATGTCTTGATCAGTCCCTCTGGCAGTGCGGTGATCGCGCAGGAATTAGGGATCGTGTTGCGCGGCGCAGGCCCGGAGCGATTGCTACCTCTGTTTCAGTACGCGTGGCCGGATCGCGACGAGTCGCTGCGCGGAGAGGCATTGCACAGTGACGCTGGAATGCGTCGTTGGGAGCCGCTGGATCCTGAAGTGATCGAGGCGTGCATGGCGCGGACCCGCGAGCACGATTACCGCAATTTCATGACGCCGGTGGCGAGCGGGAGTTTCTTGACGCGCGGCATGGTGGTGTGTCCGTGTTCGGGTGCGACGCTATCGGGCATCGTGCATGCGTCCGGAAACAATCTGATTCAGCGTGCGGCCGACGTTCATTTGAAGGAGCATCGCAAGCTCATCGTGGTCCCGCGCGAGACGCCGATGTCGGTATTCCAGCTGGAGAACATGACGCGCGCAGCCCAAGCCGGAGTGATCGTTTTGCCAGCCATGCCCGGGTGGTATCACGGCGTGACCAGTCCGGTGGATTTGATCGATTTCGTGGTGGCGCGCATTTTGGATCAGCTTCATGTGCCCCACGGATTGATGCAACGTTGGGGGAGCGCGCCGATCGAGTGTTTGCCCGAGCATGCACGTACCGGGGACGAATAGATGTTTGCGCGGGTACGCATGTATCTCGAGCTGATTCGGTTCAGCCACACGCTGTTTGCACTTCCCTTTGCCATGTTGGCGTCGATTTGGGCTTGGTTGGTCCCAAGGCCAGAAGCCGTTGCGGGTGGATTTCGGTTTCAAGATCTGCTCGGGGTGTTGGCGTGCATGGTGACTGCGCGCAGTTTCGCCATGGCGATGAATCGTTGGTTGGATGTGAAGTGGGACGCTGAGAATCCGCGTACGGCCAATCGGCACTTACCCGCCAAGTTGCTGGGTAAGGGGGAGGTGTTGGCGTTCGCGGTGGTTTGTGCAGCGTTGTTTATCGTTAGCACGTTGGCGTTCTTACCGAATCGATTGCCGGTTTCCCTGAGCGTGCCGGTGTTGGTATTTTTGGCTGGCTACAGTTTGGGCAAACGATTCACTTGGGGCGTTCATTTTTGGTTGGGGGTGGCTTTGATGTTGGCACCCGTCTGTGCGTGGATTGCGATTCGGGGAAGCGTCGTGCAAGCCGATCCGAGCGATTTGTTGCCGGCGGTGGCGCTGGGGGGTGTGGTGCTGCTATGGGTGAGCGGATTCGACATTTTGTACGCATGTCAGGACGCCGAGTACGATCGCAAGGCTGGGCTGCATAGCATTCCGGCCCGATTCGGGGTGCGGGGGGCGATGAGGATTGCCAAGGGGTTGCATCTGCTCATGTGGCTTTTGGCTTGGGGGATGACTTTTTGGTTTCCCCAGTTGTCGCTTGGTTGGATTTTTCGGGCATCTCTCCTAGGGATCGGCGGGATGCTTCTGGTGGAGCACAGCGTGGTTTCCGAGAAGGCCATGGATCGCATGCAGTTGGCGTTCTTTCAGCTCAATGCGGTGATCAGCGTGGTTTTTCTGGTGTCCGGAGCGATCGATGCTGGGTGGCGATAAACGCGGGGGGTGGGTTTGTTCTTCTCGCGTTGAGAGCCTGGATCGAAGGAATTTTGTCGATCCACTACAATAACGAACTGTTGTTTAGAACTTTTTTCCTTGTTGACTCTTCGAGCCCATCGGCCAACCCGACTTGTGGGGAACCGTGCGGCCCATTCAATCACGTGCATTCATGATGACACCGCAGGTTCGCGATCGGTTTCTCGCGATTCGAAACAAAGTGGAGCAAGGGGGGCGTCTGGACATGGAGGACGGGGTCTTCCTGTACTCGCCAGAGGTGCCCTTGCACGACGTGGGGGCTTTGGCCAACGAAGTGCGCGAGCGGATCAATGGGAACGTTGGTTACTACAACATCAACACCCACTTGAACCCGACGAACGTCTGTATCTATCGCTGCCGCTTTTGTGCCTTCCGTTCCGATTTGCGGGACCCGAAAGGCTACGTGATGAGCGATGAACAGATTCTCGCACGCGGTCGGGAGGCGGTAGAGAATGGCTGCACCGAGATGCACATCGTAGGTGGGTTGCACCACAAGCTTGGGTACGATTGGTATCGGGGATTGATCGAGAAGCTTCACAACGCTTACCCGCAACTGCATCTCAAGGGATGGACTGCGGTCGAGATCGATTGGTTTGAGTTCTTGACCAAGAAGACCAGCAAGGCGATTTTGGAAGACTTGCGTTCGGTGGGGCTGGGCAGCATGCCGGGCGGGGGAGCGGAGATCTTCCACCCGGAGGTTCGCGATCAAATCTGCGAGCACAAAGCGAATTCGCACAAGTGGTTGGAAATCCATCAAGCGGCCCACGAGATCGGCCTGAAGACCAATTGCACGATGTTGTACGGCCATCTGGAGAACGCGTACCATCGCATCGACCATTTATTGCGATTGCGCGAGTTGCAGGATCGCACCGGAGGCTTTCAGACCTTTATCCCGTTGGCGTTCCATCCCGAGAACACCAAGTTGACCGGGATCAAGAAGCCGTCGGCCTTGATGGATTTACGAACCATGGCCATCAGTCGGCTGATGCTCGACAATGTGCCGCACATCAAAGCGTATTGGATCATGTTGGGGATTGGGACGGCGCAAACGGCATTGGCGTATGGGGCGGATGACATCGATGGCACGGTTCGCCACGAGTTGATCTACCACGATGCGGGGGCGACGACACCGGAGATGTTGACGGTGGAGCAGATTCGGCAATTGATCGTCGAAGCAGGACGCGACCCGGTCGAGCGCGACACGATCTATCGCACGGTGCATCGCGACCCAGAGGATTTCAAGTCGTGGACCGTCGGCGAGGATGTTCCGGTGCGGATGGCCAAGGCGGCAGCGACGGTCGGTGTTTAGGAGCTTCAGGCGGCAGGCCGCCAGAGCTTCTTGATCGAGCGTTCGATTTTCTTCATCCAGCGGCGGTGTTTGCGTAGAGGAACGCGGACGACGGGGCGGTGGCTTTGAATGGCTTCGTTCAAGATGCCCACGGTTTGATCCGCGAGGTCGTCCCACGAGACGCCGCTGCTTTGGTTGGATTCTCTCGCCAGGGCGCGATACGAGTCGCCGCGCGAGCAGAGTCGGTCCCAAGCTTCGGCGATATCTCCCGGGCATTCGGGGTCGACCCATAGGATGGCATTGGAACGAGCATCGTAGTGTTCGCGGAGGACTGGAATGTCCGAGGCGATTACGGGCAGTTTGCGTTCGATGGCTTCATGAATGGGCAGCCCCATTCCTTCTGCACGCGTCGGCATGACTAGGCCGCTGGCGTGGGAAAGGAGCGATTCGGTTTGTTCGTCGGTAACGTAGCCGAGGGCGTCGAAGTCGATGCCCCTTCGAAGTCCGCGGTCGTGGATGGCTTTGTTGAGTCGATTGAGGTAGGGGTTGTCGGTGGGTTCGCTACCGCCGATGGCTTCGGTGCCATAGCCGCAGAGGACCAGTTTCGTATCCGTGCGTTGGCGTTTGCTCAGAGCGATCATCAACGCCAAGTGGTTCTTGTGTTCCGAGACATTTGCGGGGTAAAGGAAATAGGGGCCGGAGACGCACGGAGGCGTGAGCAGGGCCGATGGATCGTGGAAAGTTGTCGAACGATCGGGCTGAGAGAGTTCGGAAAGGACTGGTGACTCGGAAGCGATGTGAGGGAGGACGACCACTCGTTCTGCGGCGGATTCGCCGACCAGGTCGACGAAGCGTTGGCGCGTGTAGTGGGACGTGACGATGACCGTCGAGTAGCCTTGAACCGTTTCGTGAACGGCGCGTTCCATTCCATGCAAGAAGTTTTTGGTCGTGTGGAATCCGTAGGCATCGAGCAGGATGGTGTCTTGAAAGATGCAGACGGTGGGGGCGGCGACGGGTGGAATCGCAACGCCGTGCGGCCAAGTCATGTACACGACGTCGTGTTGAGCGGCCATGGGCTCGATGGGGGTATCGCCATCGATGAGGACGCGTCGCACCTTTGCGTTCCAGCTTCCGTCGGGAAGCATCGTGTCGTAATCGCGGTGGATGGCTGCCGTGATCTGGGTAACCTCTGGATGCAGGCTGAGATGGCGCAGCAGATTCGAGAGGAGGTTGAAACCGCCGCCGAGCACGTAGGTTGGGTTCCAGAACAGGATCTTCATGACGCAACCTTCAACGCGATAGGGGCGAAGTTCTTCTTCCAGATGGAGGTGCAGTATTCCGACTCGAAGGGGCGGAGAATGCGTTGTTGAGCGACCAGCAATTCCTGTCGGAAAGCGTCATCGCCTGCTTGGAGACGACGGATCTTGGCTCTCGCTTCGTCGTAGGAGCGGCACATGCCTGGCTGATCCGAACCCCCGCACTTTTCCAGGAGGCCGCCCGACATGTAGATCAGGGGGAGGCCGGCGACGATGGCTTCTAGGGGATGGTAGTGAAGGTGGCGTTCTTCTTGGGAGTGATAGAACATGCACAGCGATGTGTTCATGCGATCCTCGAAGACGCTGCGGTCGACGAAGCCGAGGATGTTCGGGTCTTGGGTTTTGGGTTCTGTAACCGGTTCGCCGAGGTCCTGTCGACCTCCGATGCAGTACGGGAACATGCCGAGTTCTTCGACGAAGCGTTTGTAGATGCGGTGGTAGTAATCGATCTGATCGATATTGGGGCAAACGAAAAAGATACGAGGATCGCCGCCTCGCCAAGTATTCTTTTTGCTGAGGATGGAGTCTGGAAGCGCGAGAGGCATGAACAGCGAACGCTGCTTCAAGAAAGGTTGCTCGTGGTCGATGATCTCTTGGTAAGCAGCCGCCAGGTAGATGCGATCTCGAGCGAGAAACATTTCGCGCATGATCGGGTTTTTGCTTCGGATGCCCGCGATGCGAACGAAGCGTCGGTTCCAATCGAGCAACCGGCGTTTCAGTTGGTGCGACTTGGAGGTGTAGCTGCCTTGTTTGAGCGAATCGAGCGGGACCGTGTCGGTCGCGGATTCGTAGTCAAAGGTACCGGCGTGTCCGAAGGCGCGCATGAAGATGCGGCCGCGAAACGACTGCAGGATGTAGTACAAGCCCGGGAAGATGTAGGCGCAAATGCAATTGCTGAAGTGCCGATTGATGATGTCGGCTGTCTTTGCGGAGATCGGAGATTCGTAAAAGTTCTGTTGGTTGAGGTATTCCAAGTCCTCGCGGGGGATGCTCAAGGACGCATCGTATTTGGTCGTTACGGTGGCGGTACGGCTGTTCGGGCCTTGGGGCAAGTGCTTTGGAATGTAGACCTCGAACCCAAGTTCCATGAGCATTGGGACTTCCCAATCCATCAAGGTCGTGTGATTGAGAATCCAGAGGATGCGTTGTTTCGGTGGGCTCGCCATGGAATTGGATAGAGTCGCATGCGATGGCGTCGACGGCGCAGGATGCATTGGCCGGCGTTGGAGCGTAGAAGTCATCGAGAAGTCATGCGGCGAAGGGAGCGGGGTTGGTAGAGACGTTGCATAGAGACTCCACGTAGGGGCAAAATCCCCCTTGAAGCCTCCCTGCCGCATGCGGTTCTATCAAACCGTGAATGCGGGTTCAAGGTGGTTTCGCAGTCTTCCTAGATTGCCGGGTTTCCAACGTGTACCGAAAGGGACTTTGCACCTGGGAATGCTAGCTATTCAGGAGATCGGAAGAGCGTGCGTGAGGCTCTTGGGTGCTTGCAACTCCGGATGCAAGCAGTATCTTCCAAGATTGCTGCTATTGAGTGCATCCGATGGAGTTGTGGTGGAGAACCTGCCGCGACATCGCATGCCTCCTCCCACCCACTGGCATCCCCGCTTAGGAAGTTACTATGCAGAAACATTGGAGCCGCGTTTCGTTCTTGGCCGCGTGTTGTTTTGGTACGTCGATTTCTCCATGGTGCGATGCCCAGGAGTCGGAGCGCCGCAAGGTCTACGAACAATCGGTCGAGCTAGCGACGGCTGAGACGACCAACAGCGCGAGTACGGGCAACTCGTCGCTGCGGGACAAGGCCTTGCAAGAAGGACCGCGTCCCTTTTGGGTCTGGGGTGAGGATCCGAACCAGCGTTATGTGATCTCCAAAAAGTTCATGGTGGCAGAGAAGTCGTCGGCTTGGATTGCGGCATCCGCCGACAACGCCATGACCGTTTATCTCAACGGGAAGAGGCTCGGGGAAAGCAACCAATGGGAAGAAGGGTTGACGGTGGAGGCCACATCGGCCTTGGTCGTCGGCGAGAACGAGATCAAGTTTGAAGTCCGCAATGAAGGTGGTGTTGCGGCGTTGGTTGCAAAGATTGCGACGATCGATTCGAAGGGGGCCATTCGAACGGTCGAGACCGATAGCAGTTGGTCGGTGGTCCGTGCGGATCAGCCAAATGCAGCGCAAAAGCTTAAGGTGATCGGGAAGTATGGGGATGCGCCTTGGGGCAAGGTGCTCGATGGCGGTCGAGCTCGCACCAACAACGCGTTCGCCATCGTTCCTGGGTTTGCCATCGAGCGATTGTTCCGCGTTCCCAAGGATGAGCTCGGTTCCTGGGTCTGCATGACCGTGGATCCCAAAGGGCGTTTGATCGCCAGCGACCAAGGAGACAAGGGGTTGGTACGAATCACCCCCCCGGCTCCTGGTTCCAAAGATCCGACCCGTGTGGAGCGATTGGATGTGAAGATTTCGGCCGCGCAGGGGTTGCTCTTTGCTTTCGATAGCTTGTACGTGAGCGTCAATGGTGGAATCGGCAGCGGGCTATATCGTTTGCGCGATACCAACGGCGACGATCAATTCGAAGAAGTCACGAAGTTGATGGAGTTTCGTGGAGGAGGGGAGCACGGCCCGCATGCGTTGAGGCTATCTCCGGATGGAAAATCGATCTATATCAGCTGTGGGAATCACACCCTACCTCCGATGGATCGCAAGACCAATGCTCCGGTGCAGACCATGGGTGGTCCGAGGGAGCAGCAACTGCGAGCTACTTTGCCCGAGGGCTACACCAGCCGGATTGCGCCGGTATGGGACGAGGACACGTTGTTGCCGCGACAATGGGATGCCAATGGCCACGCTACCGGGATCTTGGCCCCTGGCGGATGGATTGCAAAGACCGATCCAGAGGGCAAGACATGGGAGATGTTCTCGATCGGGTATCGCAATCAATACGATTTTGATTTCGACAGCTCGGGTGAGATGTTTGTGTATGACTCCGACATGGAATGGGATATGGGGACGCCGTGGTATCGCCCGACGCGCGTGGTCCACGCGACCAGCGGCAGCGAGTTTGGTTGGCGCAGCGGCACGAGCAATTGGCCGGGCTATTACGCCGACAGCTTGCCTCCATTGGTCGATATCGGTCCGGGTTCCCCGGTCGGGGTAGAATTCGGGACGGGTGCCAAGTTCCCGGCCAAGTATCAGCGCGCCTTGTTCATTTTGGATTGGACGTTTGGGACGATGTATGCGATCCATACGGAGCCCAACGGTGGTTCGTACCGTGCGACCAAAGAGGAGTTCCTATCTAGGACGCCGCTGCCGTTGACCGATGCAACGATCGGCAAGGACGGGCATCTTTACTTCACCGTGGGTGGGCGCGGGACCCAATCGGAACTGTATCGCGTGCGGTACGTGGGCAACGAGTCCGTCGCTCCGGTCGCACCGCTGGCGGTGACCGAAGAAGCCAAACTGCGCCGCGGTTTGGAGGTCTTTCACACCGACAAGGTGGAAGATGCAGCAGCAGCCATCAAGACGCTGTTGCCCAAGCTGAAGCATTCGGACCGCCATGTGCGGTATGCGGCTCGGGTTGCTTTGGAGCGATTGCCGACGTCGCTGTGGGTGCCTCAATGGATGTCCGAATCGAACACGGACGCATTGATCGAAGGAGCCATCGCCATCGCCCGCGTTGGGGATACGAGTCTTAGAGAGCCGCTTTTGGGTAAGCTTTCCACGATCAACGGGGCATCGCTGACTCCACAGCAACGATTGGATTTGGCGAGAGCGTTGCAACTGATTTTGATTCGGCTTGGGGCGTTGGACGACTCTTTGCGTTTGGCGATCCTGGACAAATTGGATCCTGCGTTTCCGAGTGAGGATCCATCGCTGAATCGCGAATTGGTCAACATCCTCGTGTATCTCCAATCGCCGACGATCTTGGATAAGGTGCTGCCGTTGCTGGCCAAAGAGCGAGCGTTCACGCAAGCGGATTTTGCGGCGATCTTGGAGCGGAACCGTGGGTACGGAGCGTCGATCTCGGCGATGTTGGAGAATCAACCCGACTTGCAGCAGTTCCATTACGCCTTTGCGCTGCGGAACTTGACCAAGGGGTGGACGCTGGAGAAGCGCAAAGCCTACTTCGAGTGGTTCAAGAAAGCCGCTGAATGGAAGGGTGGGAACAGCTACCAAAAGTTCTTGGTCAATGCGGCCAACGATGCGTTTGCACTTTGTAGCGATCAGGAGCGATTCACGTTGGAGGCACTCGGGGCGAGGATGCCGACCGCGGTTCCGAAGAAGTTGCCGGAAGCGAAGGGGCCAGGCAAAGCGTATGAGACCGGGGAAATCGTCCAGTTGGCGGCCGACCGCATGAAGGGGCGTAACTTCGAAAATGGGCGCAACATGTATGCCGCCGCGCGCTGTGTGATCTGTCATCGCTTTGGCGGAGAAGGTGGATCCACGGGGCCGGATTTAACGCAGGTTGCAGGACGATTCGCCTTGCCGGATTTGGTCGATGCGATCGTGCGGCCCAGCCAAGTCATCTCCGATCAGTACAAGACGGTGGTGCTTAAGACCAACGATGACACCGTGCACACGGGGCGAATCGTAAGCGATGCGGGAGGCAAGCTGACGGTGGTCGTGGATCCTGAGGATGCGTCGAAGACCGTCACGCTGGATCGAAGTGAAATCGCAGAGGAGAAGACTTCGAATGTCTCGTTGATGCCTGCTGAGTTGCTCAGAAAGCTCAACGAAGACGAGGTTTTGGATCTGCTCGCCTACGTTTTGTCGCGTGGAGATCGCAACGCCAGCGTGTTCCAGAAGTAACCGGCGTGCTTGTGCAGAACGGCGTTCTGCTTTTCGGTTTGGTGGACGTTGTCTGCTGGATACAATGAACGGATCGCGCGAGGGGACTCCGCGATCCGTTTTCTTTTCCTGCACGGGTTACCGACTCCCACGAAACCATAGCGACTATGAGCGATTCCGATTCCAGTCACGCATTGACCTTGGCGAAGAGTTCCGGCGGATTGAAACCGGTGGTGGGTGGGAACGGACTGGTCCATTCCACCCATCCCGAAGCGAGTTTTCGGGTTCAGTTGCAAAAGGAACAACTAGTGTTTTCCTCCGCGCACTTCATCACCTTTGCGGGGGATATCTGCGAGTGTTTGCACGGGCACAACTATGGGTTGCGGGCCGAGGTGGAGGGGAGGCTCGACGAGAACCGTTACGTGATCGACTTCATCGCTTTCCGGGATGCGTTGGCGGGGTTGGCCAAGCAATTGGATCACCACATGCTCGTGGCCATGCATCATCCACTGATTCATGTCTTTCCGGAGGACGAAGAAGTCACCGTTCGATTTCGACAGAAGCGATGGGTGTTTCCTCGCGAGGATTGCATGCTGCTGCCGATCGTCAACACGACCGCAGAGGAGATCGCTTGGTGGATCGCGACGGAGTTGCGAGCCAAGTTGTATCCGAGCATCGGCGATCGTTTGGAGTCGCTCGAAGTCGGGGTGGACGAGAATCATGGGCAATGGGGAGTGTGCCGGCTGCCTTGGGTCGATCCCCGCTAGCCCGTTTTGCAGTTTGCTAAGCGCGTCGGTTCGATACGCATTTTCGGCACGCTGCCGAGTGCGAAACAGAAAAGGGGCGAGAACCCCGCCGGCTGGACATCCCCAGCGCGTCCCGTTGCGGTAGAATGCCCTGGCATCGCGCGCGAGGTGTTCCGCGGGCGGTTTGGATGCTCGGACTCGGGAGGTTGGTCCGGGCTGCAGGGGTGGCGAGCAAGCCAGAAGGAAACGGGGATGGTTGCTGTCGAGCAGTACTTGAAGCCAGAGCTCGCATCGCAGATCAAGCGGTTGGACATCCGCGCGCAAATGGTCGTCAAGGGATTCTTGCAAGGCATCCACGCCAGTCCGTTTCATGGGTTTTCGGTCGAGTTCAGTGAACACCGCAGGTACTCGCATGGGGATGACCCCAAGGACATCGATTGGTTGGCGTATGCCAAGACCGATCGGTACTACGTCAAGAAGTTCGAAGCGGAGACCAACATCACCGGCTATATCGTGATGGATACCAGCCAGTCGATGTCGTACACCTATCGGCAGCAATTGACCAAGTTTGATTACTGCGTTTGCTTGTCGGCCGCTTTGACGTACTTGATGTTGATGCAGCAGGATCCGATTGGATTGGTGACGTTTGATGAGAAGGTTCGGGCGAGTCTGTTTCCGAGGTCGCGTCGCAGTCAGTTCGCAGCCATTCTCAGCCAGTTGACCAAGCTCAAAACCGGTGGCCAAACCCAATTGCAGGGGCCGTTGCAGCAGTTGTTGGCGATGTTGCGGCATCGCTCCTTGATCATGCTCATGAGCGATTTGTTGGCCGACGTGGAGTCCACGCTGGACGCCATACGGATGTTGCGGCATGCGGGGCACGATGTCATCGTGTTCCATGTTTTGGACGAAGCCGAAGTTCACTTTCCCTTTCAAGGCATCGTGCAGCTCACCGATCCCGAGACCGGTCAATCGCTTAGCGTGAATGCCGACGATATCGGAGGGGATTATCGCGAGAACATTCGCAAGTTTCGCGAGGACATGAAGAAGGGGTGCAGCCAATCGAGGATCGACTACGTGCCGTTGGATACCAGCGTTCCCTATGACAAGGCGTTGACTGAGTATTTGCTCAGTCGCCGGAATCGATTTTAGCCGAGGCGATTCCGTCGTATGACCTTTCTGCATATCTCGTTGCTGCTCGGCTCGATCGTGGTGGCTGCTCCCGTCTTGTTGCACATGTTGGGGAGGCGGCAGCCCAAACCGCAACCGTTTCCTGCGCTCCGTTTCGTTCGCCAAACCGCGATCACGGCGCAGCGAGGATGGAGCGTGAAGCGTTGGTTGCTTTTGGCGCTTCGATGCTTGATGGTGTTGGCGTTGGCGGTAGCGTTGGCGGCTCCCAGGGTGAGTTCGGCGTTGTTTGCCAACACGATGGCCGGAGGGATACTGGGCGTTCTGGCCCTGTTGGCGACCGCGGTCGCGGCGATTCTTTGGGGAGGCCGGCGTTCGCGATGGGGCGTGGCCGCCGTCGCGGGCTTGGCGTTGGCATTATGGGGCGGGGCGGGGGATCTGTTGTCCAAGACATGGACTCAAGGAGAAGCCGCAGCGCTGGGCAACTCGGATGGTCCGGTGTGTGCGGCCATCATCGTCGATACATCCCCTACGATGGCATACAAGTATCGCAACGCGACACGCATGGAAGAAGCAAAGGGGATGGTGCGTTGGTTGATGGATCGGTTGCCTGTGTCGAGTCAGATCGCGATTGTTGCCAGCGATGGAGCGATCCGGCTTAATCAGGATCGCTTGTCGGCCGAACGGCAGTTGGATCGGGTCGTGGTCGAAGGGAAGGCGACGCGATTGGCGGACCGGATCCGCGGAGCCATCGACACGCTTCGCAAAAGCGATTTGGAACGTCGCGAGATTTATATATTGACCGACATGCGCGACAACGCCTGGCAGGACATCGAATCGAGCGATGTTCCCGCCAAGCTTGCACCGACCGATGAAGCGGGCGAGAAACAGCCGAAAATTTTATTGCAGTTGATCGATTTAGGGGTGCCTGAATCGGAGATCAAGAATTGGTCGATTGCCAACTTAAAGTTGAGTGCGGATTCCGCATTGCCGGGAGGGCAAGTCGCACTGAGCGCGGATGTGAAGACGACGCGGGGCACGGGGAACGAACAAGTCATGGTGGAGTTGGCGGTCGAACCGATCGACCGCAAGCTGCCGATTCTGCGCGATGGCAAGGTCGTCGTCCCCGAAGCGAAGCTGGTGGATCGGCAGTTGATCCAAGTGGCCGAGGATTCGACCATGGCGGTGCAGATGAGTCTAAAGAATCTCGCCGAGGGAACCAATCATGCGGTGTTGCGGTTGGCTCGCCCCGACCCATTGGATCTGGACAACGTGCATTACATCACCATCGAAGCCCGGACGCAGGGAAGGACGTTGATCTTGTCGGATCAGCCGCGCGATGGGCAGTTGGTGGCGCTGATGCTCGACCCCAACAGCAGTGCGGCGCCGTCGGCAGCGAATCCACGCGGAAGCACGGATTCCGCAACCGAGGAAGGTGTCACGATCGGGCAGCCCCCCCAAGTCGAGCCAACCAGCCGGATAGGTCAATTGGACCTTGGTAAGGTGTCGCATATCGTGCTCTACAATCCGAAGAGCTTGACCGCCAACGATGCAGATCGGTTGCTTGCGTGGGTCGACGGTGGAGGCGGGTTGCTGGTGGTGCTCGGTCCTGCAGCATCGTCGGCAGAGGAGATTGCCGCAAGCGGATTGGCAACTCTGATGCCGGGCACGATCAAGCGGCAGACGCGGAGGGCCCCCGACGATTTCTCGGTCGTCTTGAGTCCGGTGATCGATAACCATCCTGTTTGGACGATCTTTGAGCGGCCGATTCAAGAGATTCCGTGGGTGAGTTACCCGGTGTTTCGACATTGGGATTTGGAAGGGTTGCAAGCTGGGACGGTTGAGCTGATGCGATTCACCGGAAGCAATCTTCCGGCATTGGTGGAGTGGACGAGGGGGCAAGGGCGATTGATGGTGATGACGCTCCCGTATCCAGAGCCTTCGGCGACGGCGGCGACGCAGCCTTGGAGTGAGTTGTTCACCACCAGTGCGGATGCATGGCCGGGCTACGCGCTGTTCCTCGGTGCATCGCGTTATCTGGCTTCGCACAACAAGCATCCGGTCAACTACAGCATCGATACGGTGGCGATGCTCGACAATGCCGCATCGCAGTATCCAAAGACCTACGAGTTGTTTTTGCCGATCGGCGATGCGGTGCGAATCGAAGCGGCAGATGAATTGGTGTCGTACGCGTTCACCAAGCAACCCGGGCATTATCGCTTGAAGGGGTTGCGGGCTCGCGGGCCGGTCGCGCGCGGATTTAGCGTGAACATCGACCGTCGCGAAATGTCGATGCAGCGCGTCGACTTGCAGCGGCTCGATCAGATCCTCGGCAAAGATACGTACTTGGTTGCTAAGGACAAAGAGGAAGTGCAATCGTCGATCGGTGAAGGCCGCTACGGCAGGGATATGGCGCCGTTCTTGCTCGTGATTTTGGTGATGATGTTCATGGCAGAACAGACCATGTCGAGTCGGTTTTACGCGACGGCCAAGCGAGGGGCGGCATGATGGAGTTATCCCTCTCTCCTGTTTTTGGAAGCTACGCATTGATTGCGTTGGTCGCCCTTGGATTGGTGTTCATTCTGATGGCGGTGCGCGACGAAGGCGCATTGCCTCGATGGAAGAAGGGCATCCTGTGGGGGCTGAGGCTGCTGTTGTGTTTGGGATTGATATTCGTGCTGTTGCGGCCGGGAGTGACGATCACGCGCGAGCGCGAACCGCGAGGGACGGTCGCCATCTTGATGGACGCGACGGCGAGCATGCAGTTGGGGTCGGGCGACGGCAAGAACACGCGTTGGCAAAGCCAATTCAAGGTTTGGGAATCGCTGTGGAAGGCGAGAGGGGCGCTGGGGCAAGAAGTCGTTTTGGCGCCCTTCTTGTACGACTCTCAGCTCAAGCCGCTTGGAGAAATCCCCAACGTCGAACAAGCCACTGCACCAGAGTTTCCGAAGAAACCGGAGGGAGCGTCGACCGATATCGGTGGGCCGCTGGGGCAATTGGCGTCTTCGACATTAAGCTCTCCGTTGTCGGCGGTGGTGTGGATGGGGGATGGTTCGCAGACGTTGTCTCCGGCGGGAACGGATCCGCAGCAAGTTGCGAGGCAGTTGGGCCGCTTGGATATTCCGTTGTATTTGATCGGGATTGGGCCGCGGGGCGACAGCGAGAATGCCCGCGATTTGGCGGTGGATGGAGTGCCTGAGCAACTCGATGTGTACACCAAGAATCAGATCTTTGTTCGGGGGATGCTCAAGTCTCGAGGGGTTGCGAATCGCGATGTTCAGCTCTCGTTGTCGATCGTCGACCGGGATGGAGCAGCCCGGGTGGTGGATCGCACGGTTGTTCGACCGACCAAGCCGGATCAGTCGCTCGCGTTTCAAATTCCATTGATCGCGCCGGAGGCGGGTTCGTATGAGCTGATTGTCAAGGCGGATCCAGTCGAGGGAGAAGCGGTGCTCGAGAACAACACCGCGACCGCGTATCTGAATGTGCGCGGAGGCGGAGCGCGTGTGCTGTACTTGGAGGGAGAGCCTCGCACCGAGGCCAAGTTTATCGCAACCGCTTTGCTCGAGTCGCCCGATTTGCAAGTGGACCGTCGGTGGATCGCTCGCGAGCCGATCCAGAAGTGGCCGGTGGATCTGACGCAGCAATTGGCCAGTGGCGTGTATGACTTGTTCATCCTCGGGGATTTGGATTCGGATGCCATCGGCGTCGGTGGTGCCAAGATGATTGCCGATCAAGTGAATCGGGGAGCTGGATTGATCACGCTGGGGGGATACTATTCGTATGCCGCAGGGGGCTGGGACCGAACCCCGTTAGGGGACGTGTTGCCCGTGCAGATGGGTGTTAGCGCGCGACAAAAGAAAGACGGACCATTGGATTTGCGTGGCCAGTATTCGGGGGCGATCAAGCTCATTCCGGTGGCGTCCGACAAGCTGTTGCAACTCGGAGATGCAGGCTCGGATATGGCGAAGGCTTGGGCTGAGATGAAGCCGTTGACGGGGGCGACGCGCTGGGATGGCCCCAAGAATGCGCCGGGGGTCAAGGTGTTGGCGCAAGGGGATGGAGGGCAGCCCTTGATCGTTACCGGTACGGCGGAGAAAGGGCGGGTCATGAGCATTGCCTTTGATTCCACGTTTCAATGGATGCGACAAGGCAAGGCGAAGGAGTTCAAGCAGTTTTGGCGGCAGATGGCATTGTGGGGATTGCGTCGTGAGATGGTGGAAGAAGGGATGCAACTGTCCATGTCGCAGCGACGGTTGTTTCTGCAGCAGAACGCCGACTTGATCGTTCATTGGAATCCAGGCTCGGAAGATAGTCCGATGCCCAAGAGCGTCTTTATGCATTTGTGGAAGCTCGGGCCGCCCAAGTTCGATGGGGCATCCAGCGAAGAGGATTTGGGTGAGTTCCCGTTGCAGAAGCGCGATGCGATGAGCATGAAGCTACGCATGGAGGGGCAGAAGCAAGCCGGGCGCTATGAGTGGCGGGCAAAGGCGGTCGGATCGAAGGGCAAGCAAGTCGAGGCGCGTTTGCCCTTCATCGTGTTGGATCAATCGGTCGAAAGCATGCAGCCGTTGCCGGATTGGCAATTGCTCAGTCAGTTGGCGAAGCTGAACGAGACCGCAGGTGGAGAGCTGATGACGCCTGAGCAATCCGAGGAGATTGTTCGAAAGATCGTCGATCGGCGCAAACAAGCCACGGAGACGGCGGTCGAAAACTACAAGCTCGGGGATACCGTATGGGATTCGTGGCTGGTGTTCGCGTGCATCGCGGGAGTGCTCGTATTGCAGTGGGTGTTGCGAAAAGTTTGGGGGCTGCCGTGATGCTGCCGGTCGGCGGCCATCCGAGATTCGTGGTTAGCGATCGGGGCCGTTGCGCAGGTTTTTGCGAATGGTCGATGGTGTGGGTTCGCTGAGATTGAATTCTTCGAGTGAAAAATCCGCATCGATACGGCGGACGCTTTTGAGTTGGACGTCCCCTTTGTTGGGTTCGACGTGATAGACGGCGACGGTGAGTTTGGCCGGATCGACCAGGACGATTTGTTGCGAGCCGTTGCTGAGCGTCGCGGAACTCATCAAGTGCGTGGCTGTGGCGGCGGAGTGGGAGGGACCGATAACCGTGATGTGGCCGGTGCGGTTTTGAACGGGAACATAGCTTCCCTGGTGCGCGTTGTTTCCGTTCGGGGGCACGAACCCTTGTTCTTCGGCGCGAACGGCGTTTTGAGTGTTCCGAGGGAGTGGAGGGAGGCTTGGGCTCTGCGGGTCGGAGCCGATCTGGCTCATTGAGGAGGCTTGATGGCTGGCGAGCGCGAGCAGGAGAGCCGCTGCCAAGGTGGACCAATGAGAGCGGAAATGGCGTGCCATGAGGGGGTGTTCCTGAGTGGCCGGAATTGAAAAGCGGTGCTCGGTGGATTGGGCGCGAGGCGATCGTCGCGGGGATCGGCAGAGGCAATAGCCGATTGCTGGGAGAATAGAAGTGGGACTGGATCGCCGCTAGAGCAATGCACGCCGCAGCGATAGAATGCAGGCTTTCACGGCCGAGACAACGAACCTTCCAGGGACAGCAACTGCGCATGCGACGACTTGAGAACATTCTCAGCGGAAGCGATGGAACGCTGGTCGCCGGAGCAGCGCGAGGGGCATTGTGGTTGGCCACTCAGCCGTATGGTCTGGCGGTTTCGATGCGCAACTGGATGTACGATCGAGGCTGGTTGGCGCGGGAGCGGGCTGGAGTGCCGGTGGTGTCGATCGGCAATTTGACGGCGGGTGGGACGGGCAAGACACCGGCCGCAGTGTTTTTGTCGCATTGGTTTCGAGCTCAGGGGGTGCGCGTCGCGATCTTGTCTCGCGGTTACGGGGCGCTTCAGGATGGTATGAACGACGAAGCCAAGGAGTTGGAGAGCCGATTGCCTGACGTCCCGCACTTGCAGTCTCCGGACCGGGTGGCAACGGCCAGGATTGCCGTAGAAGAGTTGGAGATGGAGTTGCTTTTGCTCGACGATGGGTTCCAGCACCGACGTTTGCAGAGGGATTTGGATTTGGTGCTGTTGGATGCCACCGAACCGTTCGGGTTCGGACATTTGTTGCCGCGAGGATTGTTGCGCGAGCCGATTTCTGCGCTGCGCCGGGCGGATGTAGTGATGGCGACGCGTGCCGATCAAGTGTCGAGTCAGGTGTTGGCCGAATTGCGGACGCGTGTGCAGCGATACAATCCGCGGGCTGCTTGGATCGAGACCGAGCATGCGCCGGTGGCTTGGTTTAATGCGAGCGGGGCTTGCGAGCCAGTGGAAGCGCTGTGTGGTAAGCGGGCGTTGGCGATCAGCGCGATCGGCAACCCGAAAGCATTTTCCAAGACGCTGGAGGGGATCGGTTTGGACGTGGTCGAGTCGATGACGTTTCCCGATCATCATCCTTGTTCTGCCGCAGCTGTCGCGGCCATCGAGCGCCGATTGCTCGAACTCCAGCCTGCCGTCGAAG
This sequence comes from Pirellula sp., assembly GCA_046318495.1. Taxonomy (GTDB): domain Bacteria; phylum Planctomycetota; class Planctomycetia; order Pirellulales; family Pirellulaceae; genus JBKCUI01. The sequence goes on along the minus strand of JBKCUI010000216.1, from coordinate 5,529 downwards.
TCTGTGTTTGCACCGGCAAGGATTTAGTGAAGCTGGGGACCGATCGACTGGGCGGGATAGGGTTGTGGGCGCTTCGGATCGAAATGCAGGTCCTGACGGGAGCGGAGATTCTCGATGAGCATTTGATGCGCGTCGTCGGTTTGGTAAGGCCCGGTGAAGATGGGTCGAATGGGTAGTCTGTGGAGCGGGAGCTTCCGTTCAGGGCATAAAAAAAGGCTCCCGGAAGTGAACGAGTCCCAGGGGGGGACGGAGGACTACGAGCTACTGTTCCGGGAGCCATTGTAATAAGGCAGATTGAACGATCATCCGTGAGTTCAATCTGCGTACGTTGCTAGAGTCGAGCATGAGGAGGTGGCATATCCTTTGCCAACTCCTCATGGCGGCTCCGAAGAGCGAACTGGTCGCAACGTGTCTTGTTTGGCGAATTGGTTTTTCAAAGAGCGGTCGTCGTTGGACGCGTCGAAGGGATCCACACGGCGGTCGGTTTGGGGAGCGACTCATCGGGGGTTGGCTGCGACGAGGGGTAAGATAGGAACCAGCTTGGGATCGGGTCAATCTCGATTTGCTCCAATTGTCCAACTTTGTGCGCGACGGTTTTTTGAAAAGAGTTCCGCGCTGGTTGTAAGAACCGCCAACCCTAGAATTGCAAGCTTGTAGAGGGAATCGCGGAGCCGCGTACTCCATTGCCATCGTCGAAGGGGCGCGGCCATGGTTCCCATCGATGGGCGTCAGCAACCGGTAGATGGAGGATTCAATGGGATATCGCCGGTTGTTTTGTGGGTGAGCGATCGGTGTGGCGCATCGCGGACTGCCAAGGCGTGGCAGGTGAGTAGGCAAGCAGGGAAAAATCAGAGCTTGTCTCGACGATCGCATAATGCGTATAACCAAACGCGAACGCGGGTCAGTCGACAAGCGTAGAAATGGTTGGCACACGGATTGCGGTACTCCTGGGTATGCAAACCTCCCTGCTGCGGATCGTTCGAATTGGGAAGGTGGCGCTGGCGAACTTTGCTAGCGTTGCCAGAACAAACCGATTGATTGGTACGATGGGAGCAACGCATAGCGGTCGGTTGTTTGGAACAACCGAATGGAGACAAGATTCGTTGGTGTGGCAGTTGAGATTGGACGATAACTCGGTCGCCTTCGCTCGAAGGCAGCGTCTTTGCAAAGTCGCCACGACCAGTTTACGGACGGTCTCTCTGCGACATGGACTGCGAAGAACAGGAACGAGCCTTCGGCCGGAAGCGGTCGGAGAGTCGCACGGTAGCAGTCCATCGAAGGCCCTTGAGCAGCGCATTCCAGTTCGCGTTGCGTGGGGCGAGCACCGAATTTTTGGTTCGAAGCAAGGGAGATCATGGTGATGCACATTTCGAATAATATGTCGATTTCAGGGTTGGATGCAGTCCGCGGCGCTTCGAAAGCGACCGGGGCAACGCCGGTTCAGGGTTCGGAGCCTGCGGGAATTCCCGAGGTGTCGGATCAATTGGATCTGTCTCCCGAAGCGTTGGCGGTCGGCGGTGAAGTCTCCGGTGAGACGTTCCGAGCGGGGCGCGTGGCCGAGTTGCGGGCTGCCATTGCCGCCGGCAACTACGACACCGACGAGTTGTTTGAGAAAGCGTTGGATCGCATGTTCGATCGGCTTGGGTAGCCGATCGGGGGTCGGGATCGTGGCCGTCAGGGTTCGGTCGGCTACCATGCCGCTCCAAGTCCATCACCGCCACCACCGGTCCGGTCCGCTTGGGTGCCGCGAGTCTGCTGTTCGCGGCAATTGCTCTGTTTGCTCCGAAGACGCCCTCTCTCTTTAAGGCTGGTTCGCGACCCGGCGATGCAGGGTTTGCTAGCGAACCTTTGGCCGGCCGCGAATAAGCGGCCTTGTTGCCACAATGCTCGCCGCTTGACACTAGTCGCCGGCCACCCATTTGCCGGCCACCCTGTAGGTCCAGCCGCCAGCGCGACACTCCGCCTTGTCTCGGCAACCAGCGCGCCGCAGTCGAGTTCCCTTGCATCGTGAGATGCTAGCTAGGATCAAGTCTTCCCCGAGGGCTGGGTGGGGATCGAGCGGCACATTTGCTTCGACTCCGATTTCGATGCGCGCATCTCAAAAAAATCGGATTTTTCCCTCAAGTCGCCTCTGTTGGACACTTGGTATTTGAGAGTGCAGGCCCTGCCTAAAAAGCGAGCAGCCGTCGCGAACCCCCTCTTGGGTGGTGTTGCTTAAAAACTAGGCGATGCTATCAAATGCCCGTAAACCTTTGCCATCATTGGTTTTGCGGCGAAGCTATTGACTGCATTTGCAAGATGGGGCGTTCCCGAATAGATGGAACGGCAAGGATGCGTCGCTGAGCGTTTGGTCCTTGACTGGTCCAGTCCGGGTGCTGGCAGAAAGGCGATTGAAGGTCGGCCGCCAACTGCTGAGAGGAACTGCAAGCGACCGAACCCCACGACTCGGATTGAGTCAACACGGAAGGCAGGCACGAATGAATTTCGAATTTCGCGAAGGAAACCCAGCAGCAGGTACCGCAGTCACGACCGCATCGCACACGGCTACGGAGGGTGCGGGCGAGAAAGTGAAGTCGGGAGCGGCGAGCAAGCGAGCCGAGGATACGGGGGCGAAGTTTGCGGCAGAGTTGGCGGTGTTTCGCCAGGTAGCCGACGAATTGCGAGCGCGATGGAAGCCGTCGGCGTCGTTGGAAGAGCGTTGCCATCAAGTCTTGCACTGCGCGACGGAATTGTTTGGGCTGGCGCCGACTTGGTCCGCGTTCTATCGCGAAGTTTTGGGGGTAGAGGGGGCCGCGCGAACCCTTTTCGCGGATGCGGCGGAAATGTGCGCCTACGAAGAGAGCGACGCGCACAACAAAGTCTTGGAGATGTTGACCGCTTTGCGATCCCGCGATCTGCCGGATTGCGATCCCAATGAAGCCCAACGCATGATCACTGTGCGCATCCCTTCGAGCCTCCATGATAGCATTTGCAAAGAGGCCAACGATCTTCAGGTGAGCGTCAACAAGCTTTGCATCACCCGTTTGGTTCAGCGTGTCGATCGGGAGTTGATTCCCAGTTCGGCGCAAAAGCGTCGCGGGCGTCGGCCTGGCGCGGAGTACGCCAAGAATTCTCCTGCATCGGTCGTTTTTGCATCGACGGCAGCGCAGCATGCTAATCCAGAGCATCGTTCGCAGCCAGAGTAGTCAGCGGCATCCGCCGGTGGGGCGAGTGACTGGATGCGTCCGTCATGGAAGTTAGGACGCCGCGGGAACGAGCATCTGGGGCTGGGTGATAGGCTCGGCTCCAACGCGTGGGCTCCAAGGGAGGAGCAGCTCGGGGATGGAATCGAAGCCTGGCGCCCATTTTTTGACTAGCTTAGGCAGGATGCCGGCCGGATAATGGTCCGATCCGGGAGGTTGGGCAATCGCTCAAGCGCGGAGTCTTCAGGACTCGGCTTGGGAGGAAAGTCCGGGCTCCGCAGAGCGAGATGGTCGATAACGTCGACCGGCCGCAAGGCTAGGGAAAGTGCAACAGAGAGCAGACCGCCGATCGTTTGTTCGATCGGTAAGGGTGAAACGGTGGGGTAAGAGCCCACCAGGGCAGGAGGTGACTTCTGTCGCTTGGCAAACCCCATCTGGAGCAAGATCCAACAGAGTGAGCTCGCCTTTGGGTGGGCGCGTCGATGCTTGAGACGCCAACATTCGGGTAGATCGCTTGAGGTCGCGAGCAATCGCGATCCTAGATGAATGATTGCCCGCAAGCGGACCGGTTTCGGTCGCTTGTGACAGAACCCGGCTTACACGCCTCCCGGATTTTTTCCCCCCCTAATGGATTCACCACACATGGGAGTCGCCACCATCGGGGTTTGGCAAACACTTTTCAAGAGCACCGACTGATGGCTGGATATCGCGCCGACGAACCAAGTGCATGGTTTGCCACGGCTGCCTTGACGGAGCTAGGTTTGGGGGTGGTGGCGATTGTTCTCGGCTGGGCCGTGGGTGCGAATGTGCGCGAAGACATTCCCCATTGGAGCGATGTTGCTGGGTTGCTCCGGGCGGGGTTTTGGGGCGGGTTGGTAGGAGTCGGTTTGGTCGTTGCGATGCAGGGCTTATCGCAATTGCCATTGCCATCGCTGGAACGCTTGAATCAAGTGATGGATCGGCGTTACGCGGACATTTTGGCGCCTCTGACCGCACCGGAGATGCTGATGTTGGCGCTGACCGCTGGCATCGGGGAGGAATTGTTGTTTCGCGGATGGTTGCAGAACTGGCTGATCCGGCTTGCCGAGGCATCGTCCATTGGGCTGCCGGAGTGGATGTGTGCGTGTTTTGGATGGATCGTGGCGAGCCTCGCCTTTGGGTTAGCGCATCCGATAAGTCGAACGTATGTGCTGCTTGCCGCGCTCATCGGGCTCGTGCTCGGGGCGCTCTACTTGTTGACGGGTAGTTTGCTCTCTTCCATACTAGCCCACGCGGTGTATGACGCGATCCTGCTCCTGATGTGGCGACGACGTTTTCCCGAGCGGTCCTCATCCGATGGGATCGACGCGTGATGCGGGCGACCGGCGCTCGAAGCGCGCGGTTCGTACTCTTGCAAGGGTTTGCCGTTCATGGACCTCGGTAGGTTGATCGAAGATCCTGCGTGGTTGTTTGACTTCAGTTTTCCGCTCAAGCGTTTTGAGCCGCAAGGGGATCCTCGCGATCCAACTGCCTGGAGTTTGAGTGAAGCGCATCGGCTGGTCGGCCTCAACCAGTTGAGTTTCGCCGAGCGGCAGCACGAAACGCGCATGGGTTGGAACGAGAACGGGCTCTATTTGTGGATCGAAATCCCCAGGCTGGCCAAACGCGATCCAAATGCGGTGCGGAGCGAGGTCGCCCTTCAGTTCTTGATCGATACGCGATGCAGTCCGGATATTCACCGAGGCACGCAATTCTGCCACGACTTCACGTATCGATTTCGGTCGATGAACGACGAAACCGCCGAGCATTCTCGCATGTCGGCCATCCTGACGGCTGTATCGCGGGCCAAGGAAGCGCCACGGATAGCCATGCAATCCGATCTCTGGGGATGGCTGACATTGCATCCCAAAGTGATGCGCATCCAAGTTTACATCGACAGCCAAACGCTGACAGGGTACGAGCCTACCGAGTTCGATGCGTGCGGAATGAACTATGTTGTGCTGGATCCGCAGTACCGTCGATTTTCAATGGCTCGACTATCGCATACGATTCCGTTGGATGACCCGAGCTTGTGGTGCCGTGCCCAGTTGGTGGAGTAGAGGTCTCCTGCGCATCGATGTGAGCGGCCTTGTCCGAGGGAGTTCAATCGGGCGTCCAAACGGGGGCGCGAACCGGTAGACGGGAACGCATCGTGATGGAAACACACAGGGAAGCGATGGTGATGTTGTGATCGAGTTGAAGCTGCATCCGGAGCAATCGGGCGAATTCGAGGGCGCGTCGCTGCATGCGGAAAGTTTGCTGGGCAAGCTGCCGCTCGAGATCGCCAACATGACGCTCGATACTCCCCAGGGACGCGTCCCCTTGGGAG
>JBKCUI010000215.1:0-14504 GCA_046318495.1 Pirellula sp. | reverse complement strand
TGCTGGTACCAAGGGCTGAGCATCACCAAGCTGCCAAAGAAAACGACGGCACAAGGCAAGAACACCAAACACACCAAACCGGCTCGACACAGCCCGCGGCGCGTCGATTCGTGAATCGAGAACAAGCGTTTGTTTCTCTTGGTGCGCATGCCTTGTCCAACCGGGTTTCGCAAGGAAACAACTCCCCACAGTCCCCTGCAACCTAGCAAAAACCAGCATTCGGCATCAATCGGAATCCCCTTCGGATGCCGCCAGAGCCGCGCTCCCAGCAGCCCGTGGTCCCACAGTTGACGTGGACCCCAATCCAGCCCTTGGAGTATATTGCTAGCCTGCGTAAATCAAAGGAAATCGCAGCCAGACCCGGCGGCCCAATCGCCCGCGAGAGAACGGTTGCTCCGATTTCCTCAAACAACGATCCACGTTCGTTTTGCTAGCACGAGGTAGAGATGGGGCTGCTTAAAGAATTCCGAGACTTCGCAATGCGAGGCAATGTCATCGACTTGGCCGTCGGTGTCGTTATCGGAGCTTCGTTCCAAAAGATTGTCGATTCCTTGGTCAAGAATTTGATCATGCCCATCGTCGGTTTCTTGACCGGCAACGTCGACGTCGCCGGATTGAGCTACACTCCACCGATCCCCGAAGGCGTGACCACTGCGAAGCCGCCGACCCTGGGTTATGGCGCGTTCCTCCAATCCATCGTGGATTTCGTTATCATCGCAGCAGCGATCTTTTTGTTTGTCAAAGCGATCAATCTCGCGAAATCGAAGTTCGACAAAGCCAAAGCGGAACAGCCCCCAGCTGCTCCACCCGAAGACGTAGTGCTGCTGCGAGAAATCCGCGATGCATTGCTCAAAAACCAAAACGCCAAGTAACGCCGATCCCTTCGCCTGGCAACACCTATGACGCAATTCATCCCCATGCAACTCGCGCGGGTAATCAAGAGCGATATTCTTGAGAACCAGATCATCTATCTGAAAGAACTCGCAGGCGAACGCCAGTTCCCGATCCCCATCGGGTACTTCGAAGCCACGAGTATCGACTTGCGCGTCACGCATGCGGAACGCCCTTCGCGACCGCTGACCCACGATCTGGTGGTCGGCGTCGCTCGGTCTTTAGGTGCCACCATTGAATCGATCGTGATCACGGAAGTCATCGACGATACCTTCTATGCCGTCCTTCGCATGCAGCGCGGGACGGAAGTCATCGACGTCGATGCGCGTCCCTCCGATGCAATCGCGGTCGCGGTCTCGTTCGATCCCGCACTACCAATCTTGGTGCACGAAGACATCCTCGAACAGTATTCGGCATAGTCCAACCTCCCCGCGCCGACAGATACACAGTCAGTCAACGCGTCTCGAAGGCAGCCGTCGGTGCCCTTCAAGAAATCAACGCCGACTTTCGAGCGTGCTCGCTCGCCGCTAACGGGCACCCGAGGCCTGGTCGCTCTTGGACTCGGAAAGCACTTCTTCCACGTGCGCAATCAACGCCGCAACTTCTTCTCGATTCTTCCACTCGTACGCTCCGACCAGTTTCCCCTCCGCATCGACCAGACAGAAGCGATCGGGATGCCCTCGTCGTTCCACGGCCGGCAAATAGAACATCTCCGTTCCGATGCGAATGATGTTCTCCAAATCGCCTGTCAAAAACAGCCATTGCTGGGGATCCGCCCCAAACGACTCCGCATACTCGCGGAGCACTTCCGGCGTATCGACTTCAGGATCGACCGAAATGCTGACCAATCGAATGGGACGCCCCTTGAACTTCGACTGCAGCAATCGCATCTCGCCGCTTTGGCGCTTGCAGGTCCCCGGGCATGTCGTGAAGAAGAAACAAACCACGTAAGGCTGCCCTCGAAGTTCCTCCGAGCGGATCGTCTGACCGCTCCGTTCGGTCAACTCAAAGTTCCGCGTCCACTTCGGCTCGGAGGCCGTCGCTTCGATGAGTTCCTGCAATTGCCGACGCCGCCCCACATCGACTGGAGCCACGCTGGCATGCCCTTCCGAGTCGTCGCTCGGCAAACTATGAAGGGCGTCGGACGACTCGTCCAATTCCGTCTTGGCAAGCTCGCGTTCGCGCTGCGCTTTGCGCATGCCAACCGTCACGACGGCAACGGCGGTCCCGACAACCAATCCCAACGCGATCCCCAATGCACGAAATCCCCAACGGTTCATTGCAGCTCTCCTCGTTGTCGACGCTGTACCAACCATGTCGCCACCCCGGACACAAGCACTGCAAAGAGCATGGCAACAGCCCAACTAGTCAAGCTGCTCGGAACCCACGTCCCATTTTGGGTCGCGATTTCCGAGGATCCATGCATACAGTGTCGAATCCCGGCCACGATATACGTCATCGGATTGCAACGCATCGTCCAGTGCAACAACCACTGACCGACGGGCTGCGATGCGACCAAACTTGGAATTGGAAAAAAGGCACCGCTCAACAACCACATCGGCAACAACACCAAGTTCATCGCGGCATGGTAGCTTTGCGTGCTATCCATCGGCCACGCGAAACAGACTCCCAAACAAGTGATTCCCAAGCTGCCGATGGCTAGGAACGCCCCTAACGCCAAGAGGCTGACTTCCTTCGGCAGGGCTCCAAACGCGTAGGCTAACGCCAAGAAGAAAACGGCTTGCGCCCACGCGATCGCGGCACCGCCCAAGCTCTTGCCCAAGACGATCGCCCAGCGCGAGGTCGGCGAGACCAAAACGCCTTGCAAAAATCCTTCGCGTCGGTCCTCGATGATCGAGATGGTCGAGAAGATCGCGGTGAACAACAGGATCAAGGCTGCCGTGCCAGGCAGGAAATACGTCATGAAGTTTTCGTCGGTGGCATTTCCTCGAAACGCGCCGTGCAGTCCGGTTCCAAACAGAATCCAGAACAGGATAGGTTGCCCCAAGGCCGCGATCACGCGAAAGGGCTGCCGGAAAAACCGCACCCACTCGCGTCGCGCTAACATCAGCGCAGCCCCTAAGGAGCGTTTCCAATCCGGAGATACCGCTTGGGCCTGGACACGATTGCCGCCGTAAATTTCTGCAGAAGGACTCATAGCGTTACCATGGTAGCCCCAATCCAAGCCCTGGCAACGCGAAACGCCCAACCGCCCGTCTCGCCGCCCACCGGTCTCGCCGTACGCCTAGCTCCCGTCGCCGCTCGCGTTGAGCCACGCCGCCTTTATTTCGCGATGCGATACCCCATCGCCTTGAGCGCATTCGCCACGCGCTGCACGTGATCCCCTTGGACTTCGACCGTGTCTTCTTCCACGCACCCCCCAGCCCCGCATTGTTGCTTCAATGCCTTGAGCAGCCCCGTCAAATCGCTGGCAGCCGCCGACAAACCCGACACGACGGTAACGACCTTCCCCTTCTTTCGTTTCTCCAAACGGACTTTGGCGGTTTGCTTTTCCGGCGGCAATCTGGATTTCACATGCGGCGGACAGCCGCATTCCGATTCCAAAGCTCCACAGTGGTCGCATCGCGGGGGCTGATCCCAGGGCGTTCCAGCAAACAAACGTGTCATGAAGCGTTCCCTTCTCTGTTTCGCGGCAAGCCCGGCGCATCCCCGCTCGGATCCTCATCCAAGCGTTGCGACTTGCGTAGTTCGAGCGACTCTGGCGAATCCCGAGTTTCGCCATTGGCGAGGCGTTGCAAGCACGCCACGGATTTCCCCTCGCTCCAAAAGGAAGCGCCCCTTCGACACACAATTCGGTTGCGACCGTAGTGCTTGGCGCAATACAACGCAGTATCCACGCGCCGCATCCACCCGCCGATCGACTCGTTTGGCTCTCGCTCGGCCACCCCACCGCTGCACGTGATGCTTCGCTGTCCATACCCGTGCCCCACTACCGCTTCCGCAACATCCGCTCGAAAACGCTCCAGGCATACCAGCGCATCCGCCAACGAACATTCAAACAACACCGCGAACTCTTCCCCCCCAAAGCGAGCTACCACGCTCGCAACTTTGCAATGGTGCGATAACTTTTGTGCGACATTGCGAAGCACTTCATCCCCCACACCATGCCCCCAGCGATCATTGACCCATTTGAAGTGATCGATGTCGATCAATGACAACGTCCACGTTTCATCGGTCGCAACTCGATCCCCCTTTCGACAACATCGGTCCAGCAACTCGTCAAACGCGCGCCGATTGGCCAAACCCGTCACTGCGTCCTGCCGCGCGAGGAGCGACTCTTCGCGAACGCGATCTCGAACATCCATCAGCGTGGATCGCACTTGCTCAACCGATGCGATCCATGATTCCACGCTCGATGCATTCTCCCCCTGCATGCGTCTCATGCGGCTTTCTCCCATCGAACCCAGTAAGGCGTCTAAGCGATCGATGCATGCGTCCAGTTCCTTCATCGGCCTGTTCCTCGTTGCAGAAAAAACTCTAGTCCGAGTCCTGTGCGATTACCCTGTATGACCATATTGGGCAACTGCACCCAGCACGACCCGACCGATCCCCGGATCGAGAACACCTAGGAGGACGATGCGTCGAGCACCGTCCCCTTGGAGATCGTTACCACGCCGCCGGGAGACAGGGTAAACCCCCGAGCGCGATCCTGTTCGAGATCGTATCCAATCTTCATCCCAGGTGGAATATGGACGAACTTATCGATGATCGCGCGACGGATGCTCGCATGCCGACCGACTTGTACCCCTTCAAGCAAAATGCTGTCGGCGACTTCGGAGTAAGAGTGGATCCGCACGCGCGGCCCGATCACGCTTCGCATGACACGACCTCCGCTGACAATCGTCCCTTGGCAACCGATCGAATCGATCGCAACTCCCAATCGATCCGGCTCCCCACCCGAACCGAACACGAACTTGGGTGGAGGGAGATTGGGTTGATGGGTTCGGATGGGCCATCGCGCATCGTAAAGATTGAGAAGGGGATCGACGGCGATCAGATCCATGTTGGCTTCGTAGTACGCATCGAGTGTCCCCACATCCCGCCAATACGCCGACTGCTTGCGATTCTCATCCCGAAAAGGAAAGGCCACGACTTTAGCGCGCTGGATGTTCCCGGGAATGATGTTCTTGCCAAAGTCGTGCTGGCTGCAGGGATCGATCGCATCGGCGCATAGTTGCTCGAGCAAGAACTGGGTCTTGAAGACGTAAATGCCCATCGACGCGAGTGCGTGCTGGGGATCCCCGGGGATGCAATCCGGATCATGTGGCTTCTCTCGAAAGCTCACGATGCGATGCTCCGAATCCACTTGCATCACCCCGAACTCGCGCGCCGCCTCGATGGGAACACGCAGCGCTCCAACCGTGATGTCCGCATCGACTTCTTGGTGGTACTCCACCATCGCCCGATAGTTCATTTTGTAGATGTGGTCGCCGGCGAGAATCAACGTGGTCTGCGGGTCCTCCCGTTCGATCGAATAGATGTTCTGGTACACGGCATCTGCGGTCCCTTGATACCAGTGTTCATCGACCCGCTGTTGCGGTGGCAGAATGTCGATGAACTCGCTCAACTCGCGACTGAAGAAATCGCGCCAGCCGAGGTCGATGTGACGGTCCAGACTCATCGCCTTGTATTGCGTCAGCAGCAGCATCTTGCGCAGACCGCTATTGAGGCAGTTTGACAGGACGAAATCGACGATTCGATAGTTTCCGCCGAAGGGAACCGCTGGCTTCGCGCGATCCCTGGTGAGAGGCTCCAAACGCGTGCCCCGTCCACCCGCTAAAATGACTGCTAGCGTATCGTTCATGGAACCGTTGCCGTTTCGAAAGCAGAACTCATCACTGAGAAGGAACGCAACCGATGAGTTGCTCCCTCTGCCAGTGTAGCGAAAAATCGCAGGAATGCCTGCAGGAATGCTTTCGGGGCGAGCGTTGTAGTCGGCGACCGAAAGAGCTATTCGCTCGGGCGTTTCGACTCCTTGAGGGTGGCGATGCAAACGAGAAACTCTTGACGCGATGCATCGTTCGACTGCGCGATGCGCGTGAAGATCTGGCCATCGACGAAGGTCGCCGTGGCAAAGGCTTCATTGCCGAGTTGGTTCGTCGCCAGCAGTCGAAATGCATCGGGATTGGCTTCGTACACGTACGTCGTACCGGCTTCGTTGGTCGCATAGATGCGATCTCCCACCAATACAGGTGACGCGCTGATGTCGCCCCCTAAACGATGCTTCCAGCGTTCCTTGCCCGTCGCGGCATCCCAGCACACGGCGATGCCGGCATCGAGCACACCAAAGAGATTGCCTTTTCGAATCAAGAGGGATGGCACATAGACCCGATCGCCCGTCTCCCAAGCCAATTCGCCGCCGCGATCGGCTCGATACGCTGCCAAGTGATTTCTCGGGTAACCGCCCGAAGAGAAGACATGGACGCCATCGGTCACCGTGGTGGTCACGCACTCGGTAGTGGCCCCCGGTTTCTGCCAAATCGTGTCGCCGGTGCTCGGGTCCAAGCTGATGACTTCATCGCACCCGATAAGAATCAATTGATCTTTGCCGCCGATAGGGAAGACGACAGGAGATGGATAATTGGGATTCGAAGGCCGATCCCGCTTCCAAACCGTTTGTCCCGTGACGCGATTGCAAGCGACGACCGCTCCGCCACCCTTGGTATCCGCGACACTTACAACCAAATCGCGATAGAGCAACGGCGACGCACCGTATCCTTGATGGATTTGGTAAGCACAAACGTCGGTTTGCCAAAGAATGCTCCCGGACAAATCCAACGCCGACAGGACGACGCGATCGGCATTTGCAAAGTTGATGTACAGCCGCTCTCCATCGCAAGCCAACGTGCTGCTGGCTCCAGATGACTTGGCGTTTTTGCGCATGGCCCCCGATGCATGCACCTCGCGATGCCATTGCAATGCTCCGGAATCCCTCGAAACACACAGGACCCCTTGCGCGCCCGTCCCTTCATCGCAGGTTGCGATGTAGACAAAATCTCCTACGACGATGGGAGTTCCTTGCCCGCGCCCTGGCACCGGGACGCGCCATCGAATGTTCGTCGTCTCGTCCCATTGGAGCGGATAGGGTTTGTCCGCATTCGCTTCCCCCATGAATTGCGGACCGCGCCACCACGGCCAGTCGCGCTGCGTGAGCTTGGGATACGACTGCTGCGCCCCGGCGCTCGGAGCCATCACATCCACGCTGATCGCTGCGCACAGCATCAGCGCGATTCGAGCAATGGGGTTCCGACGAGCCGATGGATTGCGGACGGCATGGATGCGAGGCATCGGAGAGAGACTCCTTCTAGGCGGGAGAGGAAACGGGTCGCGAGAGGAAACGGGACGGGAGCAGGAGCAACGGGATGCGTTGACGGAAAGATTGGACACCGGGCCAGTCGGTCGCGTTGCGCGATGCCAAATCCGAATTGCGGCACGTCGGATTTTACTCGACCGAAACGACCTCTGCCCCGCCGGCTCCCATTTGTTTTTGCGCTTGGTTCAGTCGGTAGTACGTCCCCCCCAACGCGAGGAGCTCTTCGTGATTGCCGACCTCGGTAACCTTTCCGCGTTCCAGGACAACGATGCGGTTGGCCTTTCGCAAGGTGCTGATGCGGTGGGCGATGGCGATCGTGGTTCTGCCTTGCACCAGCACATCGAGGGCTTCTTGGATTTCCCGTTCGGTCTCGGTATCCACCGCAGAAGTGGCTTCATCGAGGATCAAAATCCGCGGATCGGTGAGCAACGCGCGTGCGATGGAAATCCGTTGCCGCTCTCCTCCAGACAGCGACTGCCCCCGTTCGCCGACCAGAGAGTCGTAGCCATCGGTGAGTTTGAGAATGAAATCATGCGCTTTGGCCGCGCGCGCCGCCGCGATGATCTGTTCGCGCGTAGCCCCAGGGCGTCCATATGCGATGTTCTCCGCGATCGAACCGAAGAACAAAAACGGTTCTTGAAGCACGATCCCGATGTTGCTGCGGTATTCGGAAATCGGGAACTCGCGAATATCGGTCCCGTCCACGACAATCGATCCCGAGCTGACATCGTAGAATCGGCAAACCAAATTGACCAAGGTGCTCTTGCCTGCTCCGCTGGGCCCGACCAATCCGATCATCTCCCCTGGTGCGATCTTCAAGTCGACGTCGTGGATCACTTGCCGCGAACCGTAGCTGAAGTTGATCTTTCGGATATGAATCTCACCCCGGATCCGGCCAGGATGGACCGGCTGAGTCGGCTCGGCCACGCTCGGGACGCGATCCAAGATCTCAAAGATGCGGTGCGTCGCAGCCGCCGTACGTTGAGCATTGGCCAACAGTCGGCTCATGTCGTCCAGACGCAAGTACAACCGCGAGACCCACATCAAGAAGACCGACAGATCCCCGACCGACATGTTTTTGCGATAGATCTGATAGGCGCCAAACCCGTAGATGATCAACAGCCCGATGTCGGTCAGCAAGGTGATGATCGGAGCGAACGCAGCCCACAGGCGATTGACGCGATCGTTGGCGTGCAACACATGGTCGTTGCGTTGACGGAATCGAGCCACCTCGCGATGCTCTTGCGCGAACGCCTTCACGACCCGGATGCCGGGGATCGTATCGGCCAACACATTCACCATCTCCGCCCAAGCGGAACTGCCACGAGCGAATCCCGCCCGCATGCGAGCTTGGACGCGAGCGACAATCCATGCGATGAAGGGAAAGGGGAGCAATCCGACCAACGCCATGGTGGGATTGAGCCAAAAGAGCAAGGCCGCCGTGATCGCAATCATGATGATGTCGGTCGCGAAATCGACGGCATGGATGGAGAGAAAATCGCAGATGCGCTGCGTGTCATCGCTGACCCGCGAAATCAAATCCCCCGTCCGTTTCCCCCCGAAAAACTCGAGGGACAACTTTTGTAGATGGGCATAGGTCGCGTTTCGCAAATCCGCGCTGATCTGCTCGCTGATGCGGGCCAGAACGTACGTCTTGATCCAACTCAACGCCCAACTGAGCAACGCGGCCAACAGCATCCCCCCGAGCAACCACGGCAGCAATCCGAAATCCGCTGGCTTATCGCTCTGGTAAGGGATCAATACGCGGTCCATCAACGGCTTGGTCAACAGCGGCGGTATCATGGCCGCAGAGGTGCTCAAGACCGTGAGCACGAATCCACCGAGAATCATCCACGCTCTCGGCTTTGCAAAGCGCCCCAACCGCAACAGAGAACGCGTGGTATCCGGAACCGCCGTTGGCGCGCAGTTGTTGCATAGGACTTGCCCTTCCTGCATCGGCCCTCCGCACGAGGGACAGATGGAGGAGGTAGCTTGATCCAGCCCCCCGGACTTGAGCCTTTGAAAATCGCTGACCAGGGAGGCGGCTCCATTGATCTGGACCGCTGTATAGCGCCAAACCGCCAACAAGCCGCGATCATCGACGAGTTCCAAGCTGCCGAGCCCCGCTCGATCGATTTTGCGCAGTTGCAGGTCAGGTCGCAAATCCCATCGCTGAACCGCGCCAGGAGCGGATGCTCCAGAAGCACTCGACGAGAGCGCGGAACCCGAGCCATTTGCACCTGCGCCCTCGGTCGTTACATCGACCGCTAAGATGGCTCGATCGGTCAACACCACCAAACCGCGGCCGAAGCGAAGCGACTCGCTAAGATTGGGCTCGAACCAACCCACGGCGCGCTCGCCCTCTTGCATCGCGCGTTCGATGGCTTCACGTGGGGCGGGTGCAAGTTCCGATGGGAGCGACGATTTCATGGTGCCAATCTTCAGATCGAACGAAAAGGATGCCCCTGCAACCCGTAGGTGCGCTGTCTCGCAACGGCACTTCCACAGGCTTCGCACAGACGCGGTTCGGGAATTCCGCGTCCAAACCTGCGGGCAATTCTATCCTCGCTTGGCTGCGTCAGCCCTGGGAGACGCGAACCCGGGCTCCATGACAAAGCACGCCTCCGGCGTCTGGGTTTCGCGGCAACGCACTAGGAAGCTGGAGGCTCGGACCCGTGAGCCGCTTGCCTCGCGCGACGGGCCGCAACAAACGACTCCACGCAGACAAACACGTAAGTTACACAGAGGATCGCCATCGCCCAGACGCTCGACAACGGCAGCCAATCGACGACTTCGCCACGGATGACCTTGATCAGTTGCGGAATCCCCCGGCCCAGGGCTGCCAACGCCCCCAACAGCCCGACCGTAACCGCGGCATGCATCAAGTGTTTTCTCAAATTCGGTCGCAAGTCCGAAGCGATGCCCAAAATGATCAAGGGAATGCCGACGGCGCAGGGAATCAGCACGCTCGGGCTTTTGACTTCTCCCCCGGCGGCGAACAAAAGATAGAGAACGACCAAGATCGAGACGGCGCACAACAGGCCGCCAAAGGCGACAGTCAACTTGGGCATAGTCGATTTTCGATTCCGAGGAAAAATGGTGGCCTCACCCGGGCGATTCGTGCCGAATCGTTGACGCTAAGGTGAGGCGAACGTACAGTGAATGGTAAAGCAGGCGACGCTGGTTGGCGAGGCCTGCTAGACGATCGTTGATGGATGTTCCTTCTCTCCCCATTCCCAATCGCTCTATCTCATCGCTGCCACCAGATTCTCTGTTAGTAGGTAATCTGAGAGGCGCAGGATGATTCCGAGGCATGTGTTATGGCTCAGTTCGGATTCCTAGTACCCACCGGCGGCGGCGAAGACATTCCTCTCAAGAAGGACCGAGTCTTGATCGGCCGGCGCGAGAACTGCGATATCGTCCTCCGCTTTCCAAACGTCTCAGGCCAACATTGCCGATTGACGCTCGAGCAAGGCTACTGGTTCGTCAAGGACTTGGACAGCCGCAATGGGACCAAGGTCAACGGCTATCGAGTCTCGCGCAAACGCCTGGATCCCGGTGTGATGCTGACGATCGCAAAACATCAATACGAGATCCGCTACAACCCCGAAGACTTGGGCGCGATGGGCCCGCCCCCTGCCGATGACGATCAAATCGAACTTTCCATGCGTTCTTCCCTGATGGAACGCGCCGGCCTAGACCGTCGCAAGAAAGACAAAGACTCCGAATCATCGCACTAACGCGGCTCGGCCGACGCGAACCCGCCACGCTGCACATTCGCGCTAGCCGCATTGCACCATCGCGAGAACGCTTCGGATCGCGCGATTCGGATCCTGCGATTCCCATCAGACTTCGGTCACTTGCCAGCTAATTTGCTCGGAGGTTGCCAACTCGCCGGTTTGGTCGGCACCTCCGTCCAAGGAGCCTTGTCGCCCAGTTCGCTCAGGTCGCCCATCAGCGTCTTGCGAAGCGATTCCAACACCCCAGCGTGAACGGCCTTGGACGACAAGTCCGTACGCTCATCGGGATCGTTGGCCAAATCAAACAATTGCGTCACGTCGATGTTCGGATAGCGAATCAACTTCCATTTCGCATTGCATATCGCACGTTGGGACGATTTGTAGCCAAACACCAAATGATCTCGAATCGGCGTCGCAGGATCGCGAAGCGTGGCCTGAAAATCGACCCCTTCGCTCCCATCAGGTGCGGCAACGCCACACATCCCGCCCAGCGTCGGCAGGACATCGTACAAGTAACAGAGCCCCTTCGAGCGGGCGTTGCGAGCAATGCCCGGCCCGGCAAAGATCAGAGGAACCCGAATCGAATGTTCGTAGAGGTTCTGCTTGCCGATCAAACCGTGTCGCCCTCGCGCAACGCCTGAGTCCGACGTGAAGACCACGATCGTGTTGTCGCGAAAGGAAGACCGCTCCAGCTGATCCAAGATGCGCCCAATCTGAACGTCCAGAAAACTGATGTACCGGTAGTACTCCGCAATCATTGCGCGGACCGCGTCAGGCTGGCGCGGCCACGGCAACAACAACTCATCCCGAATCGTCATTTCACCATTGTTGAACGGATGCTGCGCGAGAAAGTTCGCGGGCAACGGTATGTCCCCGGCGTGGTACTTGATCGGAAACCGCTCGGGAACAATATGCGGATCGTGCGGGCCATCGAAGGACACATAGCAAAAGAACGGTTGCTCGCTCCCTTGGCTCAAGAATCCGAGTGCTTCGTCGGTGAAACGCGCGCAGGAATGCTGAGGCTCGGGTGTCGCTGCGGTGAGCTGCCCATCGACCAACGAACTCAATGAAGACTTCATCGGATTGCCCATCCCGAGAGTCGAAATTCCGCCTCCCGCTTGGAATGACTGGGATAGCGCTTCGGTACCGTTGTGCCATTTGCCGGTGATGAAGGTTCGATAACCGGCCTCGCCGAACGCTTGGACCCAATTGGGATGCGCCAACAGCTTCTCATCGACATGAAACAGCCCGCGACCGGACAACAGCATGGCCCGAGAGGGTACACACGTCGCACCGTTCATCGACCCTTGCATATAAGCCCGATCCATGGAGATCCCACTTCGAACCAATCGATCCAAATTCGGCGTGAGCAGATGCTCATTCCCGAGCGCCGCAATCGTATCGGCTTGCTGATCATCCATGAAAAGCAGCAACACATTAGGCGGAGATTCCGGCGTCGCAGCATGTGACGTCGCCGCGTCCCAAGCACCAACGCATAACGCCAGTCCGACAATCCACTTCATCAATCTCATTCGCATACGATTTAATCTAAAGTCCAGAAAGGATCCGTGAAGTGAGATAAGAATAGAGAATGGTCCGATCGCCCGGATCAGATAATGCGCGATAGGGAACCCATCGGCACAGTTGCTTGCCTTGCATGAGAAGCACCCCGTCGGGGAATTCCTTCACGGCGGTAAAGGCAGCCCATGCCATCTTTGCATCGTGAAGTCGACTGGTGACGCGATAGCCCTCATCATCCATGACCACTACGAAGGTGTCTCCTTCGTCTGGGTTGCCCCGAAATCGACGCTTCAGAATCCAACGTTGCAGCGCATTGCTAACAACGACAAAAACACCCGATGCGACGCAGAAAGTCCCCAGCAACACAGGGCCTCGCGCCCCGCCCAGCAACAGCAACATCCCAAATGCAATCATTGCGATTCCGGCGAAGACCAGAATCGCTTTTCTCAAGCCCCGCAAGCGGTGCATCGCCTGATACCGAGCGATCGCTTCTAAGTAATACTCCGCATCATAGACGAAAGCAGCCCGAATCACTTGCCCCGCCCCTTCGTGGGGAACCGTCGCGCGGGCCGAATGGCTCGAAGCATCTCCAGGAGGTGAAAGAGGGTGGTACGGGTTGACGCTCATAAGGTCTTCCGCAAGCACCCAATCCAGGGAGCCTGAGGAAACAGGGCTCTTCTATTCGGATATTGATATCGGTTGGCCGTCGAAGCTCTCTTGGCGACGGTGTTCTATTGGAGGTTGTGTTGGGCGCAGGGGTACCGGCGAGGCCGGAGCTCCCACCGCGACCGCACAATGATAGCATCTCCTGAAGGCGAAACTCTAGGCGGATGAAGGGGCCTTCCGCTCTTTTCGCTATTTACCCAATCTGCGCCGCTGTGCTATCGTCTCACCCGACCCATGGTACAGCAACGGACGCTTGCCAAACGGATGACAACAGACAGGGAGGAGCCCTCATCATGCATTTGGTTCGATTGGACATCGACAAGAAGAATTCGGCATCGCAGTACCAAGTAGGTCCGATGGGCGGAGGACTAAATGCAGTTTATTCACCCGTCGCCACCGCGACGTCGCTGCTGACCAAATTCGTGAAAAACGTGCTTTTCCAAGGCCAATCCTTTGGAGAACTCGATGACGCGGAGTTCGATGCCATCGATGGATCGATGACGTGGGTGGATGCTTCAGGGCATTTGCGCATGATTTCCTGCGCTGGCGGAGCTCCCGTCGTCCCATCCCGATTCGTCCACTCGCCGCTCCACCCGTCCAACGCCCCGATTTACGAAGACGATGTGGCTCGCATCCGAGGCATCGGCAATCTCTTTTGGGAAGGGGACGAAGAAGACGGTCGCTGGGATGACATGCGCAGCGACATTTTGGCGATGGTTTTCTGCAGCCCGCTCGGATCGGTCTCGCCGGAAAAACTATGGTGGGCCGCGAGCAAACTCGGCGTTCACGCCGCAGCCCGCACAGCCCTCGACGAAGGCTACGAACACCTCAAGAACGAAGAGCGCGAACTGCTCGATCGCTTGCGTCATGCGGAAACCGTCGACCACGATCGCACGTGGTGGTCCTTGGAACGAGACCGCATTCAAGCCGAACTCGTGCACGTCGGCCACGCCAACGCACAGCGCTCCGCAGGCTCGGCATCCCATTTCTCGTTGCTCGAAGAACGCCTCGCTGCAGTCAAAACCGAACTTGCACGGCTTCGCGATTCCTTGCAAGCTGCTGCGCCGAACGATACCAACGAGTGGAACGATGGACGCCGAGTCGAACGCCGAGAGGATCATCGGGTTGGCCCCGTTGCGGAATCGCCGATCGATGCGCGCGTCTCGGCAGCCACACGTTTAGAACGACTCGTGGCCGAGCAAAGCCAGCTCGAATCGCAACTGCGCCCCATGGCCGCCGCAACCCCGTGGGATGACACGCAACTGCGTCAACAATTGGCACACGCCGAAGAAATGATTCGGCGTTGGGACCGCCGTGCCCATTGGCACCGACGTCTCGCTGAAGTCCAATCG